>NZ_JBJKOP010000049.1:0-35359 GCF_046707225.1 Caproicibacter sp. | reverse complement strand
TTGTTATGCTCTAAGAGCTTTTCATTTTGTGTCACAACTAAATTCTAAAGCAAAAAGCCGGAGCAGCCAATACCTTTTGGTATGGTTGTTCCGGCTTTTTTCGGCGCTGTTTTGCAACAGCCCCTTTTTTGTCCAAAAGACCGAAAGGAGATTTTTAATATGCTGCGGCAGATCAAAGTCACCGTCAGAAATTACGAGCGCGAACACTTCGCGGAAAGGAGCGCTACATGTGGAGAACAATCTGACCTTCACGAAGAATGGAGTTTACCTGAGATTCCCGACCTGACGATCACGGATCAGACGGAGAGCATCGGAAAATACGGGAGGATGCGGAAGAATTACCGTCGCTTCCTAGAAAGTGGAAGTGACACGGGACTTAGCACTGCAAATTAAAGTAAAATAGAGTTGAATTCAAGCAGAGAGTTGTCTAAAGTGGTAATAGAAGAGATCTAATAAATACAAATTTGTTAATATTTTGCGCTTTTCCGCACCTGAAAAGCGACCGAGTTGTAAAATTCGGTTCCAAGGGGGAGATAACGGTGACTACGATGCGGACATGCCGGCAGCTTTTAAAAGAATTTCCTTATCGCCAGCTGCAATTTGCCAATACAAAGCTTCCGATCCGGTTAGAAGGAAAAGATAAACGTGATGTTTATAACATTTCCTCACCTTTTTTCTACAACGGAAGGGAATTACTTCTGGGAAGAGCGGAATTCAGGGACAGCGAAGATTCCAGCATCATATTCCTGCGCAGGAGCGCCGGAATATGGATTTTGGATGAACAATATCAGCCGCTGGACCATTTGCAGGATCCATTTTACTGTATGATCGGCGGAAAAATGATAATCGGAGGAGTGGAAGTTTATCGAAATCAGGTAAACACACTTACATATCGCACCGTGTTTTACCGCGAAACAGCTCCGTTTCAGCTTCAGAGGTTTGCCTGTGGGCCGGAACATATGAAAGATATCCGTCTGCTGGAACTGCCAAACGGAAAAATTCTGATTACGACAAGGCCGCAGGGGGCGGAAGCGGGCAGGGGGAAAATCGGTTTTACGGTGATCCGTTCGCTCGACGACCTGAATGACCGGTCCATTTCCTCCGCCCGAATTTTTGAGGATCAGTTCGCAAAGGAGGAATGGGGCGGTACAAATCAGCTTCATCTGCTGAAAAATGGGAAAATCGGTGTTTTGTCCCACATTGCAAATTTCGATCCGGAGGGTAACCGGCATTATTATTCAACTTGTTTTTTGCTTGACCCCAACAGCGGGAGACACTCGCCCATGAAAATCATTGCGGTTCGTAAAAATTTTGAAAACGGTCCCAGCAAGAGGAATGATTTAAAAGATGTCGTGTTTGCCGGCGGTCTTGTGAGGCAGAAAAACGGAACGGCGCTGCTGTATTGTGGCGTTGGCGATACGGAGGCGCACTGTATTACAATATTGGACCCATTTTTGAAATGGGAGAAAATATAAAATGATTAGGAGGATTTAGAATGAAAAAAATCTGGCGGAAGATAACAGCGGTTTTCATCACGGCGGCCATCGCGGCAGGGTCGATATCCGGATGCGCTTCGTCAACGGGCGGTGCCTCGACGGGCGGCGCAGCGGGCCAATCAACCGAAAAAGCAAAGCTGACGGTTTCCACCTGGGCCGGAGCCGATGAGCTAAAGCAGATGCAGTCGATTGTCGATAAATTGAATGCAAATTCCAAGGATTATACCCTGACAATTCAAAGCATACCCGCGAACTATTATACAAAAATTCAAGCGATGATTTCCGCAAAGCAGGCGCCTGATTTAATGTGGCTTTCGCAGGAATACATACCAATGTACGCGAAGTTGGGCGTTTTGATGGACATCACGGACAAGGCCACGCAGGATTCAAAAGTCAATTTGAGCAATTATTTTGATGGGCCGCTGAATACGGCGAAATACAAGGATAAACTGTACGGGCTTCCATGGATCAGCCAGCCGGTTGTGATGTACTACAATGAAGACCTGCTGAAATCCGCCGGCGTGGATTTACCCAACGGGAACTGGTCATGGGAAGATTTCCGGACTGCGGCGAAAAAGCTGACTAAGGTAGATTCAAGCGGAAAAATAACGCAGTGGGGCACGGTAATCGACGGCTGGCCTCCGGTACAGACTTGGATCTGGGCATACGGCGGCGAAACGGTTGACAAGGACGGAAAAATCCTGATCGATTCCCCCGAGTCAATCAAGGGCCTGACGGAGTTAAATAAAATTTTGCGGGACAATGTCTCCCCAACGCAGGAGCAAGCGCAGAATATGGGCGATGCAGATTTGTTCAAGACCGGAAAAGTAGCCATGTTCTTCGGCGGTGCCGGCGACGACCTTGAAAAGCAGGTTGGCAATAAATTTAAGGTCGGGATGGCTGAAATACCGCACGGAGACAAAAAAGTCACGTTCAGCTGGATTGCTTCCACCGTCATATCTTCGCAAACCAAAAACCCTGATGCGGCATACGAAGCTCTGGTCGATCTTACGAACGCAACATTCCAGTGGAAGGTGGTACCGCCGATTCAGGACGGTTTTGATATGATTCCCAAAAATATGCCGGAAAAAGAATATGCGCTCGACGTCATCAAGAAATCCTCGCAATATGCCAGAGGGTTCAATAATCAGGAAAAAGAAACCGAAATAGATACCGCGATCGGCGATGAGCTTTATACTCCTTTGATTAACGGCAAGAAGACGCCGGAGCAGGCCGCAAAAGACGCGGCGGCGAAAATCAAAACGATTACAGGCAAGTGATTTCTATACACTAAGCTGGTTTCAATATCAGCTTAGTGTTTTGTATCGGAGGAAATGTAATGAAAAAGGCCCTGAGCCGAAACGCTGGATTTTTCTTTGTGGCGCCTTGGGTAATTGGGTTTATCGTTTTTACGGTAATCCCGCTGTTTCAGGCGCTGTACCTGGGATTTACCGATTCCAATTCCATTACGGCACCAAATTTTGTTGGATTCCAGAATTATATCGATTTGTTCCATGACGAAGATTTTTTAAGTTCGCTGTTTGTGACCGTTTGGTATGCGATTTTCGCGGTGCCGCTCGGTATCGCGGCCTCACTGTCTTTAGCGGCGCTTCTCAACTGCAAAATCAGGGGCGTGTACCTGTTTCGTACCATTTTATATTTGCCGGCTGTTGTGTCCGGTGTGTCGATCGCGTTATTGTGGAGATGGATTCTTGACAAGGACATGGGACTGCTGAATATGCTTTTGGCCAGAATTGGCATTCAGGGGCCCGGCTGGCTGTCGAACCCTAACTGGGTATTGCCGTCTTACATATTGATCGCGCTTTGGGGTGCCGGAGGAGGAATTCTGACCTATCTTGCAGGTCTTCAGGATGTCCCGAGATCCCTCTATGAGGCCGCAGACCTTGACGGTGCCGGCTGGTTCGAAAAATTCGTCAAAATAACCGTGCCGATGTTGACGCCCGTCATATTTTACAACCTGATTATGGGAATTGTCGGCGCGTTCCGTAAGTTCAGCGACGCTTACATTATTGGCGGCGCCGGGAATCAGGGAAGGTTCTACATGGTTTATTTATATCAAAACGCATTCAACTATTTCAAGATGGGTTATGCTACCGCCATGGCGTGGATCCTGTTTCTGATCATTCTGGTCCTTTCGCTTCTGGTTTTTAAATCTTCCAACCTGTGGGTATTCTACAATGCGGAGATTAAAAAAGGCAAAAAGAAATCAAAACGCGCCCCACACGGAAAAGAGGGGGGATTGTATTGACAGTCCAACGCAGATCTTTAAGCAAGTCAAAAAAGCTTCTGATTCAGAATTCAGTGCTTTACGTTGTGTTGACATTGGCTTCCATTGTGTGTATTTTACCCCTTTTCTGGATGATATCAACTTCCCTGAAATCGGGAAACGTGATCTTTGAGGTTCCGCCGCAGTGGCTGCCCGACGGATTTCACATTGAAAATTATGGGAAGGCCCTGCAGGACATTCCTTTCATGCAGTATTTTTTGAATTCTACGATCATATCGGTTACACGCCTTGTGGCGGAGGTGTTTGTTTCAGCGTTTGTTGCATTTGGTTTTGCAAAATTTAATTTTCCGGGAAAAAACATTTGGTTCCTTCTTCTGCTGTCAACCATTATGCTGCCGTCGGAAGTGATGCTGATTCCTGTCTTTCAGATGTTTACCCGCCTTGGGTGGGTGAATACGTTTTTACCGTTAACGGTTCCGGCTTTTTTTGGCGGGCAAGCCGTGTTTATCTTTCTGCTCAGGCAGTTTTTTATGTCTCAGTCGGACGAATTGATGGAAGCCGCAATGATCGACGGGGCAAACAAGTTTTCCGTGTTTGTAAAAATATACTTACCGATTTCGAAACCGGCGTTGATTACGGTGGCGATTTTTTCCTTTCAGGGTTCATGGAATGACCTGATGGGCCCGCTGATTTATCTGAACGACAGCAAAAAGTTCACACTGCAGTTAGGGCTTGCCATGTTCAACGGTATGACGAAAGTTGAGTGGGGACCTTTGATGGCGGCTTCCGTACTAACATTAATTCCGGTCTTGGTCATTTTCTTTGCAGCTCAGAAATACTTTGTGGAAGGAATCAGTTTTTCAGGAATCAAGGGGTGATTCCTGATTCGCCCTAAGGATTCGCGCCGTCTGGGCAGGCACGGGTGTACCTCGGCATCATATTACATATATTGGAGATTGCTTCATGAAAAGATGTATCAGAAATCCGCTAATCACGATCGAAGATGTGAAACCAAGCAGGGAGGGCCTCCGTGTGGAGGGAATCTTTAACTGCGGTGTCTGCCGGTATCAGGATGAAATACTATTGGTTTGCCGGGTTTCCGAATCGGCAGGCTTTACCAGCCAAAGTGTAAAAATTCCAATCATGGTTCAAAACGGTTCCAATATGGCGATGAATGTTGTGGAGGTGGTGAAGGCTGAGCACCCGGAATGGGATTTTTCCGATTCACGCTCAATCAGGCAAATAACACCGCATGGGTTAAAAACAGTCTATCTGACGTCCTTTTCCCATCTGCGTCTGGCGCGTTCCAGAGACGGAATCAATTTTACGGTAAGCGACTCCCCGATGGTTCAGCCTGTATTGAAAGAAGAGAGCTGGGGGATGGAGGACCCGAGGGTTACCCGGGTGGGAGACACTTATTACATAAACTATACGGCAGTCAGCCCGCAGGGGCCCGCTACCGCCCTGTTGAGCACGAAAAATTTTGTTGATTTTAAGCACTGCGGAGTCATTTTTGCGCCTGAAAATAAAGATGTTGTCATTTTTCCAGAAAAATTCGGAGACTTGTTTTATGCGCTGAACCGTCCGGTCAGCGAGGCGTTCGGCACACCGGAAATGTGGATTTGCGAATCCCCGGACATGATTCACTGGGGAAATCAGCGGCATTTTTGCAGCGTATCCGGAAACAGATGGGAAAGCGGGCGAATCGGCGGCGGGGCGGTTCCGTTTCGCACGGAAAAGGGCTGGATTGAGTTTTACCATGCGGCTGATGAAAATAATCGCTATTGTATCGGCGCCATGCTGCTTGACGCAAATCATCCGGAAAAAATTCTGGCCCGAACGGGAAATCCTGTTTTTGAGCCGGAAATCGGTTATGAAACAAGCGGCTTTTTCGGCGATGCTGTTTTTACCTGCGGCTGTTATCAAGATAGTGATAAAATTGTACTGTACTATGGGGCGGCGGACGACAAAATATGCCGAGTCGATTTCACTTTGGAGGAAATTTACCGGTCTTTAAAGTTATGACGATTTGAAATGAGTGATTCAAATTGAAACACCGAATTACCATGAAAGACATTGCAAAGGAATTGAACCTGTCGGTTAACGCGGTATCTTTGGCGCTAAACGACAAAACGGGGGTGGGCAAAGAGACAAGAAATTTGATTATTAATAAGGCGGAAGAATTAGGGTACTTTTCAGAGAAGACACGATACAAAAAGGCTCTGGCAAACAAAAATATCTGTATTTTAATTAAGACGCAGTATTTCAGAAATTCGGATTTTTATTCCAAGGTACTTTTAGGGGTTGAAGCGGAGGCGAAAAGAAACGGTTACGAAATCCTGATTAATTTTACGGACGAGCTGATCAGCGTGCCGGATTGTGTAAAGGAAGGCCGTGCCTGCGGACTGATCTCGATTGGACAGATCAGCGACGAGTATTTGATTGAATTAAAGAAACAAGGTCTGCCAATTGTCGTTGTCGACCATAATTCCATGGCTGGATCGATCGATTGCGTCCTTTCCAATAATAAACTGGGCAGCTACCGTGTGAGCCGTTTGCTGATCGACAGCGGTTACCGGAGAATCGGATTTTTCGGCGACTTAAATTACTCCATGAGCATTAAAGAGCGCTTTTTCGGGTATCAGGAGGCAATCCACAGTTTGCCCTCTGTTTTTGGCTACCCCGATGTCAGCAGATATGTGCTGGCATATTCTGTCCTTGAGAATGTCGAGCAATCTGTCATTGAGCATGATGTTGACAAAATAGTAAGTCAAGTGAAAAGCATCCGGCGGATGCCGCAAGCCTTTGTCTGCTCCAACGACGATGCCGCGGGTCAATTGATTCTCGCGTTACGGCGGCTGGGGTATCGCATCCCGGAAGATATTGCGGTCGTCGGTTTCGACAATACGGCGCTGTCCACTGTGATTTCCCCCAGGCTGACTACCGTGAACGTTCACAAGGAATTTATGGGACAGGTATCCGTGCAGCGGCTGATCTGGAGAATGAGCCACCGGGACGAACCGCGGGAAAACATTCTTCTGGACGTGGAGATCGTTGAACGTGACAGTATCAATAAACAAAAGAGAAAATTTGATGCAGGCGGAACTGATTCGGTTTCTGTAGCAATACAGAATTGCGAAACATGATTTCTTTGACTTAAACAAAAGGAGCGTCCGGCGGGGCCAAACATAAATCAAGCTCACCTCTTTGAGGTAGGCTTGATTCACTATGCCATTGCGGGCTGCCTGGAAATTTTCAGGGCAGCTATTTTTGTCGGACAAAACAGACGTGAAGCTTCCGCCGCGCGTTATTCCAAAAAGCTACACAAAAATATGCAATTAATCGCAACATCTGCTATTCATTCCGTTTTCCGGGTGCCTTATAATGGGGTCAGAACCGTTCCGGAAGGAGAATGTTCATGCGGTACGGATATTTTGACAACCAAAACAGGGAATATGTCGTCGACCGTGTCGATACGCCGGTTTCCTGGACGAATTATATCGGCGTCAACGACATGTGCGCCGTGTTGAACCAGACGGCGGGCGGGTATTCCTTCTATCAATCGCCTCAATATCACAGGATTACGCGCTTTCGCCCGAATGCTCCGATGGAAAGCCCGGGTCACTGCGTTTATCTGCGCGACGACGATACGGGGGAATACTGGAGCATTTCCTGGCAGCCGGTGGGCGTGGATTTGAACCGCGCGAAATATACCTGCAGGCACGGACTGTCCTATTCCAAATTCCTTTGTGATTATCAGGAAATCAGAGCTACCCAAACGATTTTGATTCCTCTGAATGAACCGGTCGAAATCTGGGATGTCGTTCTGGAAAATGACTCGGAACGGCCAAGAAGACTCAGCTTGTTTTCCTATTTGGAATTTTCATTTCATCAGATCGACATGGATAACCAGAATTTTCAGATGAGTCTGTATGCCGCGGGTTCCGATTATGAGGACGGCGTGATCGAATATGATCTCCATTATGAGGAACAAGGCTATCAGTGGTTTGCCTCCAGCTTTGAGCCCGACGGCTTTGACTGTTTGAGAGACAGCTTCCTCGGCAGTTACCGCAATGAGCGGAATCCGCAGGCGGTGGAGCGCGGGGAATGCTTCGGCAGCTGCGGAACAACGGGCAACCACTGCGCTGTTCTTCAGAAAAAGCTGACGCTTTCGCCCGGAGAAAAAACGCGCGTTGCCTTTTTTCTGGGGGAGGGAAGACGAGCGGCTGCCGCGCCGTACCGAAAAAAATATGCAAACCCGGAAAATATCGACCGTGCGTTTGCCGACCTTGCGAAATTCTGGGACGACAAGCTGACTCGTTTTCAGGCTCGAACGCCGAATCACGGAATGGATACCTCTCTGAATATCTGGAACCTGTATCAGGCGGAAGTGAATATCATGTTCTCGCGGTTCGCCTCTTTCATCGAGGTGGGCGGCAGAACCGGCCTTGGGTTCCGGGATACCTCGCAGGACGCCATGGCGGTTCCGCACTCGAACCCTCAAAAGTGCAGGCAGCGCCTGATGCAGCTGCTGAGGGGGCTTACGTCCGAGGGCTACGGACTTCATCTGTTCCAGCCGGAATGGTTTGACCCGGAGCGGAAGGGAGAACGGCAGAGCTTTCAATCACCAACCGTGATTCCAACACCGGACCGGTCCGAGATCGTCCACGGAATCAAGGACGCCTGCTCCGACGACGCGCTCTGGCTGGTTGGGTCGATCGTCGAATACATCAAGGAAACCGGCGAGGTTTCTCTGCTGAATGAAACGGTGAGTTATGCCGACGGCGGGGACGGAACCGTCTATGAGCATATGAAGCGCATTCTTGATTTTTCCGGCCGTGAAATTGGGCCGGACGGAATTTGCAAAGGACTGCGGGCGGACTGGAACGACTGCCTGAACCTTGGCGGGGGGGAAAGCGCTATGGTCTCGTTCCTGCATTTCTGGGCGCTCGACGGGTTTATTCAGCTTTCCCGTTTTGTAGGAAAAACACAGGAAGCGGAAATATACGCCGTTATGGCGAAAGCGGTGAAGAATGCCTGCAACGATCATCTGTGGGACGGAAAATGGTACATCCGCGGCATCACGGAAAGCGGCAGGAAAATCGGCACCTGTTCCGACCGGGAGGGGAAGGTTCATCTGGAATCCAACGCCTGGGCGGTTCTCTCCGGCGTTGCCGACGGGGAGCGCGGTATGCTGGCCATGGATTCGGTTGACAGATATCTTTACACCCCTTACGGGTTGATGCTGAACGCGCCGTCCTACACAAAACCGGACGACGAAATCGGGTTTGTGACGCGGGTTTATCCGGGCGTTAAGGAAAACGGATCGATTTTCAGCCATCCGAATCCATGGGCCTGGTGCGCGGAAGCGAGACTTGGCCGGGGAGACCGGGCAATGAAATTCTACAACGCCCTTTTGCCGTATGATCAGAATGAAAAAATCGAAATCAGACAATCCGAACCGTACTCCTACTGCCAGTTTGTCATGGGGAAGGACCATCCGGCGTTCGGCCGGGCCAGGCATCCCTTTATGACCGGGTCCGCGGGGTGGGCCTATTATGCCGCCACGCATTATCTGCTTGGCGTGCGGCCCGATTTTGACCGCCTCACGATTGATCCCTGCATTCCAAAAGACTGGGCGGAATTCGATGTTGTGCGCGCTTGGCGCGGCGCCGTTTATGAGATTCATGTGGAAAATCCGGATCATGTCTGCAAAGGGGTCAAAAGGCTGGAGCTTGACGGCAGCGCCGTCACGGACGGCATACCTGCACAGCAGGCCGGTTCTCGGCATAAGGTTCTTGCCGTGCTGGGCTAAAAAATAAAACTGCCGCGCGTGGGGGGGCCTTGCGCGCGAAGAATCGCGGGGGTAGATATGATTAAGTTTGGCACCGGCGGCTGGCGTGCGGTCATCGGCGAGGGTTTTACGAAATCAAACGTTCAGCTTTTGACAACCGCCATCGCGAAAAAGATGACGGATGAGGGGAAGGCCGAAAAAGGCTTTGTGATTGGATACGACCGGCGTTTTCTCTCCGACACGGCGGCGTGCTGGGCGGCGGAGGCCATGGCGGGGCGGGGCATTCCCTGCCGCGTGATTCACCGGGAATCGCCGACTCCGCTTGTCATGTTTACCGTGCAGCAGGAGGGGCTTCCTTACGGGATGACGATTACCGCCAGCCACAATCCGGCCGTTTACAACGGAATCAAGGTGTTTATGGAAGGCGGCCGGGACGCGGACGAACTGCTGACGAGCGAGCTGGAACGGTATGTTCTGAATACCGATGAGTCTGAAATTAAAACGTTGCCGTTTGAAGAGGGCCTGACAAACGGAGCGATTCAGCTCATTGACCCAATGAATCAGTATATCGACAGCATCATCCGGTCTGTCAACATGGGGGCCATCCGCAGTGCGGGACTAAAGGTAGTGCTTGACCCGATGTACGGCGTCAGCAGGACGGCTCTTCAAATGATTCTGATGACCGCCCGGTGCGATGTGGAGGTCATTCATGAGCGGCATGACGCGCTGTTTGGCGGGAGGCTTCCCGCCCCGAACGACAAGACGCTGACGGGATTAATCAGTTATGTAAAGGAAAAACACTGTGACCTGGGAATCGCGACCGACGGCGACGCCGACAGGCTCGGCGTGATAGACGATCAGGGGAATTTCCTGCATCCCAACAAAATTCTTGTGCTGCTCTACTACTATCTGATGAAATACAAGGGATGGCACGGCGCAGCGGTTCGCAACCTTGCGACAACCCATATGGTGGACCGGATTGCGGAGGATTTCCGCGAAGTCTGCTATGAAGTTCCCGTCGGCTTTAAATATGTTTCCGCCAAAATGGCGGAAACGAATGCGATTATCGGCGGCGAGTCGTCCGGCGGGCTTACCGTGCGGGGGCATATTCAGGGGAAGGACGGTATTTACGCGGCGTCCCTGTTGGTCGAGATGATTGCCGTCACGGGCCGGAAACTCTCGGAAATCTATCGGGAGATTACCGACCGGTACGGAACCTGCGAGATGATCGAATCCGATTATCGGTTCGGGCAGCAGGAAAAAGAGCGTGTTACCAAAATCTTATTAAGGGATAAGCTGCTGCCGGAATTCCCATTCTTGATCGAAAAGGTCTCCTACCTGGACGGCTGCAAGGTCTATTTTAAAAACGGAGGCTGGGTGATTGCCCGGTTTTCAGGAACGGAGCCGCTTCTTCGCATCTTTTGTGAAATGCCGACGATGGAAGACGCGGAGAACGTCGGGTACATTTTGAAAAATTATCTTTCACTTGGACAGGACAGCTAAAATCGGCTGTCCTTTTTCCGCCTTGGGTGCTATAATCTACAAAGAATGAATCGGTTGGAAATTCCTGGCCATCCGCAGAAACGGGGCGAAGCATGAAAAAGAAAACAAACCGGCGCGGGGCTTTTTCCCTGAAGTGGGAACTGATCGGTATCGTGATGGCTTGCTGGATTTTGCCCGTGGCGATTTTCGGCGGCGCCGCGGGTTATTACATATACAGAGGAATCGACCGGCAGATTTCAAATACCATTACCGCATCCGCGAACAATTCCGTAAAAATTACGCTGAATCAGATCGATTCGGCCATTTCGGCGTCCCGTTATGCCTCTTACAACGGTTCGGTACAAAGCGCTTACCGGGACTATTTAAAAACACAGGACGCCATGGCCCTGTACGACAAAATTACGGAATTTCTTTCGAAGCAGTACAAGTATGACGACAGCTTTTTATTGACCATGCTATACTTCTGCGACAAACCGGACCGGGTTTATTACACCTACCATGAAACTTATTCGGGAGTGTTGAAATACCAGGAAAAGGTTCACAGCATGGTCCGGAACCTTTCCCGGACCTTGGGCACAAACGTCGGCTTTCTGAACGTTCAGGGGAGCGTTTATATGGTGAGGAACATTGTGGATGACAATTACAGAACCTACGCGGTCCTGACCATGCAGTTAAATCCAAAAACCATGTTTGGCAGCATTGCGAATGTGGCGTGGGAAACCGACGCTTCTCTTTGGCTCAATTCCACCAAAGTTGTTTTGAAGGGAGAAGAGCTCGCGCCGGATTCACTGGGAATCAGTCTGGCGCAGAAGGGACTCTTTTACAGGAATTCGGGAAACCGATCGTATGTTTTTGGAATGAATCCGGGACAGGATTACCGGTTTTCCTATGTAATTGGCGTGAACAGCGCCCCGCTCGCGAGGGAATTGTCCGGATTCAAAAATATGCTGATTGAAATTCTGATTTTCGCCGTGCCGCTTCTGGCTATGGTTGTCTGGTTTTTTACGCGGAATGTCACTGCGCCGGTCAAACGCCTGGTGGATCGGAACCGGGCCATTGAAGACGGCGAGTTTGGCATTCAGATCAACGACCGGTTTCACAGTTCCGAATTTCAATATCTTGCAAATTCGTTCAACAGCATGTCTTACAAGCTGAAGTATCAGTTTGAACGCATCTATAAAGAAGAGCTTGCGCTGCGCGACGCGCGGATCAAGGCGCTGCAGTCGCAGATCAATCCGCACTTTCTGAACAATACGCTCGAAATCATCAACTGGGAGGCAAGACTGGCGGACAATGTAAAGGTTTCCAGAATGATCGAAGCGCTGTCCACCATGCTTGACGCCGCCATAGACCGCAGAGGGAAACCGATGGTTCATCTTTCTGAGGAGATGATGTACGCGGACGCTTATCTGTACATTATTTCCGAGCGGTTCGGCAAAAGGCTTACCGTGCAAAAGGAGGTCGACCCGTCCGCCGTGGACGAATACGTTCCGCGCCTGATTCTCCAGCCGGTGCTGGAAAACGCTGTGGAGCATGGAATCCAGCAGCGGCAGAAGGGGGAAATTCAGATCAGGGCCTTTTATGAAGACAACGCTTTGATTCTGGAAGTCGAAAACGACAGCGCGCTTTCACCGGAGGACCGCGCAAAAATCGAAGAGCTTCTTTCCGGGAACGGCAGCCTTGAAAATGAAAGTTCCTGCAACATTGGAATTCGAAATGTAAACCAGAGATTGAAAATAATTTTTGGGGACAGCAGTGGGCTGACTATTATTATGAACAGCAAAAACCATACTTTGGCGAGAATTGTTATTGCAAATGTACAAAGCAAACAATAATATGCAAGAAATCACAAGTCTGTCTATTATTATTTAATTCGGAGAAGAGTATCATGAAAAGCGAAAGAATGGTTCTGGCGCTATCAAAAATAGGGAGGTTTCATTATGAAAATCAAAAAAGCAGCAGCGCTCGTGCTTGCCGTTTCCCTTTGCGGCACGATGTTCGGCTGCCAAAACTCTTCTCAGCCCGCGTCGTCATCCCAGGCCGCTTCCGCGCAATCCGCGCAGGTTTCCTCCGCGGCCGCTCAGCCGGTAGAAATCACGGTTGTCACCTCGTACGGCGGCGACGACGGCAACCGCGGCAACTATGAAGCCGCGGTAAAGGATTACGAAAAGGCGACCGGCAATACGGTGAAAGACGCCTCCGGCACATCCAACGAAGAGTGGAAAGCAAAAATCATGGCCGACTTTGAAACCGGCGCGGAGCCGGACGTTCTCTTTTACTTCAACGGCGTCGACTCCAACAAGCTGGTTCAGGGCGGAAAAGTTGTCGGCGTGGACGAGATCCGCCAAACTTATCCGGAGTATGCCGGCAATATGAAAGACGAGCTTCTGGGCGCTTCCCCGGTTGACGGCAAGAATTATTCCGTTCCGGTCAACGGATACTGGGAAGGGTTGTACGTTAACAAAAAGGTTCTCTCGGACTGCGGCGTTTCCGTTCCGGATTCCAATTACACATGGGATCAGTTTCTGAAAGACTGCGAAGCCGTCAAGGCGAAGGGGTATACGCCGATCGCATGCTCGCTTCAGGAGGTTCCGCATTATTGGTTTGAATACACGATTTTTAACCACGACACCATTGCGACTCACGCCAAGGTTCCCGGGTCCTCCACGGATGAGCGCGGAAAAGCATGGGTTGACGGAATGAACGACATGAAAACCCTTTATGAAAAAGGATATTTCCCGAAAAATACATTGACTGCCATCGACGCGGAGACGTTTCAGCTGATGGCGGACGACAAAGCCGCGTTTGCCATCGACGGTTCCTGGAAGATCGGCTGGTTCCAGCAGAACGCCAAAGACATCAAAGATTTTGCCGTTACCTACGTACCTGCTGAAAATGAGAGAAAAGCGACCGATCTCATCGGCGGAATCTCCATGGGCTATTATATTACCAAAAAGGCCTGGAGCGACCCGGCCAAGCAAAAAGCATGCGTTCAGTTTGTCGAGGCGATGACTGCGGATGATGTGGTCGCAAAGTTCGGCGCTACAAATGTGACTGCGCTCAAGAAACCGATGCCTACCCCGGACGGCGCGGACGCCCTTGTTCAGTCCGCTCTTCAGATGGTCAACGGTAAAACGGGACTCGCGCCCGCCGCGCAGGATAATCTGAATCAGGCCGCCCGCACCGCGCTGTTTGCCGGAATCAAGGATATTGTTGCCGGAAAGCAGGACGCGGGCAAGGTCATTGACCAAAGCCTGGCAATCAAGGGTTAAGACAAGGCCGTTTCCCGAAAATTACAGAAAAAAACCGGAGAGTGCGCGTCGTCTCTCCGGTTTTTCTAAAGAAAGCGATGATGGTATGACTTCGATGGTTTACAGAAGGAAAGGGCCGTTGGTTATTTTTCTGGTTCCCGCGTTTCTGTTTATGGGGCTGTTTCTCTACTATCCATTTGTCATGAATGTCTACAACAGCTTTTGCAGCATTGACGGCCTTGGCACCGCGGCGGCGGGGATGAATCAGCCGTGGTATGAAAATTATAAAAAGCTGTTTCAGGATCCCATGATGGCGACAGCGGTTAAAAATACGCTGCTGCTGATGGTATTGACGATCATTTTTCAGGTCGGCGTCGCGTTGCTCCTCGCGCTGATGGTCGACCATATCAGAGCAGGCACCCAATTCTTCCGCACCGTGTACTTTTTTCCAATTGTCATCTCCGCAACTGCGCTGGGACTGCTTTTTAATCTGATCTTTCTCTACGACGGGGGCATGGTCAACCAGCTGCTTCAAATGCTCGGCTCAACCGAAGTGATAGACTGGAAGGACGAAACCCATTTTCTGTTTACCATGACGCTGCCCGTGATGTGGCAGTATGTCGGTTTCTATTTTGTCATCCTTGTCACGGGGCTGAACAACATTTCCGAAGAGCTTTACGAGGCCGCCGAGATTGACGGAGCCGGAAAGCTGCAGCAAGTGCGCTATATCACGCTGCCCCTGCTGCACAATGTTCTTTGTACCTGCCTGATTTTGGCAATTACCGGGGCGCTGAAGGTGTTTGATCTTCCCTGGGTTATGATGGGAGAGGGAATTCCCATGAACCTGTCCTGGCTGACGGGTACCTATATGTATCATCAGACCTTTACGATGGGAGACGTGGATTACGGTTCCACAATCGCCATCGTGATTGTAGTGCTCGGCGTTGTGATCGCACAGGCTGCGAACAAAATATTCAGAGAAAAGGATTATTAGCGATGATCCAACAGAAATACCGTCCGGAGATTTTTTTGAATTACCGCATCGCCTTATGCGCAGCGAAAGGATTGGTCATCAGATGCAAACAGCAGATTCTGTTTCCTTAGGAAAATTAAAAAGTCCGGGCAGGCGGTTTGGCCCGGGAAAACTGTTTCTATATTTGCTTCTTTCATTTTGGGCTCTGACAACGATTTATCCGTTTTTCTGGGTGATTTTAAATTCGTTCCGGCTGAAAGGACTCATCCGTTCCGATTCCTTTTCCATCCCGTTTGGTAACAGCTTTACGCTGGATAATTATAAAACCGCTTTTGAGAGAGTGGATATCTTCAGCGCCTATAAGAACAGCATGGTGATTTCCACTGCGGTTACCGTCGCGGTCCTTCTGCTGGCGGGACTCGCGGCCTACGGAATGGCCCGCTACCAGTTCAAGGGCAGGAGCATTTTGTATTCTCTGGTAATTGCCAGCATGATGTTTCCTGTTTTTTCAACGGTGATTCCGGTGTTTCGGATGATGTTCAGCTGGCATATCGTCAACACCGACCATCTGTTTCTTTCCCAGCTCAGCGTGATTCTGCCGCAGATAGCGGGGAATCTTTCCTTCGCCATAATTGTTCTGACCGGATTCATCCGCTCACTGCCCATCGATCTGGAGGAGGCAGCTTATCTGGAAGGCTGCAGTACTTATCAGATATTCTTTAAAATCATTCTTCCCATTGCAAAACCTTCCTTCGTTACCGTTGCAATTTTTACATTCCTATGGTCCTATAACGATCTGTTCACCCAGATGTTTTTTTTGCGGTATAAGGATACCTTTACCATCACCCGTCTGCTGAGCGAAATCACTTCCATTGCAGGCGTCAACTACGGGCTGATGGCGGCGGCCGTTGTTCTGGTGGTGGTGCCGGTTTTGGCCGTATACGTCATCTTGCAGAAAAACATTATCAGGGGACTGACCGTTGGAGCCATCAAGGGCTGAACATCTTTTTGAGTACCGGAGGCGGCTTGATGTACAAAGTGATTTTAATTGACGATGAAACGATCATACTGGAAGGACTGAAAAAGGTTGTCGACTGGGCCGCGTTTGACTGTGAGGTAGTTGCGACCGCGACGGACGCGCGGCAGGGCGCGGTCGCGGTCAGACAATACCGCCCGGATATTCTTTTTACCGATATCAAAATGCCGGACATGGACGGCCTTACCATGCTGGCCGGACTGAAAAGCGAATTCCCCCGGATGCAGATTACGGTACTGACCGGCTACAGGGATTTTGAATACGCAAAAAGGGCAATCAACATCGGCGTTACCCGCTTTTTGCTGAAGCCCTCCAGAATGCACGAACTGGAGGAAGCCCTTCGGATTATGACGAAAAACCTCAGCGGGAACACTGCTTCTCCGCACGGAGCGGGAACCGTCGAAGAACGCCCGGAAGAGAGCCCCGCCGGGAACCTGATCGTCCGCAGCGCCGTGGAGTATCTCCGGGTGCATTACGCGGAGAAACTCACCCTGACCGTACTCGCCGAAAAAACATATGTCAGCCCCTGGTATCTCAGTAAACTTCTGAATCGGTACACCGGGGAAAGCTTCAGCAGCCTTTTAAACAATACGAGGATTGAAAAGGCAAAAGAACTTCTGGAAGATCCGTCTTTAAAAATCCATGAGATTTCCGAAATGCTGGGTTTTAACGATGTCACGCATTTTTCAAGAATCTTTAAAAAAACAGTTCAAATGTCACCGCTGGAATATCGAAATTCCTCTCAATAGAAGCTTTAACGGATTGCATTTGTGTGGTATGATAAAAGAAAGGAAATCGGACTATGAAATTAATTGAGGCAAAGGATTACCAGGGAATGAGCCGCAAGGCTGCGAATATCATTTCAGCGCAGGCGATTCTCTTTCCGAGAAGTGTTCTGGGCCTTGCGACGGGGGCAACTCCTCTGGGCATTTATCGTCAGCTGGTTGACTGGTACAAAAAAGGAGACGTCGATTTCGGGGAAATCCACAGTGTGAATTTGGATGAATACTGTGGGCTTTCTCCGGAAAACCCGCAGAGCTACCGTTATTATATGAATCAAAACTTTTTTGAGCATGTCAATGTGAAACCGGAAAACACGGCGGTTCCAAACGGGATGGCGGAAGACTTTGAAATGGAATGCAAAAAATATGACGGGCATATCGCGGAGCTTGGAGGAATCGACCTTCAGCTGCTCGGCGTCGGGGAAACCGGTCACATCGGATTTAACGAGCCGGACCAGAGCTTTGATAAAATGACGCACCGGGTGGCGCTCAGGGAAAAAACCATTCAGGCGAATTCCCGCTTTTTCCAGAGCAGGGAGGAAGTCCCGAGGTTTGCGCTTACGATGGGAATCAAGGCGATCATGCAGGCGAAAAAAATCCTTTTGGTGGTCAGCGGCGCCAATAAGGCCGATATTCTTGAAAAGGCTCTGTTTGGCCCGGTGACCCCTGAAATTCCGGCTTCGATTCTTCAACTTCATCCGGACGTGACGGTGGTTGCGGATCAGGACGCGATGTCAGCCGTTCACAGCAGACACCGATGAAAGGGTAAATAACATATGATATTGAAAAATGCAGAGGTATTTAATCAGGATTTCGATCTGGTTCAAACCGATCTTTCCATTCATGAGGACAGGTTCGCTGAAATCGCGCCCTGTCTTTCCGGAGAAGAAGCCATTGATTTGAGCGGCTGCATTGTTGCGCCGGGGTTTGTGGATATTCATATCCACGGCTGTGCGGGCGCCGATACCTGCGACGGCACTCGCGGGGCGATTGAAACAATGGCTAAACATCTGATTACAAAGGGCGTTACGTCATTTTGCCCCACGACGATGACGGTTCCAATGACCCAAATCCGATCCGCGCTTTCCGTCGTCAGGGACTGCATGGAACATCCTGTCGAAGGGGCACGCGTGTGCGGGGTCAATATGGAAGGTCCCTATATTTCCGCGCATAGAAAAGGCGCACAGGACGAAAGCTATGTGCGAACGCCGGACTGGAAGGAGTTCGAGGAGCTTTTCCGGGACTGCGGCGGTATTATCAAGCTTGTTGATATTGCTCCGGAACAGGAAAACGCGGACGCCTTTATCGAACATGCCGCAAAATTGTGTACGGTATCTATGGCGCACACGGACGCGGACTATGACCGGGCGAAAACTGCTTTTGAACAGGGAATTACGCATGTAACCCATCTGTTCAATGCCATGACCGGACTCAACCACCGCACGCCGGGCGGGGTGGGGGCGGTCTTTGACAATTCGGACGTGAAGGCTGAAATCATTTGCGACGGGTTTCATATTCACCCGGCTGTGCTGCGGCTTTCGTTCCGCGTTCTGGGAGAAGACAGAACCGTAATTGTCAGCGATTCCCTTCGCGCGGCGGGACTCGCCGACGGCCTTTATGACCTGGGCGGACAGCAGGTTTGTGTAAAAGACGGCAGAGCCAGACTGGCTGACGGTACGATCGCGGGTTCCACCACCAACCTTTTGGATGAAATCAGGAATCTGGTCCGGTTCGGACTGCCGCTTCGTCAGATCGTCAGATCCGCGACGATTAATCCTGCCGCCGCAATCGGAATGGACGACCGGATCGGCAGTATTAAAAAAGGAAAATCTGCCGACCTCGTTGTACTGAACCGAGATTTCACCATCAGGAAAGTGATGGTGAGCGGCAAGTTCGTGTCTTAGCCCATGTTTCCAAAATTTTTTTTCAGTTCATTTGAGACGGTGACCAGATTCTGTACCGCGGGTTTTACGGGTGGTTTACAGAATCCGGTCCGCCGTCTTTTCTTTCGGGAAACAGCATTCCGATGGGAATTTATAAAATAATGAATGTTTTCAGCAACAAATGCGAACGATAACCTTATTAACATTTTATCATGAGGAATTGAGACAAACCATTTTGTCAGGTAAAATTTGCTTATTCCTTTCTTCCTTGACTTTTTTTTTGATTAATCATATAATTACTATCTGTTTGGTGTACTCTAAATGATATTTGCTCTCCCTTGTTAATTTTTTCTCATATGGGCAGCAAATTCATCAGGCATATCCGACCCTTTTTTATTTATGTTCGTTACCACTTTTTCTGAGAGAGGATAGTTATGGGGAAAAAAATTGTTGTTGTCGGTGCCGGCTATTCTGGATTGCTTACCGCTAAGAAACTGGCTAAAAAGCTGAAGAAACTCGATGATGTTTCCATCACCATCATTGATAGGAACCCATTCCATACTATGCTCACGGAGCTGCACGAGGTGGCTGCCGGCAGAGTGGATGAAGACAGTATTAAGATCAGCCTGAAAAAAGTATTTGCCGGAAGAAAAGTCGATGTCAAACTGGACACTGTTCAGGAGATCGATTTTGAGAAAAAAACGGTTCGCGGTTCAGTGGAAACTTACGATTACGATTTCCTTGTGCTTGCGGCGGGCTCAAAACCCACTTTCTTCGGTGTGAACGGCGCTGCGGAATACGCTTACACGCTGTGGTCCTACGATGACGCGGTGCGCCTGAAAAATCATATTGAGGACTGCTTCCGCATGGCTTCGCGCGAAACCGACCTGGCGGAGAAAAACCGGCTTTTGACTTTTTATGTGGTCGGCGCCGGTTTCTCCGGCGTGGAAATGGTTGGGGAGCTGGCGGAGTATCTTCCGGTTCTCTGCGATAAATTTGAAATAGACCGCGACGGGGTCAGAGTCTGGAATGTCGATGTCCTGCCGCGCCCGGTGCCGAATCTTCCGGAAAAGCTTTCTGACAAAATTGCAAGACGCCTTCAAAAAATGCATGTCGGGCTAATGATGAATACGGGCGTTGTAAGCATTGGAGAAGGCTTTATTGAATATAAGACCGGCGAAAAAGTTACCCGCGCGACGGCGGGAACGGTGATTTGGACTGCGGGGATTGAAAGCTCGCAGATTACCGAGGAAGCCGGTAAAACGCTGAAATCGGCAAGGCGCGGGCGCATTGAAACGGACCGCTACCTTCGGTCGGTCGACAACGACAGCGTATTTATTGTGGGGGATAATATTTTATATACTCCGGAAGGGGAGCAGTCTCCTGTTCCCCAGCTGGTTGAAAACTGCGAACAGAGCTCCGGCGTTGCGGCGAACAATCTTGTTTGCGCCATGACGGGAACGGGGGAAATGATCCCGTACCGTCCGAAATTCCACGGGGTGATGGTCAGTGTGGGCGGCCGCTACGGTGTGGCCCGGGTCGGCACGCAGAACCGCCAAATGAACCTGCCGTCCTTCTTTGCCATGTTTGTCAAGCATTTCATCAATGTGATTTATTTTATTCAGGTGCTTGGCTGGAACAAGGTTTTCAGCTATTTGAAACATGAATTCTTTACCATCCGCCATGACCGCAGCTTTTTAGGAGGGCACTTTTCCAATAAAACACCCAGTTTTCTTTTGTTCCCGCTTCGCGTTTGGCTCGGTCTTGCATGGCTCTTTGAGGGCGTCATGAAAGTTGTGGAGGGTTGGATGACCTCCGCTCAGCTTACCGGCTTTTTCGGCGGGGCCGACAGCTGGTACCAGAACATTTTGAACGGCGGGCAGGCGTCTCCGGATGCAACGAGCAGCGCGACGACGACCGCCGCGCACGGCACGGTGCTGACGGTAATGAATCTGGCGACACAGGCGGCGGACGCTGTTTCTTCGGCAACCGTGCAGGCGGGCGATGCCGCGGGGCAGGCCGCGTCGGCCGTCGGTCAGGTTTTGCTGAACTTCAACTTCCTCGGCCTGTTTCAGGTGATCTTTGTCAGCGGCAAGGCTCTTGCCCAGTCGACTTTTAGCGATCTGGCGTTCAAGCTGAACGTGCCGCTGATGAACTGGTTTGTGGACAAGGTGATTCTGCCGAGCCAGAACGTTCAGCTCTTTATGCAGGGCTTTATCGTGATCGCCGAAATTCTGATCGGCCTTTCGCTGATCGGCGGGCTGTTCACGACGCTTTCCTCCGGCTTCTCTCTGGTTTTACAAGTGATGTTTGTCTGCACCACCGGATTGTACCTGAATACGTTCTGGATGATATTCGCGGCGATCGCGGTGCTGATCGGCGGAGGAAGAACCCTTGGCCTTGATTACTACGCGATGCCCTACCTGAAAAAGCATTGGAAAAACGTCGGATTTGCAAGAAAGTATTATATTTACCATGATTAATCAAGATACTGTAGAACTGATTCCAATCGACGGCGCGGCGGAACGCGTCAGGCAGGAAATGGAAACAGCGATGTCCGGCTCACCGTCCTCTGTGCGCGAATATATGCGTTACTTGTCCGGTTCGCACGGAAAGTTTATTCGGGCGCTCTCCGTACTGTCCTGTGCGGATAACGGAGAGGGCTTTGTTCCTCCGGATGCCGTTCGTTTTGCCGCGGCGGTCGAAATTCTTCATCTTGCAACTCTGGTGCATGACGATGTGATCGACGATGCCGACCTTCGCCGCGGAGCGGTGACGCTGCAGAAAAAGTACGGGAAACATAGCGCGGTGGTCTGCGGCGACTATTTGTTCTGCCTAGCGCTGAGACAGGTATCGCTTGTGGAAAACCGTAAGGATTATCTGGACCTTGAGTTTCCTGATTACATGGGGCGTGTCTGTCTTGGAGAATTGTACGAAACACAGAACCACTTCAATTTCGACTTAACCGTGAGCCGGTATCTGCGGATCATTGACGGAAAAACGGCCGCTTTGTTTGAAGCGTCTTTCTTTGCCGGCGCACTTGTAAGCAGGCAGCCCAAGAAGGAACTAAAAAAGTACAAAAAGCTCGGCCGGTATGCCGGTATGATTTTTCAGCTGACGGACGACTGCATCGATTTTGAAGCGCCCGAACAGCTGGCCCAAAAGCCTGTGCAGTCGGATTATGAGCAGGGCGTTGTAACTCTTCCGTTGATTTTTACGTTTCATCAGGATGCTTCCTGTAAGAAAAAAGCGGAGGAACATTGCCTGACCCAGTCGGAAATTGATTCCGCTGTCCGACGCGAGGGCGGTTTAAGATATACTCACGGGATATCGGAAAAGTATTATAACAAATCGTTGAAAATTCTTGCAGCTCTTGACGCATCACAGAAGAAAAAGGACAGGCTGAAATCCATTTTGGACAAGGCGTTCCGTGGACTGCAGCCGGAGTCCCATTCATCTTTTGCAGCCCTTTCATGCGCTCCTGCGGAGAAATGAGCCGTTCTCATGATGACGGCGTTCTTTCGGGGCATACTTAGTTTTGGGGCCGCCGATTTTATGCGGAGTTTCATATGAAATTTATCAAAAAAACGGATTTTTTCATTCTTTTGGCCGTTTTGGTTCTTTGTGCCGGCGGCTGGCTGTTTTATCAGCAGAAATACGGTACCACGGCGGCCGTTGCCGAAATATATTATAAATCCAAATTGGTGGAAACCGTCGACCTGACAAAAGGGGTTGACCGCAGGTTTTCGATTCCCCAGAATAAAAATGTGGTGTTTCATCAGTTCAGCGACGGAAGCATTTGCTTTGAGGAATCCAATTGCCCGGATAAAATCTGCATCAAGGCCGGAAGACTGCGGACAGTCGGTCAAAGCGCGGCCTGTCTTCCAAATCAGATTATCCTGAAAATCGTACCGAAAAACGGCAGAAATGCAAACGACCCGGATCTTGTGATTGGTTAGGTGTGATATGCTGAATCAGGAAAAACGGCAAACCGGTCAAAAAGCCAGTCGCTGGATGGATTCCGGTTCCATCAGAAGAATGGTTGTTACCGCGCTGCTTTTTGCCGCGGCGATGGTAATGACTGTAGTCGAATATCAGATTCCGATTCCCATGCCGGTTCCGGGGATAAAACTGGGGCTTTCCAACATCGTTGTGATGTATTCCCTGTTTTTTTTAAAGAAGAAGGATGCCCTAACCCTTGCGGTGCTGAAATCGTTGTTTGTCTTTCTGACCCGGGGTGCGGTCGCGGCTTTTTTAAGCTTTTGCGGAGGGCTGCTTTCCATTCTGGCAATGATTGTCTGCATCGCGGTTTTCAAAGAAAAAATATCCTATTTAATGATCAGCATTGTGGGCGCTGTGATGCATAACCTGGGGCAGATCGCGGCGGTATCACTTTTGTACACCAATCTTCTGCTGTGGACTTATTTTCCAGTCCTGCTGATATCCGGTCTGATTGCCGGGGCCGCAACGTCCACGCTTTTAAGGATTACTCTGCCCGCTTTAAAAAGGCTGGGCTTAAAGTAATAGATGAGCCAGACACTATTTTTTGGAGGGACAATATGAAAAAATCGATTTCATTACTGCTGACGGCAGCGCTTACGGTGACCGCGTTCACGGGCTGCAGTTCAAATGCCGGCTCCAGTTCTTCGGCTTCTTCCGCACAGAACAGTTCCGCGCCCGCGTCGTCTTCGGCAACGGCCGCCGGTTCGGTCAAAACAGGCGTTGCCGTGATTTCTTCTGTCACAAAAAGCACCGCGGTCAAAGATGGAAAAGGCGTGGCGGAAGGTGATTCCACCATTGTCGCCGTAACGGTGGACGGCAGCGGAAAGATCGTCAAATGTGTGATCGATGCGGTTCAGTCCAAGATCAATTTTTCCGATCAGGGTAAAATTCTTGATAAAACCGACGCCGTGGTGAAGTCTAAAGATGAGCTTGGCGCGGACTACGGCCTTGGCAAAGTTTCTAAAATCAAAAAGGACTGGAACGAACAGGCACAGGCATTTGCGGATTATGTAAAAGGCAAGACGGTCGAGGAGATCAAAGGCATCGCGGTCGATTCGGAGGGCCACGCGACCGGAACGGAACTGACTTCTTCCGTTACAATTTCCATCGGCGATTTTGTCGACGCGATTGAACAGGCTGTCGCAAATGCGCAGGATCTTGGCGCGAAAGCGGACGACAAGCTCGGCCTTGGCATTGTGACGTCGCTGTCCAGCAGTGCGGACGCAACGGCGGATAAGGAAGGCAAAGCGGAAGCTTCTTCCCAGATCAGCGCGGTGACGTTCGGCTCCGACGGTAAAATCACAAGCTGTGTCAACGACGCGGTTCAGCCGACCGTCAGCTTTGACGTTTCCGGCAAAATCACAACCGACCTGAGCAAGGAAGTGGAATCCAAGGATGTTCTGAAAGAATCCTATGGGATGAAAAAGGCTTCCAAGATCGGCAAGGAATGGTATCAGCAGGCCGCTTCCTTTGCACAGTACGTCAAGGGGAAGACCGTGGACGAAGTCAAGGGGATCAAGGTGAATGAAAGCGGAGAGCCCACCGATCAGGAACTGACCGCTTCTGTCACATTCGGTGTTTCGGATTTCATTGCCAACATCGAAGAGGCTTCGAAGAACGCAAAATAATTCAAAACTTTTAAACTTTTCAGGAGGCAGATTTGTTCTGCCTCCATCTTTTTGAGGTGTGGAATTGGTGAAAAAAGCGGCTGCGATTCTCCTGATCCTTCTGTTTGCTCTGTCTGCATCGGGTTGTGGGAAAAACGAAAAAACCCGGTACGACGCCCAGTTCCTCCAGCTTTTTGATACGAAATCGGAGCTGGTGGCTTATATGGACAGCAAAGAAGAATTTACAGACTTTTCGAACCTGATTTATAATCATTTGAAGGAATATGACCACCTTTATGATATTTACAACAATTACCCGGGAATCAATAACTTAAAGACAATTAACGACAACGCGGGGAAGAAACCCGTTAAGGTTGACAAGCGGATAATCGGTCTTTTGCAGCTGGCCAGAAAGGAGGACGAAGCCACCAACGGTTCCTGCAACGTGGCGTTCGGGGCGGTGCTGCGCCTCTGGCACCAATACCGGGAGGACGGGATTAACGACCCGGAGCACGCGCAGCTGCCGCCCATGGAAGAACTGAAAGAAGCCTCAAAGCACACGGATATCAATCAGGTGATCATCGATGAAAAAGCCTCGACCGTTTATCTGAAAGATCCCGAAATGAGCCTCGATGTGGGCGCGGTCGCGAAGGGCTACGCCACCGAGCAGGTCGCCGAACTGGCGGAAAAAGCCGGTTATACCTCCGCGCTGCTCAGCATCGGCGGGAACGTAAGGGCCATTGGAGAAAAGGGAATCAACCACGAGCTTTGGAATGTGGGGATACAGAACCCGGACCTCGGGAACGAAAAAACATCCCTGACCACGGTGCTGCTCCGGGAACAGTCCCTTGTCACAAGCGGAATTTATGAACGGTATTACACAGTGAACGGAAAGAACTATCATCATATCATCGACCCAAAAACACTGATGCCGTCTGCTTACTATAAATCGGTTTCCATTATAACCAGAGATTCGGGCGTCGCGGACGCGCTTTCGACCGCGCTGTTCAACATGCCGTTGTCGCAGGGGATGACCTATGTAGACAGCCTCTCCGGCACGGAAGCGCTTTGGGTGATGCCGGATGGGCGGATTCAATACAGCAGCCATTTTCATGACTTGGAGAAATCCTGAACGGAGGGTGCGAAGTTGGGACTTGATTTGCAAAGCTTTATTGCGCTGCTTCGGGAACAGAATGAACTGATGGAAATTGAAGTCCCCGTTTCGCCTGTGCTTGAAATGACGGAAATCGCGGACCGCGTCGGCAAGGCGGGCGGGCCGGCTCTGCTGTTCCGGAATCCGGAGGGTTCGTGCTGCCCGGTTTTGATGAACGCGTTCGGCAGCATGAAGCGGATGGGGCTTGCCCTTGGCACGGATTCCCTGGAAGACGTGGCAAAGCAGATTGAGGAATACCTGGATTTTTCAGAATACTGTTCCGTTGCCGGCTTAATCCGGAGTATCCCGCGTCTGCTGCGGTTGATTTCTGTTTTCCCCCGGCATGTAAGGTCGCGCGGAATTTGCCAGCAAGTCGTCGAACGGGAACCGGACCTATCGAAACTCCCGGTTCTGAAATGCTGGCCGCAGGATGCCGGTCGCTTTTTTACGCTCCCGCTAGTATTCACAAAGGACCGGCGGACCGGACGGCAGAATATGGGAATGTACCGGATGCAGGTTCTGCACAAAACCAGTACGGCCATGCACTGGCACCGGCACAAAGACGGCAGGCTGAATTTCTCCGGGTATCTGGAGGCGGGCGAGAAAATGCCCGTTTCTGTCGCGCTGGGGTGTGACCCCGCCGTCACCTATGCCGCGACCGCGCCGCTGCCGAAAGAGATCGACGAAATCATGTTCGCCGGTTGGCTGAGACGGAAACGGATTCGGATGGTGCGCTGTGTTACAAATGACCTCTTCGTACCGGCGGACGCCGAATTCGTGCTGGAGGGTTTTGTCGACCCGCGGGAGGAGCTTGTCCGGGAAGGTCCGTTCGGGGACCATACGGGGTATTATTCTCTGGCCGATATGTACCCGAAGTTTCACGTCACCTGCGTGACGCACAGGAGAAATCCGGTTTATCCCGCGACCGTGGTGGGCAGGCCGCCGATGGAGGACTGCTTTCTGGCGAAGGCGACGGAACGCATCTTTCTGCCGCTGCTGCGGATGCAGATCCCGGAACTTTGCGACCTCAATCTTCCGCTGGAAGGCGTTTTTCACAACTGTGCAATCGTATCGGTAAAGGCGCGTTTCCCCGGCGCCGCCCGCAAGGTAATGAACGCCCTGTGGGGCATGGGGCAGATGATGTACACAAAGCTGATTATCGCGGTAAATGAATCCGTGGATGTTCAAAATCTTACCGCCGTCCGCGGCGCAGTGCTGAGCGCGGTGCGCGGGAAGGAGCAGCTGGTTTTCTGCGACGGTCCGCTTGACGCGCTGGACCATTCTTCGGCAAAACCTTTGTACGGGTGCCGGCTCGGCGTTGACGCGACCTCCGATTTGCCCCATCCACCGGCGCCGGAAGACTCTTTCCGCGTTCTGGCAGTACACAAGGAGCGCCCGTTTCAGGGCGGTGAAACGTTGAAACAGGAGCTGAAAACCAGCCCCGAACGGTTTTTAATCGCGGTGGACGATACGGTCAATACGCGCGACCTGTCCGAAGTATTCTGGAAGGTGTTCAACAATATCGACGCGCGCAGGGATCTGGTTCTTTTCGGGGGAAAAATCGGGATCGACGCAACGAAAAAATGGCGGGAAGAGGGGCAGACCCGCGACTGGCCCGACGATATTGTCATGTCGGGAGAGATGAAAAAGCGGGTGGACGAAAGGTGGAACGAGTATGGTTTTTTATAAAATCGCCGAAAAAATAAAGGCTTACGGAAAGCTGGTAATGTTTTCTCACACCATATTTTCCTTCAGCTTTGCTCTGGTTTCCATGGTTTTGGCCGCGAGAGGGCTGCCCAGCTTGTCCACGGTGTTCTGGATCGTTGTGTGTTTCCTCGGCGCGCGCACGGGAGCGAACGCGATCAACCGCGTGATCGACGCGAAAATCGACTCGAGAAATCCACGCACGGCCAATCGGCAGATCCCAAAGGGAGAAATGAAAAAGGGCGAGGTCGTCGCCTTTACCGCGTTCTGCTTTTTTCTCATGCTGCTTGGGGCTTATCAGCTTAACTGGCTGTGCTTTGCGCTTTCTCCGGTCGCGCTGTTTTTGCTGATTATCTATTCCTATACCAAACGGTTTACTTTTCTGTGCCATTTGATTCTGGGCGTTACCTGCGCCTGCGCGCCGGTCGGCGCGTGGCTGGCGGTTACGGGTAAATTTTCGCTGGTTCCCCTCGTCATGGGATGCGCCAATACGCTGTGGGTTGCCGGCTTCGACATCATCTATGGGTCGCAGGATTATGAATTCGACAAAGCGAACGGGCTGCATTCCATCCCTGTGACGTTCGGTGTGAAATACGCGCTTCTCATCGCCATGATGTTTCATATCGTGACGCTGCTTTGTCTGGCCGTGATTGGAATACTGACCCCGCAGTTCGGCGTATTCTATGATATTGGACTGGGAATTATCACGGTCCTGTTCGTCGCGGAATACCGCATGGTATCACCGGACAATTTGACCCATGTCAACATCGCTTCCTACAGCGTAAACCAGCTGGTGAGCCTGACACTGCTGTTTTTCGGACTTCTGGACGCGTTTTTTTAGGGGGCTGAGAAAATGAAGAAACTGATCATCGGTCTGACGGGCGCGAGCGGAAGCGCCTATTTTCTGCGACTGGTAGATGCCTTGAGCCGTCGGGAGATGGAACTGCATCTGGTTGCCACCGAGCATGGGACTCAGGTATTGGAGTTTGAAACGGGGGTCGGATTGGAGGAAAGGCTGGTCCTGTGGCGGCAGGGACCGGCAAAAATCATCGAGGAAGACAACCAAAATCTATTTTCTCCCGTCGCGAGCGGGTCGTTCCAATGCGACGGCATGCTGATCCTCCCGTGTTCGATGTCCGCCGCCGCGCAGATTTCCGCGGGAATTTCCGAAACGCTGCTGACCCGTGCGGCGGACGTGATGATCAAGGAGAAACGCCCGCTGGTGCTGGTTCCCCGGGAAACGCCGCTTTCTCCGGTTCATTTGAAAAATCTCTATCGTCTGTCCAAACTGGGCGTTACGATTCTGCCGGCCATGCCGGGATTCTACAATCGCCCGCAGTCCATGGATGACCTGATCGATTTTGTCGCCGGAAAAGCCATGGACAGCCTTGGATTGCAGAACGACTGTTACCGGCGCTGGGAAGGGAAGGAAAAGAATGAAGAAAAAGATTAGACGATTGGCGGTCCTGCTGGCGTTTGCGACGGTGTTTTCTCTGGCGGCGTGTTCGTCCGGCGGCGCGGGGACTTCGTCCGGGCAATCCTCCGCGAAAACTTCATCTGCAAAGGCGTCCTCCGAGGGGGAAAAGCCGGTGATCCGGCTCGGCATGATGTCTTCTTCGGATGTGATTCCGTTTGCGCTGATCAACCGGAATAAGCTGGATGAAAGATACGGGTTTACGCTGGATCTGCAGGTTTTCACTTCCGCAAAGGACCGTGACGCGGCTTTGCAGGCCGGCGAAATCGACGGCGTGCTGACGGATTATGTCGGGGTCTGCATGTACCGGAACGCGGGTCTTGACGTGAGAATTACCGGGATTACGGACGGGGATTATCTGCTGCTGGCCGGTAAAAATACCGGGATCAAAAATCTCAGTCAGATCAAGGGGAAGAGCATTGCGATTTCTCAGAACACACTGATCGAATACGCACTGGACCGGATTCTGGAGAAAAATCAGATGCAGCCGGCGGATGTCAAAAAGGAAGTGGTTTCCCGCATACCGGACCGGCTGGAGCTGCTGAGGAACAATAAGATCGACCTCGTCCTTCTTCCGGAGCCGTTCGCGACGCTCGCGCTGGACGACGGCGCGGTTGAACTGAGCAGCGCGAACACCATCGGGCTTTATCCCGCTGTTTCCGCCTTTACGGAGAAAGTGCTGGAAAAAGAGGGCCGGGCAATCCGGAATTTATACCAGGCATATAATGAGGCTGTCGATTATATGAACAGCACTGACCTGAGCGAATATGAGAGTACGGTGATCGACGCGGTCGGTTACCCAAAGGAAATGAACGGGAAAATAAAGCTCAAAAAATTTCGCCGGAGCAAGCTGCCGCCGAAAGAGGACGTGGAGAATGCAATTCAGTGGGCAAGCGCCAAGGGATTGTGCAAGTCCGATTTAAGCTATGACAGTATGATCGATGACGTTACTTCGTGAGAAAGACGTGAGGAACCGCGTGTTATCGGTGGACCGGCTCTGTGTCGGCTACCGCACCAAAAAGGCAAACATCCCGGTTATTCGGGACCTTTCCTTTCGCATGGAATCGGAACGGGTGCTGGCGATTCTGGGCCCGTCCGGCTGCGGGAAATCCACCCTGATCGGCTCTCTCGCGGGGACGGTCGCAATCGAAAGCGGCACGATGACCGTGTTTGAAAACGGAAACCCGGAACCCCTGAGCCCGAAAACGCACCGCATTGGGGTGATTCCCCAAAATCTGGGCCTGCTCCCTTGGAAGACGGTCAGAGACAACTGTCTGCTTCCGCTCCTCCTGCGCCGAGAACCGGTGACGGAAGAACGCCGGAAGGAAATCCGGGAAATCTGGCGGGCACTTGATTTGATGCCGCTTTTGGACCGGTACCCCACTCAGCTGAGCGGCGGGCAGGCGCAGCGCGCCGCGGTCGCAAGGGCTTTTATCCTCAGGCCGGATCTGCTGCTGATGGACGAACCGTTTTCCGCTTTGGATGAGATCACCCGGCAGGACGCGCGCGAGCTTTTCCTGAATCTGTGGAAACGCCGCCCGGCCGTGGCGGTACTGGTGACGCACAGTATTGAGGAGGCTCTTTATCTTGGACACTCCGTCTTTGTCATGGGGAAAAGAGAAGGAAAAATCCTGTTAAAAACGGAAAATCCTTTTTTCGGCGTTTCCGATCCCAGGCAGCCGGAGTACCGGCAAATCAGGCGGCTTCTGCGCGACCGGCTCAGGCCGGATGAGGAGGCGGACGGATGAAGCGGTTTCGTAAGCGATGCAGAACCTTTCTGGAAGGATTCCTGCTGATCAATCTGATCTGGCTCACGGCACATTTTCTGTTCCATATCACGGTGATTCCCAACCCGATCGATGTTTACCGTAACTCCGGAACCCTGATCGCCGACCGGATCGGAATTCACATCCTGTGCAGTTTATGGCGCATTGCGGCGGGACTGGTGCTCTCCCTGCTGGTCGGGGTGCCCGTCGGAATGCTGATGGCCTATTCCGTTCGGGCGAACAGAATTCTGTATCCTCTTATTTATTTCAGTTATCCGATTCCGAAGACGGCGCTGCTGCCGGTTGCGATGCTGTTGTGGGGAATGCGCGACGGCTCTAAAATCGCGATTATTTTTCTGATTATCGTGTTTCAGGTCATTGTGTCCGTGCGCGACGGCATCGGTCAGATCGACCCGGTCATGTATCTTGTCACCGTCAGCGCGGGAGCCACCCGAGCGCAAATCGTACGGCATGTCGCGCTGCCTGCGATCCTGCCGGAGCTTTTGACCAGCGTCCGCATTTCCCTTGGGACTGCGCTTTCCATTCTGTTTTTTGTTGAAGGATACGGCACAAAATACGGAATGGGATATTATATTCTGGACGCGTGGTCCAGAATCGATTATACCGGCATGTACCTTGGAATTCTGGTTATCTCCGTCATCGGTTTTGCTCTTCTCGCCGGCGTCGATCTTTTGTCCGACCGACTGTGTGTGTGGAGCCGAAAGCAGCAGGAATAAGACAGGGCGTCCGAAGCATTGCTTCGGACGCCCTGTCTTATTCCTCATTGCCTTCTGCCGAACTGGGAATTGCGCCGCAGTTTTCCTCGTTCCAGAGAAAGAGCCCGGCCATAGCCAGCCGTTCGGCGGTCACTCCGTTTCCTTCGGTCAGGGTTCCGGAGAACGTGCCGTCGTAGATTTTTCCGAATCCACAGGAGGGGCTGCGGGATTTTAGAACGGCGCCGCCGCAGCGGTACAGCCGGGCAAGCCGCAGGGCTTCCTCCGCGCCGCGCAGAAACTGCTCCGTGCGGTCTGAGCCGTCGCGCGTTGCCGCTCGGCCGCTTACCAGCTCCACCGGGTCGCGGGGCGTCGAAAGGCCGCCGAGCTGTTCCGGACAAATCGGAATCAGATGATGCTTTTCCGCCAATTTGGTCACGTTGCTATTCGGGCATCCGGTGCCGCTGTAACGGCAGCGAACTCCGAGAAGACAGGCGCTTACAAGCAGATTCATGGTATTCCTTCGCTTCCTGTAAAAAAACCGGCATGAGCGCTATGCCGTGACGGATGAAACGGGTCGCACGGCGACGGCCTGCTTCCCTAAATCCTGATAGCGCTCTTCCGCCAGAGACTTTTTGTAGCTTTTCACCCCTGTGGGGTCAGCGGGATCGTTGAAATAGTAGTTCTCCTGATCATATCCGACCATCACCAGGCAGTGTTCCCCGGAAATCCATTGAAAAGACTTGTTTGTGTCCGCGAGAATCCAGCTTTGTCCCTGACCGGGCCTTTCCATATCGACCGTGGCCCATACGATGACGGGGGAATTCTTTGCAATATAATCTCTGGCCAGCTTGTCCAGACTGGTTCCGGTTAAATTGACCGCTTCCATTTTTCCGGCGTCCCAAAAGTAGGAGTCGACCACCGCGGTGATAACCGGAGAATAGCACCCAAGCCCGTCGGGGGAATACGGATTGCCGATAAATGCCTGATTCGGGCTCATGCCGTATACGTTCCCGTCAGCGGCAAGAAGGGTGGATTTCGGGGTGCGGCGCATGATTTCGTCCGTCGTGGTGGTTTGACCGTAGTATTTCAGCAGCATCATGGAACTGATCAGCTCGCAGCCGGAAGGCAGCTTTTCTTCCTGGCTGATGAAGGGTACGCTGACCATATGCTTTGTTTCGTCTTTCGCAGACTGTTGGCTGCTTGCCTCTTTTTTGACCGGGACCGAGGCCGCCGAGCTGGAGGAATGCGGTTTTTCCGCCGCTTTTCCGTTCAGTAATTTTCCGTGGAACGTAAAAATACATACGGCTGCCGCGCAAAATAAGATTAGAACAGCAAAGAATAGCTTCCATCGCGCGGGTCCGCGCTTATGATCCTTCGCCAAAAACATCGCTCCATTTCTGTTGTAATTCAGTGGTGGAGTAAAACATTTATATCATTTGTGCAACGGATTTTCCGGCCCAGCAGGCCAGCAGGGCGAGGGAAAGGTTTAAACCGACGTTCAGGCCGCCCAGCCAGTAGCTGTCGTTGGAGAAGAGAGATACTGTTTCGTAGCTGAAGGTGGAGAAGGTGGTCAGTCCCCCCATCATGCCGGTAGTCAGAAAAATCTTCATTTCATCCGGCAAGGACCAGGAACCGGCCGCGGCTTCCATGATAAATCCCATCAGAAAACCGCCGGCAAGATTGACAATCAGCGTGCCGAGAGGAAATTCCCCCCACAATTTGACGGCCATGCAGGAAATCAGGTATCGCAGGGCCGCACCGAAAAAGCCTCCCATCCCTACAATCAGAAACCGGCTAGCCTTCATAGGAAACCGCCTTTCAAAAAAAATAAACAGCTCTTGCTCTAAATCTTAAAGCAGAAGCCGTCAGCAATAGATGCGATTACGGTGAGCCTCATCACCGGTATTTACTATGTTTAAAATCATACCTGATTTTACACGATTTGTAAAGATACAAAATCCGCGAAAGAATGGCATGTTTCCCTTTTTCTTCGTATCAGTTGACGAAAAATTCGTCGGTTTTTTCCGTCGAAACGGGGAGAAATCAGGCAGGATTTGTTTTTTTAAGTTTATGCATTCTGAGCGGCAGGGAGAAAACCCGACTTGGTTTGCTCCAGTTTGCGGATCGGATGGCGCGGAAGGACGGGATCGAGGCGTTGATTCTGCGCTGTACGGAACTTCCTCTATTCTGACAGAAGATAAATAGGACATTCCTTTTTTGAATACGACAAGGATTCATGTGGAGCGTATTTTGAAAGAATACTTTACAAAATAATGAGTTTGCCGGCTTATGCGGAATTTTCTTGACAAATAAACGCGGATGAATTAAACTTTACAAAAATGAATCGGAAAAAGGCAGAGAAAGGGAAGAGTACGCGGAGCACTGTGGATTCAGAGAGGGGATGGCCGGTGAAAATCCCAGCCTCAGCCGCGGAAAGTAACCCCGGAGCCGTGATTCGAAAGCGTGTTTGCGCTGTAGTTTTCACCGGGAGTTTCGCCGTTATTGGGAACACCGCATCCATCGGTGCGGGAAGAGTGTGCGCACAGCAGCGCAATTATAGGTGGTACCGCGAAGTAAGCCTTCGTCCTATTGGGATGAAGGCTTTTTTGTATACAAAAATAGTAATGGAGGCTGAAATCATGAATCTTCGCTTAGCAGACCGAATGGAAAACGCCATTAATCCCTTTATTTCGGATATTTTAAGGGCAACCGCCAGAAAGGACCTGATTTCGTTCGGGGGCGGGCTGCCGAATCCGGCATCTTTTCCCGTTCGCGAAATTTCAGAGGCGGCCCAAAAGGTCCTGAGCGAGGACGGTGCGGGCGCGCTTCAGTACAGTACCGCGGAGGGGTACCTGCCCCTGCGCGAACTGATTGCCGCGCGCTACCAAAAGCGGTTCGGAATCGCGGTTGATCCGGCGGATATCTTAATGACGACGGGCTCCCAGCAGGGACTTGATCTGCTCGCAAAGCTGTTTCTCAACAAGGGGGACGATCTGCTGATTGAACGTCCGGGCTACCTTGGCGCGATTCAGGCGTTCAATATTTACCAGCCAAACTACCACGCGGTTCCGCTGCGGAAGGACGGAGCGGACACGGACGTACTGGAGGAAATCCTGAAAAGCTGCAGCCCAAAGCTGTTTTACGCCGTGCCGAATTTTCAGAATCCTTCGGGTCTGACTTATTCCGAACAAAACAGAAAGAGCGTTGCGGAGCTGATGAAAAAGAGCGGAACGATCTTTGTGGAAGATGATCCATACGGAGAGCTCCGTTTCGCGGGCAGCGAAATGCCATGCATGAAGACCTTCCTGGGGGAGGATGTCATCATGCTTGGCACGTTTTCAAAAATTATTTCTCCCGCCATTCGGCTGGGGTGGGTCTGCGCAAAGCCTGAAATCATGAAATACCTTGTCGCGGCAAAGCAGGCGGCCGATATTCACTCGGACTATTTTGCCGAGCGGGTGGTTTGCCGGTATCTTCAGGACAATGACCTGGACGCGCACATTGAAAAAATCCGCACGATGTATCAGGAACGTAAAAACTGTATGGTGGAAATGGCGCGCCGCTATTTTCCGCAGGAGGTTAGCTTTACCGATCCGGAGGGCGGAATGTTTATGTGGGTGACGCTGCCGGAGGGAATGTCCGCGGTGGAACTGAACAAAATCGCGGCGGAAAAGAATGTGGCTTTTGTCCCGGGAGATCCGTTCTATGTCGGCGAACGCAATGTGAATACGTTCCGGATGAGCTACACCAATTCGGATGCAAATGTGATCGAAAAGGGAATCCGGTGCCTTGGGGACGCAATGCGAGAGATGACGTTTTCCCGATAAAGCAATTTCTCAAAAAAAGGGGCTGTTGCAAAACAGCGCCGAAAAAAAGCCGGAACAACCATACCAAAAGGTATTGGCTGCTCCGGCTTTTTGCTTTAGAATTTAGTTGTGACACAAAATGAAAAGCTCTTAGAGCATAACAAA
>NZ_JBJKOP010000048.1:0-67919 GCF_046707225.1 Caproicibacter sp. | reverse complement strand
TGTTATGCTCTAAGAGCTTTTCATTTTGTGTCACAACTAAATTCTAAAGCAAAAAGCCGGAGCAGCCAATACCTTTTGGTATGGTTGTTCCGGCTTTTTTTCGGCGCTGTTTTGCAACAGCCCCTTCTTTTATAGAAACAAGTAAATTCAAGCAGACTGAAGGTGGTTGGGATGTGAAAAAATGCAGACGGGTTTATCAAAAAGGACGAACCGGTCTTCCTAAATTGGGATTTAACATTATTTATCTGCTGTTTGACTATAACGGATGAGCGGCATAAAAATTTCGTCTACAATCTCCGCGACGGCTGTGTCGGAAATTTCCTGTTTTGTGATTAGCTCATACTGCAACAGGTCGACCGGCAGGGAGATGATCCTGGGCGACAGCCTTTCAAGACAGACTTCCCCGCGCTTTTCCGCGTTTTTCATAATGGCCATCATCGCGGCTGTCAGTTTGTTTTCCCATTTTCCCGAAGGAATCTGCGCGATGGCTGCTGCTAAATTGCGCCAAACGGTGGGCTCTATCATAAGTCCGCGAATCGTCTGCGCTCCAACTTTTTTCAGCGGTTCAATAAGCGCCTGCAAATAGACATACATGTCATCCCGCAGATTTCCGGTATCCGGAACCTCACGCTTGATTTTAGGGATAAATTTGTGCAGGGCGGCAATTACAAGCTCAGACTTGTTGGACCAACGACGGTAAAGGACAGCTTTGTTGGTTGATGCCCGGTCCGCTACCTTTTCCATCGTCAGATGTGCATAGCCGGTTTGGTCGAGCTCATCCAACGTGGCATTCATGATTGCCTCTTCCAAAATCTCGCCGCGACGACGTGTCCCCTTCTTTTGCTCGTCCATTCTTAATGCCCTCCAACCCTAAAATATCATCCATCCTTATAAAAAATGCACATAGGAAACGAAATAGTTTCTTATTTTCATGTGTAGTATGCGAATTGAAAGTGTTTCGCATTTATTCTATCATATTCACATAAGAAACGCAATCGTTTCTTTCGCAGAAGAAAGGATGATATTCTTGACTACAGAAAATGTGAGACCGGCAGAAGAAAAACTTGACCCGGTGGCACTCCGGGTTGCTATTATTCTGATCGTCGGCGCGCTCGCGCCACTGTTCGATTCAACGATGGTCAATGTGGCGCTCCACACCATCGCAGGCGATATGAAGGCAACGATCTCCAGCGTGCAGTGGGTTACGACGGGCTATGTGCTGGCAATGGGGCTGTCGGTTCCGGTTTCCGGCTGGGCCACCAGACGGTTTGGATGCAAACGCCTCTATATCTTTTCATTGGTTATTTTCCTGATTGGTTCCATTTGCACCATGCTTTCCTGGAGCATTGAGAGCATGATCGCGTTCCGAGTCATTCAGGGGGTCGGCGCCGGATTGTTAATGCCGACGCTCCAGACGGAGCTGGTGCAGGTTTCAGGCGGCCGCAATCTCGGGCGAATTATGGCAATTATCAGCATACCATCTCTGCTCGGGCCGATTCTCGGGCCGGTGCTGGGCGGCATCATTGTCAATAACTTGGGTTGGCACGCCATCTTCTGGGTGAATATTCCGATCTGCATCGTAGCGATTCCCCTCTCCGTATGGGGGATACCGAAAGAGGAACATCTCGACAAAAAAGCATCTATTGATCTGCTCGGTATGCTTTTGTTATCGCCCTCATTTGCAATTTTGATTTACGGTATCGTCCAGATCAGCACGTACGGCGGCGTTGCGGACAGCGCGGTCTATATTCCGCTGCTCATCGGCCTCGCCTTGATGGTTCTGTATGTTGTTCATGCCTTGCAGACAAAACGGGAACCGGCGCTAAACGTGCGGCTGTTCAAATCCGTCAATTTTTCCGCATCCAATATCCTGTTAATTTTCAGCGGAATTATTACGAACGGGGCCATGCTGATGCTCCCGCTCTATTATCAGGACGTGCGCGGCGCAAGCGCGCTTGCTGCGGGGCTGTGGATGATTCCGCAGGGTGCAGGCATGCTGTTCACCCGGGGCTGGGCCGCCAAAGCGGCTGATCGCGGCGGTTCGCGCAATATTGTGCTTTTCAGCCTTACCACAGTTACAATCGGAACGCTTCCGTTTGCTTTTGCCGGTGCGGATACAAATTTTATCCTTTTATCTGCCGCCCTACTTATTCGGGGCGCCGGACTCGGCGGTTTGTTTATCGCCATCATGATGTCCGCTTACGTCGGTCTGCCGAAAGAGCAAATTCCGCATGCAAGCATCGCGACAAGGATTTTTCAGACCATCGGCGGTGCGTTTGGGTCGGCCATCCTCGCGACCGTCGCGCAGGCACAGATGGCGGGGCGTGCCGATTCCGATCTTCATGCGGCAGTACATGCCTTCAACGTCTCTTTCTGGTGGTCCATCGGTTTTACCTTGCTTGCCGTAGTCCCTATGCTGTTCTTGGCGAAAAACAAAAAATCAGGGCTGGATGCGGTTCAGCAGTAAGTACGGCAAAGGAACGAAGGACTGCCGCTACGGGTATTTCGATCAATACAGGTATGCCCAAGGGCTGCCCGGGTACTTTAATCGGTCATTCCCCAAAAGAACAAAATAAATCAAGCCTGCCCAAAAGGACGGGCTTTTACCACTCCCGGTGGGTTCTGGCAATGTGAAAGAGCCGGACCACTGTGGAAACCAGAAGCACTCCCATCGCAAGGGCCCCCGCGATTCCCAGCGTGTGAAGGCCGGTGCTGAGAAACATGGAATTGTTGCCGATTACAACATATTCCATGGTGTAAAAGATGCCGCCGCCCGGTACAAAGGGGAGCAGCGCGATAATCTGAAATTCGGTCGCGGGCTTCTTAGCGATTCGCGCCATGCTTTCGGAATAGACCGCCGTGATAACCGTTGCGATAAAATATTGAATAATATCGTTGTGCAGGGGGGAAAGCAGCGAAAAAGACAGCCAGCCGAGGAATCCCCCAAAGGAGGCAATCATCAGTGCGCGCCCGCGGATATTAAACAGGAAGCAGAAAGCGACACAAGCGGCAAATGCCCACAGGCAGCCCAGAAATATTTCCATTTCTACACCCCCAGCAGCATGCGCGAGGCAGTCAGGGCAATGCCCGCGCCGATGGCGATGGCGGTTGCGACCAGGACGCTTTCGGTCAGACGCAGAATTCCGGCGATCAGGTCGCCCGCGATAATATCCCGCATAAAATTTGTGATTGCGATTCCCGGTACCAGATTCATCAGGGAGCCGATGATCATTTTATCGTAGCTCAGGGAAAAATCAAAATTTGCCGCGGTCAGGGCAATCGTAGCCGCCACAAAACTGGCTGCGACGTTGATGAAGAAGGAATTCACGCGAAAGAGTTCCAAAGACCGTGTGACAAGCCGGATCGCCGCGCCGCAGAACAGAGCCACGGCGGCGTCCCGGGGGGAACCGCCGTAAAAGAGCGTAAAGGCCGCCGCAATCAGCGCAAAGGCGAGTATTTGCATCGGAAACGACAGCGTGGGGCGCTTTCCGATGTGGTCCAGCTCCGCCCTGATTTCGGAAAACTGCGGCTTGTCGCTCCAGATATGCCGGCAAAGGGCGTTCACCTGGTCGACACGGTCCAGATTCATCGTACGCGTCGGCACGCGCTTAATCCGTGTGATCGGCCTGCCGTCCTGCGTGCAGACGGTTACTTCAATCAGGGTCGGGATGACAAACACTTCGCCGGTTTCCACGCCGTAAGCACGAAAAATACGCTGCATGGATTCTTCGGCCCGGTAGATCTCGCCGCCGTTGGCGACCAGAAGATAGCCGGCTTCAACCGCGGTGTTGACCAGATCACTGTAATTCATTGGCTCAGCTCCCGGCATTCAATTTCAGATTCGGGAAACTCCGCTTTTCACGGCCGCTTCCGCCACCGCTTTGGCGACAGCGGCGGGGACTTTGCGGTCGAGAGCGCTTGGAATAATATAGTCCGGCTTCAGCTTATCATCCGGGATGTAGGAGGCGATGGCGGCAGCCGCCGCGATTTTCATTTCCTCATTGATATCCGACGCCCGCGCGTCGAGCGCGCCGCGAAAAACGCCGGGGAATACCAGAACATTGTTGATCTGATTCGGGAAATCGCTGCGGCCCGTTCCGACGACCGCCGCCCCCGCCGAAAGCGCCGCGTCCGGCATGATTTCCGGCGTTGGGTTCGCCATGGCAAAAACAATCGGTTGATTCATGGATGAAACCATATCCGCCGTGACCAAATTGGGGCGTGAAACCCCGATAAAAACGTCTGCGCCGCGCATAACGTCGGCAAGAGAACCGCGCTCCTGTTCCAGATTGCTTCTCAGAGAAATCGCCGCCTGGCCGGAAGTCAGATTGTCGTCTCCCCTGCAGATCGCGCCGTTGAGGTCACACAGAATCACATTGCCGAACTTCATGTCCAGCAGCAGATTCCCGATTGCGATGCCGGCGGCTCCGGCGCCGTTGATGACGATTTTGGCGTCGCCCTGTTTTCTGCCGGTCACTTTGAATGCGTTAATCAGGGCGGCGGCGACGACAATGGCCGTACCGTGCTGATCATCGTGGAAAATCGGAATGTCGCAGCATTCTTTCAGCCGTTTTTCAACTTCGAAGCAGCGGGGGGCCGCGATGTCTTCCAGATTGATTCCGCCGAAGCTGCCGGCAATCAGCCGGACGGTGTTGACAATGTCGTCCGTGTCCTTCGAGCGAATGCAGAGCGGAACGGCGTCCACATTTCCGAACGCTTTAAAAAGCGCGCATTTTCCCTCCATTACGGGCATACCCGCTTCCGGCCCGATATCCCCGAGCCCCAGCACCGCGCTGCCGTCCGTTACAACGGCGACCAGGTTCGAGCGGCGGGTCAGTTCATAGCTCTTCCGAATGTCCTTTTGAATTTCCAGGCACGGCTGCGCCACGCCGGGCGTGTAGGCAAGCGACAGATCCTCGCGGGTTTCCACCGGCACGCGGCAGTTGATTTCAATTTTACCGTTCCACTGATAGTGCAGTTTCAGAGATTCTTTCGCGTAATCCATATTCTTTTCCCTTTCTGCTGTATTTTACCCCTATATTTCTATGATGATTCTTTTGCATTCCATTCGTCAGGATACGATTGCCAGGGTTTTCAGGACGAAGATGCCGATAAAAATGACAAACATGGAGCAGAAAGTGCTGCTCAGAATAATTTCGCCGGTCAGGACTTCATCGGAGCGCATTTCCCTTGCGAGCATATAGCAGTTGACGGCGCTCGGCGAGGCCGAAACAAGAAAGGCCGTTGCCAGCTCGTAGCCGCGGAAGCCGAAAAACCAGGCGAGCGGGACAATGAAAAGAGGTGTGACAAGCACTTTCAGAATCGTGGCGGAGACCACATATTTACGGTCGGAGAGAACGGAACTCATGGTCATCTGCGCACCCAGGGTGATCAGAGCGAACGGCGTCGCCATATTGGACAGGGAGCTGAGCAGTTTTGTCAGGACACCGGGCAGCGGCACGCCGAGCTGCTGCAGCAGAATCGCGGCGACCGCCGCGAGAATAATCGGATTTTTCATTACGCTGACAAGAGCTTTTTTCAACGGATGTGTTTTAACGTCGTCATTTTCCGGGTCCATGGCGCAAAGGATCAGCACGGCGACGATGTTGTTGACCGGAATCAGAACGGGCATCAGCATGGAAATTGCCGCGGAATGCTCCTCGCCGAAAGCCATAATCATCAGCGGAAATCCAAGTACAATGACGTTCGGCTTGAACACGGTGTGGATCATGGCGGAGGCCTTGCGTTTGTCCTTTACAATCCTCGGTACGGTCACGCAGAGAATCAAAGCGAAGAACAGGCACCCGGAAGACATCAAGCCGACAAACTTCCAGTCAAAAAAGTCGGAGGCCTTTGCCTGATAAATATTTAAAAATAAAAGGGCAGGCAAACCTGTCCTGAAGTTGAGCTTGCTCGCCTGGTCAACGAAGTGTTCGTTGACCAGGCTGGTTTTTCTGGCAAGCCAGCCGATTGCGACCAGCAGAAAGACGGGAGCGACCGTATTGAAGCTGAAAATTAAATTAGCCATCTGGACTGTTCCTCCGGATTCATTGGGGCAAAAAGCGCGTTTTGAAAAATACGGCTTTCCGCCGCTGCTGTTATTGTTGGTATGACTATAATGTTATTTTATGGGGTTGATTGCTGAATTTTGTTTTCTGCCGGGAACAGGTTTTAGCCATATTATAGCATTCCCCGAGGACAGAATCAACCAAACAAAAGACGGACCGCCACAGGGCGGTCCGCGGGGAGATTTCGCAGCTCTTTATATTCCTTTTTCGACCTGTACGGTGCGGGTGGGAAAGGCGATTTCCGCCTTCTCTTCCTCAACAATCCTCAGGACTCCGTAGTAAACATCCTCCCGGACTTTCAGGTGGTTTTGCCATTCGGTCGTTTTGGTGAAGAAATAAAGCATCAGGTCAAGACTGCTTTCGCCGATATTGTTGAAGGAGACGATGACGGTCTCCGGGTCAATCTCCTCATTCTGAAGGAGCATTTGGCGAATCCGGTCCGCGCAGGCACGAAGCTGCCGCTCCGTCGTCCCGTATTTCAGCCCGACCGTAAAGCTGACCTTGCGTTTTCCCATTCTGCTGTAATTGGTTACAGGTCGGTCGACCAGTTTGGAATTCGGAATCGTAACGACGGCCTGTGAAAAGGTGCGGACCTTTACACTTCGGAAATTGATGTCCTCGACGGTTCCCTCCGTGTCGTCGGCCTGAATCCAGTCGCCGATCGTAAACGGGCGGTCAAGAAAGATGACCAGACCGCCGAACAGGTTGGACAGCATGTCCTGCGCGGCCAGCGCAAAGGCCAGACCGCCAAGGCCCAGGCCCGCGAGCAGGCCGCTGATGCTGTAATTCCATTCCTGGGCGATGATTAAAAGCGCCAGGCACAGGATGATAAAGCGAAGGATTTTCGACAGAAACGGGAACAGAACTCCATCGGTGTTCACATCCAGCTTTTTTAGCAGCAGACCGCCGGTCAGCTCCCGGTTGCCGCACAGGCGGGAGAAACCCCAGGCCAGCAGCAGGATCAGCAGACTGCGGAAACACTTGACGGCACCGGCCCAGAAGGGGCCGGTATGAGCCACCGCGGGGGAAATCCACAGCGCAGCGTACGCGCCGCACGCCGCAATCAGCACCCGAAGCGGCTTTTGAAAGCTGTGTTCCAGCTCAACCGGCCAGCTTTTTCCGCGATTCAGCTTGCGCACGGGACGGAACAGCCACGAAACGGCCGAACCGCGAAGAAGATAAAAAATAAGAAAAACAGCCAGAGGGATCGCGAAATCAGCAACCCAGGCAATCTGCCACAGCTTTCTCATAAAGTCCAAAACCGGCATCATGAATCCCTCCCTCGCGGTATCGGCCGCAGCTCCGTTACGAATGGCGTATTGCGTGAAGGACACTGGTAGCAAGACCGCCCCAGATGACGCATATGGCGACGATCATCATCACAACTGCGGAAGCGCTCATTCCTTTTCCTCCTTTTTCTCAAAGACACGTTTGTCCTTCCAGGACAGGCGTGAAATCAGAACAGCGAACACCAGCATCAGAATTACCATGCCCCAGCCGAACACGCCGACAAAATTTACCGGGTACCCGCCGTATACGGTCGAGATGTTTGTAACCAGAGAGCTGAAAAGAATGATAACCAGCATAACGGGGGTGATGAAACCCAGTGAAATTTTGAAGTAACCGCCCAGACGGATCTGAGAATGCAGGTTGGCTTCTTCCATCAGGGGCTTCATCTTGTGGAAAACCCACAGGACAAGAACAATTTCAAAAACCGCAGACGGGAGCACGCCGAATCCGTTGACAAAATTGTCCACGACGTCCAGCAGATACATCCCTCCGCGCGTGGAGTAGGCGACGGAGACCAGAGTGGCAAGGCCGCCGATGGTCAGAACGGCGCGGTGCCGGTTCCAGCCGAATTTTTCCGTCGCGGCGGAAATGCAGACCTCCAAAAGAGAAATCAGCGAGGTGATCCCCGCGATCAGCAGGCAGGCGAAAAAGACGATGCCGAAAAACTGGGGAAAAGGAAGCTGGTTGATGATCTGCGGCAAAACGACAAACGCGAGGCCGATTCCGCCCGCGGCGAGATCTTTGACCGCCACACCGGAATTGTGGGCCATAAAACCAAGCGCGGCAAAGATGCCGAAGCCCGCGAGAAGTTCAAAACCGGAGTTTGAAAAGGCCGCGATGAAAGCGTTGTTCGTGGTGTCGGTTTTTTCCGGCAGATAACTGCTGTACGTAATCATAATGCCCATTGCGAGCGAAAGACTGTAAAAAATCTGCGAATAGGCGGCCTTCCAGATTTCGGGATTCAAAAGCTGGTTCCACTGCGGCTCAAAGAACGCATTCAGCCCCAAAGAAGAACCCGGAAGCGTGACCGCGCGGATGACAAAAATCAGGAAAAGAACCACCAGGGTCGGGATTGCGATTTTGCTGACGCGTTCGATTCCCTGCTTCACGCCCCGGTAAGAAATCGCAAGTGTAATCACCCAGATGATCAACAGCGGAATAAATGCGTGCCATTCAATTCCGCCGAAGTTTGTTACGGAAGCGTTCGGAAGAACGTTCAGGTAGGAGTTAAAAAGAAAAGCCTTTGTGTCGGTTCCCCATGCGAGCGTTGCGGAAAAGCCGATATAGCTCATGGCCCATCCAAGGATAACGGCATAGTAGGTCATGATGACGAAGCTGATCGCAAACTGCCACCAACCTACAAATTCCATTCGGCGGTTAATCCGAAAGTAAGAAAGCGGCGCCGAGCCGCGATATTTTTTGCCGATGACGAACTCCAGCGCAACGAAGGACAAACCCGTGGTCAAAAGCGCAAACATGTACGGAATCAGGAAAGCCCCGCCGCCGTTTTTATAGGCAACATAAGGAAACCGCCAAATATTGCCGAGGCCGATTGCGGAACCCACCGCAGCCAATACAAATCCCCATCTGGAACCCCATTGTTCTCGATCCATTTTGTTCACCCTACTCTTAAGAATTTTCCGTGCAGTTTTAAGAACCCTTTTCATTGCCGCAACACGATTGAGCCGGTGATTGTTACCGCCATATGCGTTGAAAATACTCGGAACGCAAGAATCCTGCTTTTTTCGCTTTATCTGACGAAAAAAACTCTCGTCGCCATGTCGTTCCTCCTTTATAGGAACAGGTTCCAAAACCTACATCAAAAAGCTATTATAGCACAAAAACTTCTTAAAATTAATCAAAATGAATCAAATTCTTTAAAAAATGCAAAAATATCAAAATTTATTCAAGCCGGAAGAAGGGGCTCAGACGACCTGCCAGGGGTTTTCCTCTCCCTTTGAAAAAAGGATGCAGCTTCTGATGGAATTTTCCACCATGTCGCTGACCGCCTGGTCGGTGTAAAACGCCATGTGCGGCGTCACCAGAACATTCGGGTAGGATTTGAGAACCGCGAGGCCGCGGTTTTTCATGATTTCGCATTTCAGGTCGTTGTAGTACAGGCCTGCCTCATTTTCCACAACGTCCAGCGCGGCGCCGCCGACTTTTCCGCTTTCCACCGCGTCCAGAAAATCGTCGGTGTCAATAAGGGAGCCGCGCGCGGAATTGATCAGAATGACGCCGTCTTTCATCTGCGCAATGGTGTCGCGGTTAATCATATGATGGTTCTCCCGGGTCGCGGGCATGTGCAGGGTGATCAGGTCGCTCTGTTTCAGCAGCTCCGGGAGCGAAACGTATTCCGCGATTTTCCGGACCGAATCGTTCGGGTAAAGATCGTAGGCGAGCAGGCGGCAGCCGAATCCGGTCAGGTTTTGCAGCACCGTTCTGCCGATGCGTCCTGTGCCGATCACCCCAACGGTCAGGTTGTGCATTTCCATTCCTTTTACGCCGCGAAGGGAATAGTCCTGGTTTGCGCTTCGGAGCAGAATGGCTTTGACTCTGCGCACGGCCATCAGCATCATCATGACGGTGTAATCCGCCACGCTGTTCGGGGAATAGCTGACGTTGCCGATATGCATTCCCAGCTTTTCCGCCGCTTTCAGATCAATGTGGTCGTACCCGATGCTGCGCGTAGAGACAAAGCGAATTCCAGCGTCCCGGTACGTTTTCAAAAGCGTTTCGTCCATCGGCGTGGTAATGATGCTGACGCATTCGCAGCCCTCGGCAAGACCGACGGTTTCGGCGGTCGGGGATTCTTTGGTTGCAAACAGCTCAACGCCGTGCTTGCTGCGGAATCCTTCCAGGTATTCCGCTTCGTCGGAACGGCAGTTGTAAATTGTAATTTTCATTCTGATTCCTCTCTAAGAAACAATAAACTTCAATGAATTTTCGGAACGGATGTGGCGAAATTCCGAGATCTGTTTACAGGGAGCTGATATCCCGGACAAGGCGTTCCACGTCTTCGTCGCGGGTCGCCCAGCTGGTGCAGAACCGGACGGCGCTGTGCGATTCGTCGATTCTTCCAAAGTAGGATACCTCGTAGTTCTGCCGCAGGGATGAAAGCGCCGAGTCCGGCAGAATCGGAAACTGCTGGTTGGTTGGGGAAGGGGACAGAAATTGCCAGCCTTTTTCCGCGCAGGCGCGGTGGATCCGCATGGCCTGCCGGTCGGCGCGCGCCGCGATGTCAAAGTAAAGATCGTTTTCCAAAAGGGCGAGAAACTGAATTCCCAGCAGACGACCCTTGGCAAGCATTCCGCCCCTTTGCTTGAGAATGTAGCGGAAATCCTTTTTCAGCGCGGGATTACGGATGACCAACGCTTCGCCGAACAGCGCGCCGACCTTGGTTCCACCAATGGTGAACGCGTCGCAGAGCCCGGCGAGCGCGGGCAGTGTAAGGTCGCAGCCTTCGGCGCTCAGCCCGTAGCCGAGGCGGGCGCCGTCCACATACAGGAGTAAACCGTTGCGGCGGCAGGTTTCGCTGATTTCGGTCAGCTCCTTTTTGGAATAGATGGTGCCCAGCTCTGTGGAATAGGAGAGATACACCATGCCCGGCTGAACCATGTGCTCGTGAGTCTCGTCGCCGAAATGCGCGTCGCAGGCAGCCTGAATCTGAGCGGCGGTGATTTTTCCGTCTGTTCCCGGCACAGGCAGAACCTTGTGTCCGGTCGCTTCCACCGCGCCGCTTTCGTGGACGTTGATATGCCCGGTATCGGCGCAGAGAGCGCCCTGGTGGGGACGCAGGGATGCGGCAATCACAATCAGGTTGACCTGAGTTCCGCCGATGGTAAACTGTACGTCGGCGTCGGGGCAGGCGGCTTTTTGGCGGATCAGTTCGGCCGCGCGCCTGCAATAAGGGTCTTCGCCGTAACCGGCGGTTTGTTCCAGGTTGGTTTGTGAAAGCAGTTCCAGGACTTTCGGGTGTGCGCCTTCGCTGTAATCGCAGTTGAATCGAATCATGAATTTACCTCTTTTATATCATGTTAGATGAATGGCAGGAATAACAGAATCCTAATTCGTTACGGTTTGCCGGTAGAGCATACGGTTCTCTGAAAAAATCGCCTGCAATTTTTCTGTGTCCTGCAGATATGAAAGGTAGGAACGGACGGTGCTGCCGACCAGAGCATATTGCTCAAAAGTCATCTTTAGCGAATAGAAGTCAAAGATATGACGCAGGATTTCTTCAAACGAGGAAGGCGGTTCACAGAACGATGTGATTTTCCCGGCTATTTCATGGACCTTGTCCCGGTTGATTTGAACCAAAGGCCGAATGTCTTTGACAGCCGGAGCGTGTGCCGGAACAAACAGCTCCGCTTTCATCTGCTCCACACGGTCCAGGGTGCGCAGGTATTCGGCAACATTATAGATGAAATTCAGATGATATTTTGTGATGATGGTTTCCCCGAAAAGGCAGTCTGCCAGAAAGCATACGCCGTCCGCAGTTTTCAGACCGATCATATCGAAGAAGTGGCCGCCCAGACGGAAAAACTCCATCCCGGCGGGAAGAAATTCCTCAACGGTTCCGGTTGGTTTGCACGGCTCGGCCATCAAAAATTTGCTGCGCAGCTGGCGGCAGGGATATCCGCCGTAAAGAAAGGAGGGCTCCAAAACCGGATATTCTGTGAATGCGTTTTCAAGGCCGGTCGAATAGATTTTACAGCCGGTTCTCTTTTGCAGCAGGCTGTTGCCGCCAATGTGGTCCGCGTTGGAATGGGTGTTGATGATGCCGCTCAGGGCCCACCCCCGGGAGTCGAGAACTTTCAGAACCTTTTTCCCGGCTTTCTTGTCGTTGCCGCTGTCGATCAGCCATACGTGTTCCGGGTCTTCCAGAAAAATGCCGATTTTCGCGGGACACTCCAGATAAAAGGTGCGCTCGCCCGCCTGAATCAGTTCATACATAAGATTTCCCCTCCTTGGTGTCAAAATGCTCGGTTGTTATCGAGTCGGAATGAATCCCCGCGCGCGAACCGCAAAATTGAACCTGAAAACGTACACAGCTCTGGCCGCGCAGGGCACTTTTCATCCCCTAAGGCTGCATTTTCTTTCTTTTCCCGCTGATTTGTTCGGCCGTGACTTGGAATACGGTGGTCTGACGGACCATTCGGTCATCAAACCGGAATTCTCCGCCGGACTGGTAATGTTCCATCAGGCGGGTCAGTGCGCCGGTCTTTTCCGCCGGATCCGTAATGAATTCAGCGATGCCGAAAGCGACGGCGCTTTCGTACTCCGTAGAGCAGTCACAGGCTTTTTCTCCGGTAATCAGGCGATGGGAACAGTCAAATTGAAGGCAGACCCGCGGGTCCTTCCGAAGCAGGTCGATTTTTCGGCCTTCCCCGGCGCAGTGAAAATAAAAGGCAGCCCTGTTTTCTGAAACGGCATAGCCGAAACTCATCGGCACCACATAGGGCAGACCCTTGTCCGTCATACCGATATGGCATACGTCGCACCGGTCAATGATCTTGACGATTTCGTTCAGTTCGGTGATTTCGCGGTCTTTGCGTCTCATGATAAAAAATCTCCTTTTGCAGCGCGCCAACTGTAAGAATTCATTCTCCCGGATGATAAAAAAACCGATTGCGGCCCCCAGAGGAGACAGACCGCATCGGTAATCTGGTCACAGTAATGTCGCAAAGCGCGGCCTTCCCGTCTTCATCGCGGTCTCTGCACCCCAGGCACACCGGATCAAGATCATGGGTGCGGGGAAAAGCGCCCTTGCTTTTCGGACTCTGTATTGAATACTATTATTATATGGGTTTCATAGGGACTTGTCAATTTCATCACGCGCGCGGCAGGCGCATTATTTTATACTTTACAAACCCGCCAACCGTGATATAATAATGAGAAAACCCGAAGTTGGGCGGGGGAGCATGGCGCTGAAAACGCCGTTGTACCTGCCGTCCGCCGCGAAAGCTGTTCAGGGAGTAATCAGAAGCAAGGAGAAGATAAAATGGCGTATTTTTATGAAGAGCCCTGCCACACGTTCAGCGAATATCTGTTGGTACCGGGCTATTCCTCCGCGGAATGCATGCCCGCGAATGTCTCGCTGCAAACACCCGTCGTGCGTTTTAAAAAGGGTGAGCAACCGGAGCTGAGCATGAACATTCCTCTGGTTTCTGCGATTATGCAGTCGGTCTCCGATGATCGCATGGCGATCGCGCTGGCAAAGGAGGGAGGAATTTCTTTCCTTTACGGCTCCCAGAGCATTGAAAAACAGGCGGAAATGGTCGGGCGCGTCAAAAGCTATAAAGCGGGATTTGTGATCAGCGACTCCAATATTCGGATGGACCAAACCCTGGCCGATATTCTTGAGCTGAAGGAAAAGACGGGCCATTCAACGGTGGCGGTGACGGACGACGGCACACCGAACGGGCATTTGCTTGGAATTGTGACAAGCCGCGATTACCGGGTAAGCCGGATGTCGCCGGAAGAAAAGGTCTTTACCTTTATGACGCCGATCGAAAAGATTATCTATGCCGAAGAGGGCGTCAGCCTGAAGGAAGCCAATAATATCATCTGGGACAACAAGCTCAATGCCCTTCCGATTCTGGACAAGGACCAGCGGCTGGCGGCGTTTGTGTTCCGCAAGGACTACGATTCTCACAAGGGGAATCCGCTGGAGCTTCTGGATTCCCACAAGCGTTACGTGGTCGGCGCGGGCGTCAACACGCGCGATTACGAAGAGCGCATCCCCGCTCTGGTGGAAGCGGGCGCGGACATTCTCTGCATCGATTCCTCGGAAGGATATACCGAGTGGCAGAAACGCACGCTTGACTATGTGCGCAAAACCTACGGTAATGCCGTGAAAATCGGGGCCGGCAACGTGGTTGACCGCGAAGGGTTCCGCTTTTTGGCGGAAGCGGGCGCCGATTTTGTCAAAATCGGGATCGGCGGCGGTTCCATCTGCATTACGCGTGAAACCAAGGGAATCGGCCGCGGCCAGGCAACCGCCGTAATTGAGGTTGCGAAGGCGCGCGACGAGTACTTTGAGGAAACCGGCGTCTATGTTCCAATCTGCTCGGACGGCGGAATCGTTTACGACTACCATTTGACGCTGGCGCTGGCGATGGGATGCGACTTCTGCATGCTGGGCCGCTATTTCGCCCGCTTTGACGAAAGCCCGACCAATAAAGTGATGATCAACGGAAATTATATGAAGGAATATTGGGGCGAAGGTTCCGCCCGCGCCCGCAACTGGCAGCGCTATGACATGGGCGGCGATAAAAAGCTGAGCTTTGAAGAAGGGGTCGATTCCTACGTCCCCTATGCCGGCAGTCTGCACGACAATCTTTCACTGACGCTGAGCAAGATGCGCTCCACCATGTGCAACTGCGGCGCGCTTTCTTTGCCGGAGCTGCAAAAGAAAGCCCGCTTGACGCAGGTGTCTTCCGTCAGCATTGTCGAAGGCGGCGCCCACGATGTGGTGCTGAAAGACGACATGCATCTGATGAAATAAAGTTTGATATTCAGTAAACGGCGGGGCCGGGATGAAAATCCCGGCCCCGCCGTTTTTTTTATATGCTGCACCCTGCCGTGAAACCGAAATCAAGGGAAACGTCCGGGTTATTTAGCGGAATGAATCGCGTTGCCGACCGCGAAAGCCAGACCCTTGGGGTTTTCCCAAGCCATGGAATGGCCCGCCTGTTTTACGATTTCTATTTGAATCCCATGTTCCGCCAGAATCTGTTCGTCCGCATCGGGCAAAGACTTTTCCCCAAAGATGAAAGTCCTGGGGCATTTCAGCGAATACAGAATGTCTCTCCACGATGGGTTTCCTCCCGCTGCCGCCGACTTGGAAATCAGATAAGCGGCTTTTGGAAGCCACACGGACTGGGATGCCGACCATATCCTGTTACCGTCCTCACGGCTCTCCTTTACCAGCTTTTCGAAGCCGCGGTCAATGAAGTCCCGCATCTCAAAATCGGCGATGTATTTGCTTGTGGAGCCTTTGGAGCTTGGATCCAGATTAGATTCACTTAATATAATCTGATGCAGCCGATCCCGGCACTGATCGGCGACAGCAAGGGCAACGGCTCCGCCCAAACTGTGCCCAAACAGAAGAAACGGACCGATCTTTAAAGAATTGATAAATTCCAGCAAATATTCCGCGTGAGCTTCGACGGTATAAGCGAAATCATCGGGCTTATCACTGTAGCCGGCGCCTAAAAGGTCCACAAGAATGCGGCGATGGTCCAGCAGCGGCTTCTGTGCCGCAACTTCCGGATAGTCGAATGTGCCCGCGCAGCCAAGTCCGTGAATAAACAGAATCGGCAGGTCCTTTCCGGGCAGGTCGTGATATCGTATCGTATTACCGGTATTTTGAATGGTATATTCTTTCATGGTTCAATCCCTCCGCGGTTCGTTTTATGGGACCAGCCAAACAGAGTAATATCGGGATCAGGCTTTTGCACCCTTTGCAGATGAGACGATGGATGGCGAAACGATACAAAACGGCCTCCTAACCGAACCGTTAAGGTCGTATGTTAGGAGGTCTTTTCTGCCTGGATGTTATTTTACCGAGCCTTCGCCGCCCATCAGCCTTGTCATTTCCTCAATGCGTTCTATGGGAAAAGGCGGTGAAGTAAGCGGCTTCATGGCAATCGACATGAGTTTGATCGGATTATCATCCGCCGCCACACGATTTGAGCTGATTTTTCCGCAGACGCGGCAGCGGTGAATGACGGCCCATTCTCCGTTTTTTTTGACCCATACGGCAACAGGCTCCATGATTCCCCCGCAATCGGCCAAACGATCCCCCGGTTCATCATCAACATGCAGGCTCGACAGGCAGTTTGGGCAATGATTTCTGTGGCTGGTTCCGGCGCCTTCCGGTGTTACAATTCTTCCGCATAGCTTGCAGGTAAATGTTTCGCTGCAAGCGTGTGTTTTATAATATCCTTTTTCAAATGATTTTTTCTTGTTTTCCCGATTCATGGGATGGTCCTCCTAACAGATGATAAAAATCCTATTGGGAGGTTTCGATTTGATGTTACGCAACCTCCCGGTTAGCGCACAATCACCATAGCGTTATTATTTTTCATACAATAATCTCCTTAAAATATCTTTATAATCAAGCCGATTGGCTGGATTAACGATGTCTAATATTATTATACGCTTATGCAGGATCGGCATCAAGTTTTAGTCAATATTTTTGCTCGAAATGTTTACCGGGGCAGCCCTTTGCATTTGTCCGGCTGCTGGTTCCTCCATAGAGGACAAATTCACTACGGAACTCAAATCCGGTGTGGGTGGAGGTGGACGAATGAAGCACACCCTATACGGCAAAGTTAATATAGCGTGTGCTTCAAGTACTTGATATATCAATTATTTCGCCTTATTATTTACTTGACATATCAAGAAAATGGAGGCGAGTATCCTTGGAACGTCAAGAAATAAAGAGCATTGGGAAATGGATTTCTATTCTCTACAGGCAAGCACAGATTTACCTGAACAGGGAATTAAAACCATACGACTTAAATTCCTCGGAGTATATCTATCTTGTCAACCTTGCCGCTGAAACCAATGGGAGCAATCAAAAGCATTTGTCCGATATGATCAGTATCGACGATGCGCTTACCACCAGGGCAATGAAAAGCCTTGAAAACAAAGGCTTTATCATCCGGGAAAAAAGCCGGAGCGACAAACGGTCCTACCATATCAGTCTGACAGAAAAAGGTGTCGGTATACAGCCAAACATTCTTGAAATACTTAAAAAGTGGACGGATATCATTTCAGAAGGCATGGATGAAGACGAGAAAGATTTTATCATTCAAAAGCTTACAGTGATGTCAAATAACGCGATAAAAGTAACGAAGGGAAAATAATACGGGGGAAGGCGCAACTCTATTACGGCATAGAATTTTGATTGAGGTTAAAAATAAACAGAAGTTAGAAAGGAACAGAAAAATGAAATATTATGTATTGGAAGGCACGTTTTCCAAAAATCTCCCGGAAAAAGCTGAGCTGCAAAAAGCGATTGACGCACACCTTGAATATTTAAAATTTGGATTTGATGACGGCTCAATCCTTGTATCCGGCCCCAAAACAGGAACAGGCGGCGGCATTATCGTTGTCAAATGCGATGATATTAAAAAGTTCTGCGAGAATGATCCGCTCGTTCAAGCGGGAATTCAGGAGTATCGAATCACGGAGTTTGATTTGTATCATTGCCAGAGTTACCTCAAAATTTGGTTTGATGAATAAAAGTAATCGAGAAAAGAACAGACATCCTGCAAAGGTGAGTCAGTTTTCATTGCTGGACGGCAAAGTTTGCATCAGGGCAAAGAAACGGTCTGGCTTCCCGGTACTGAAATATTCATACCAGACTTCCAGTGTGTCTGCCCCAAAAACACCTAAATGCTCAATGATTTGTTTCGCCCACAGCAAAGCCCCGGTGGAACTTGCAGTAATCAGGTTATCATCCGCCACAGAGGGCTGGTCTATATAAAAGCTTTGCCCTTTATAACCGGGAGCAACCATTTCAAGAAATCCCTGTCCGTTACTGGTATGCGGGCGGTTATTTAATAGACCGAAGCTGGCAAGCGCAGCGGTAGCTCCGCAGATTGCGCACACCGTCGCGCCTGTAGAAAGAAATTCCCCTGCTTTTTTGATGATCGAGCTATGCTTCGGGTCGCTCCATGTAGTTGCACCCGGTAATAGCAGCACGCTTGTTTCGCTCACAGCCATATCGTCGATCAGGCAATCGGGCGCGATTGTCAGCCCGCCCATTGTTTTGATCGGCTCTTTGGAAGCACTGACCGTTTTGAGTGTTACCCGCTGCGCGCCCTTTTTGAAAAATCGGCCGGAATTCAGCTCCGAAGTCACATACCCCAGTTCCCAGTCGGCTAAAGTATCAAGAACGTAAACATAGACTGTAAACATAAATTTCTCCTCTTTCATTGCTTTATTGATTTGTTTGCTTTTTTATAGTACCATGTAATTGTTGACAACAGTATGGCAACAATCAAAAAGAAATTTGGAAGGCGGCTGTCGGATGAAAGTAGACAGGCTTGTCAGCATTATTATGATACTCCTTGACAGAGAGCGGATCGGCGCACAGGAGTTAGCAGATCTGTTTGAAGTTTCACCCCGCACAATCTACCGCGACATAGATGCGATCAACATGGCGGGCATTCCTGTTTGCTCAACATCGGGCGTGGGCGGCGGCTTTGAAATTATGCAGAAATACAAGATGGATAAAAAGGTTTTTTCAACTGCCGATCTTTCCGCTATCCTGATGGGGCTTTCCAGTCTTACGGGCATGATACGGGGGAATGAACTGGTAAACGCCCTGGCGAAAGTCAAAAGTTTTATCCCCGCCGACAGAGCGAAAGACATTGAATTAAAAGTAAATCAAATCCATATCGATTTAAGCCCGTGGATGGGCAACAGGAACATAGGGCCATATTTAGAAAGCATCAAAACGGCTTTGCACGAAAGCAAGCTGCTTTCGTTTGAATATGTAGCCCACCACGGAAATAAGACCGCACGAACAGTCGAGCCGTATCAGCTTGTATTGAAAAGCAGTCATTGGTATATGCAAGGGTATTGCCATAAAAGAAATGATTTTCGCTTATTCAGACTATCACGCATGTCAAACCTGCAAATACAGGAGGAATTTTTCACGCCGCGGGATTATCAAAAGCCGCAGCTGGATTTTGCCGATACTCTGGAGACCATTCAGACAAGAATCAAAATTCGGATTCATAAATCTGTCATGGACAGGATGCTTGATTATTGCGCTTATGAAAACTTTTTGCCGGACGGCGAGGAGCATTACATTGTGAGCTTTCCCTTCATTGAAAACGAATACTACTATGACATCCTTCTGAGCTTTGGGGACAAATGCGAATGTTTGGAACCGCCGCATATCCGCGAAGAGATGAAGCGCAGAATACAAGATATTGCTGCCGTGTATGAAAGTTAATACAGGAGTGAGACGAAAAATTCCTTCACCAGCGCCGACTCTGCATATTGCTTTCCTGAGAATGTGCTGTAATTTGTGTTGCTAACTATGTTGATATTCCCAACTCATAATGAGTTCTTTTTCCCCAGTAGCTTCGTCGATCTGCTTACAGATAATAGTGAAAGATTCCCGTTGATAAAATTGAACCGCACGTTTATTTTTCTGATAGACATGGAGGGACAAAGCATCAGATTGTTTCTTCATGTGGTTCAGTAAAGCTTTCCCAATGCCGTGGGACTGACTGTCCTGCCTGACAAAAATCCCAGCGATGTAGTTGTTAATTAAACCTATAAATCCTTGGATTTTGCCGTTCTCTTCATAAACAAAGATGTTCGCGTCCGTCAGTGCGGTTTTTACGAAATCATAATTTTTTCGCCAATAGCTTTCTGGAATGAAATCATGGGCTTTCATATTTGTTTGAAACCATATTTCCATAATTGTATTTAAGTCGTCTGATTTAAATTCTCTTATCACAAATCCTCCGATTTAGCCCACGCCAACAGGCTCATTGCCTTGTTACCGGTATATCCAAATTAAACCTGTTGCCACAATCTGCCATTGTACGCGAATTACGAGTCTACTCGACATAGTCCTACTACGGTTTCCACGTGGATTGAGTAGACAATAATGATGCTGTTAAGACATAGTTACCCCTGAGTGGCGGGTTGTTTTTTATTCATTTGGGAGTTCTTTATACTTTGGTATTTTCTCTAAATCACTGTCCCAACTCGCTTTGCTCGCATAGTAGATGTGTCCTTGCGGTTTCATGTATATGACACTGTCAATACATCCTGCGGGAACAACCAGCAGCTTTCCGTCAGACTGAATATTAGGCAGTGCTGATCCGCAATTAGCGCAAAAGCTTTTTATGTGTCCTTCTGAAAGATAGTTAAAAGTTTTCACTTCATTTTGACCTGAAAGCCAGGTTAACTTGGCTGTAGAGGAAAACAGATTGGCCGCATGGGCTGACCCTGTATCTTTACGGCATCGTTCACAATGGCAAAGGAAAAAATTATCAAAATCCCCCTCTACTTCAAAAGTAACTCTGCCACAAAGACATGATCCGGTGTAGTTCACAGTCAAAACTCCTTTCAAAAGCTAAATATTTTATATTCTACACAGTTTGACAACACATTCTGTATGCGCGGTGCGGGGGAACAGGTCTACCGGTGTGATCTGCATGGTTTTATATCCGCGCAGAGCGAACCGTTTTAAATCGCGCGCGAGTGTTTCCGGGTCGCAGGAGACGTAAACCACGCGCTGGGGGGCCATCTTGCCGACGGTATCAATTAAAGATTCGTCACAGCCCTTTCGCGGCGGGTCCAGAATGACGACGTCCGGCTTCTCTCCGCGGTTCTTCAGCATGTCGGCGGCTTTCGCGGCGTCCATGCAGAGGAATTCCGCGTTCTTAATTCCATTCTCCTCCGCATTTTGCCTGGCGTCTTCCACCGCCTGCGGAATGATTTCCACTCCGATCACCTTGCCCGCGTTTTTCGCCATGGATAGCCCGATGGTTCCCGTGCCGCAGTAAAGATCCAGAATCGTTTCGCCGCCGGTCAGGCCCGCGTACTCTGCCGCCAGATTGTAAAGGCGTTCCGCTTGCCGGCGGTTTACCTGGTAAAAAGAGAGCGGGGAAATGCGGAATTTCAGGCCGCAAAGCTCATCCGTAACGGTGTCCTGGCCCCAGATGGTCCGGCATTTGGGCCCGAGTATGACATTAGTGCGCTCGCGGTTGCTGTTAATGACAACGCTTTTTAATCCGGGAACGTTGTTTTTCAGCAGCTCAACAAGCTCCGGTTCGTTGTGGACTCCGTTGCCGTTGACGACCACGCACGCCATAACCTCGCCTGTGGATTCCGCCAGACGAAGAAAAAAATGCCTGATGTGGCCGCGCCCTGTTTTTTCATCGTATACGTCTTCCCGGGTGCGTTTCTCCCACTCGCGGAAGGCACCGGTTGCCGCGGCGAAAACCTGCGGCTGCAGCAGGCATTCGCCGCAGTCGATGATTCGGTGACTGTGGGAAGCGTAAAAGCCGAGGCTGATTTCTCCGCCGGGACCGCCGCCGACCGGCAGCTGCGCCTTGTTACGGTAGTGGTCCGGATTTTCCGCGCGGACAATCGGATTCAGGATTGTGTAATGAAATCCGGCGATTCGCTCGATTGCGTCCTGAACCCGCTGCTGCTTGGCTTTGCATTCGGCTTCATACCGAACGTGCCGGTAAACGCATCCGCCGCAGCGGGAAAACTGTGGGCAATCCACTGGAATGCGGTCCGGGGAAGATGAAAGGATTTTTTCAATCTTGCCGAACGCATAAGTTTTGGCAGTTTTTAAAATTTTCACGGAAAGACGGTCGCCTGCGGCGGCGTGCGGGACAAAAACGGCAATTCCGTTACAGCGCCCGACTCCATTGCCTTCGGCCGTATATCCGGTAATATCGAGTTCGATCATTTGATTTTTCTTGAGTTCCATTTTTTCTCCGTTCTCCTTTTCCTATTACCCGTCTAGTGTACCATTGAGCAACCGACAATACAAGGCGTACGGGAAAATGATCGGAAGCACCCGGCTGGTTCAGCAAGCATAATAGTGAATAATAACTAAAAGTGTTCGTTTTATTCCTACGTTTTATACAAAGGGTAGATTCTGCTCGTGATTCCTTGAAAGCCGTTGACAGAATGCGCCCTTGGGGGTATACTGATATCAATGAAATGAAGGATGCAAATTTAACAGATTCATTTCTAAACTCTTATTTGTTTTGTGATTATAAGTCTTGTGGCAGAGTTTGCCACACCTTTTCAATACAACTCCTCCCCAAAAAAGCAAAAACCGGTGAAAACCGGTTTTTGCTTTTTTTATTTTTTGCATGACGAAGCATGATAGAATTCACATTCGTCTTATTTCTGTGAACGAATTCCACCTCTTATGATGCTTTGACGGAAAAAGTGGTACGATCAGAAAAGAAAGGATGGGAAATTATGGGGAAAATGTTCGAAAATAGGTTTCCATTGACGCTTTTTCTGATCATTTTGTTTTTAGCCGTGATTCCTACCACTGCATTTTACGCGCAGCAAACTGCAAATCAGGGGAGCGCCGCGGTCAGCGCGGAGGAACACTGGTTTGGCGCCGACGCTACCGTGGAATCGGTCGGCGCGCAGTTGAAGGCTTTTGATCCGAGCATTACCGTGGCGGTGACGGACCAGGACGGAACCCCCAGAACCGGTGGGCTGCTGGAAGAAGGGGACTTCGTCATGATGTATAATGCTTCGGGAAAGCTGCTCAAGGAGTTTGTAAATATTAACCCGGACAGTCAGAGAAGCTCTTCCTCCGATTCCGTGCCGCCGGCCTCCTCACAGCCGGAAGACAGCGCGTCGTCCTCCGAACAGGCTTCGTCGCAGAGCCAGCCGGAGAGCAGCGTTCCATCTGATTCGCCTTCCGGCTCAGAGTCGTCTTCTGCGTCGAATCCCGGCTCCTCCGCGTCCTCCGGACAATCATCGGCCTCCGGGGTTTCTTCCGAGCCGAATCCCGGTTCCTCCGCATCCTCCGGACAGTCATCGGGCTCCGGGGTTTCTTCCGGGCCGGCGGACGGGTTTTTATCAGGGGGTGAGGATTACTTCGACTTCAGCACACCTGTTTCGGTGGAAGAACTGGAGGACCAGCTTCTTGATGAGGGCGTGCCGGATTCCCGGCTGACGGTCAAATCCTATAACGGCAACACCCGACTGAGCGGTTCTGTCTGCACGGGGGATGTTCTGACGGTTGAGAATCCGGACGGAACGGTCCAAAACCGCGTGACGGCGGTCGTTGCCGGAGATCTGACGCGCCGCGGTACCCCGGACGAAGCCTCGTGCAGAGCGCTCTACAATTATTTGGCGGGGTCCGGAACGCTGAGAGCCGACCTTCGCCGCGCGGCGGACCTCAACAGGGACGGTGCCGTTACCACCAGCGACCTTCTGAAACTGAAAAAGATGATTTCCGGGGAAGACTGAGGATTGACCGGGTTCGAAAAAGTAATATAATAGGTATGATCGAGAAACAAAGGAGATTATATTATGTTTGAACCCGCTGAAATCAGCAGCCTGTTTGATTTGTCCCATACGGCGGCCGCGCCGCTGCTCGCCGCGCTCCGTTATCCCTGGGAGGCACTGCCGAAAATTGGGGAATTGATCTTGCGGATCGGCGCCGGCCTGCCGGAAGAAGAATATGAGCTTCGCGGCGAAGCCGTCTGGGTACACCGTACCGCGACCGTGTTCGAATCCGCCTACCTGCATGGGCCGGCGATCATCGGACCCCGGACGGAAGTGCGCCAGTGCGCGTTTCTTCGCGGAAACGCTCTGGTCGGCGCGGACTGCGTCGTCGGGAATTCTACGGAGCTTAAAAATGTGATTTTGTTCGACGGTGTCCAGGTGCCGCACTACAATTATGTGGGCGACTCCATTCTGGGGTATAAGGCGCATATGGGCGCCGGCTCCATCACCTCCAATATTAAATCCGACAAAACAGACGTGAGCATCGCGGCCGGGGGCGAGCGGATCGCGACGGGCCTGAGAAAGATCGGTGCCATGCTGGGCGACTATGTGGAAATCGGCTGCAATTCGGTCCTGAATCCGGGGTCCGTGATCGGCAGGGGAACCACCGTTTATCCGCTCTCCATGGTGCGCGGATTTGTGCCGCCGAACAGCATTTATAAACGCGCGGGAGAAATCGCCGAAAGAAAATAGTGCCATGGCCGCCGAAGGGCGGCCGTTTTCTTTTTATCATTCTGCATTTTTCTCCTTGAATCCGTTTTCCGATCCGTTTATTGTGGAGATATTACGGTTTGGAGGGATTCAAAATGAGTGAAAACAAACGCGCGGCTCTGATTGGTTCGGTCTGCGAGACTGGGAAATGCTCGCTGGCCGCCGCGCTGCCGGTTCTGGCCGCCGCGTGCGTCGAGGTCTGCGTGGCTCCGATGAGCGCGGCGCCGTCGCCGGGACCGGAAACGGAAAAACGAGTGGATTTGAGCGGCGACCTGCCGTTCTATGCGGAGCAATGGAAGAAGTTGGGCTATTCGTTCGACGCGGTGCTGTTTGAATTGCCGGAAAACGCAAAAGAAGCCGATACGCTCGCCTCTTTCCTTCACACATTCCGAGAAAAGGATAATCTGATTTTATTTGGGTCTTCCTCATGGAGAGGGAACGGCGGCAAGGCCGGAATGACACGGGAACGGGCAAAACTGGCGGAACAATTTTGTTCAATGGCCGATCTTGTAATCCTGCCGGCCTGTGACGCGGCTTTTTTGATGGGAGAGCGCGAGCGGGTCGGGCCGTGGAACCGCAGAACGGTGGAGGACCTGCTGCGGGGGATTTGCTCCCTGGGCGCAAAAAGCGCGGTGATGACGGGGGTCTGGTTCAGTCCGGATCTAATGGGTACGGCGGCTTACACCGCGGAAAACGGAAGCGTCAGCTATGCGTTTTCACACCGGATCTCCGGGGAATGGATGGGGGCCGGAGACCTGTTCTGCGCCGCTCTTCTCGCGGGGCTTCTGTACGGGATGCATCTGAGCGCCGCCATGCAGCTCGCGGTGGATTTTACGGCCGACTGCATCCGCCGCACAAGGGAAAGCGGAGAGGACGGAAGGCTTGGATTGAAATTTGAGGCATGCCTGCCGAAACTGATCAACCAGCTGGGAATCGTAAAACCGTAATCGCGAAAGATGCGTCCTGCCGCCGATTGGCCGCGTTTTTCGAACGAAAAATTCCGCGCGGCTTTCGACGGCCCACGGCGCAACCGCGATTCGGAACCCCGGTTTACTTTAAAGCCGAATGCCGCTATAATGTTTCATGAACCGAAAGGAGGTCCTTTCTTGAATACGTTTTTAACCGCCCTTACAAGCGCGGAGTCCATTCTGCTGTTTGCGGCGCGGGTCGCCGTGGCGCTGATCAGCGGCGTCGTGGTTTTTCGCTGCTTTTCTTCCCTGCGCGTCGGGCGCAGGCGCGAGGACCCCGTCGTGGTTCTGGAAGATATGGTGACGCATGAGGTGATTCCGGTTCTGTACTGGGAAAATTCCATCGGGCGAAGCCGAAGCTGCGACATTGTTATAAACGATGAAACCGCAAGCCGGGCCCATGCGGTGCTGTTCCGCCGGGAAAGCGGATGGCTTGTCACGGATACCGATTCGAAGGCCGGCACATTCATCAACGGCAAAAAAGTCCGGCAGAATGCTCCGATCCTGCCCGGGGATACCGTCGCGATGGGGTCCACCGCGCTGATGCTCAAACGCACCGCGGACGTGAGCGGCCTGAAACCGTCCAAACGCCCGCGCGGGCCGGCTGCCCCCCCCGCGGCGCTGATGCTCGCGGTCACCGTCGTACAGATTTTGCTGGGGGCGCAGGCATGCTTTGCGGGGGACAAGCCCGTTTTGCCGCCGCTTGCTCCGCTGGGAATTCTGCTGCTGCTGGAATGGGGACTTTACTTCTTTTCCAGAAAAGTGCTGGGCCGCGTCAGCTTTGAGCTGGAAACCATCGCCTTTCTGAACAGCGGAATCGGAATTCTGCTGATTTCCGGAACAAATGTCAAGGAAACCTGGTTTCAGCTTGCGGCGCTTGCAGCCGGAATGGTTTTGTTCTGCGCAATGATCTGGTTTTTAGGCGATCTTGACCGGGCGATGCGGTGGCGCGTCGCGATCGGTGTGCTGGCGATTCTGCTTTTTGCCGCGAATCTGCTGCTGGGCAGGGAATATAATGGCGCAAAAAACTGGATCGAACTCGGCCCTGTCACCGTTCAGCCGTCGGAACTGATTAAAATCGCCTTTATTTTTGTCGGCGCCTCCACGCTGGACAGGCTGCAGACCGCGCGGAACCTGACGGGGTTCATTGCTTTTTCGGCGGTGTGCATGGGCGCGCTGTTCCTGATGAAAGATTTCGGCACAGCCTGCATTTTCTTTGTGACCTTTTTGATTATCGCGTTTATGCGGTCCGGCAGCCTTCGCACCATTGCGCTGATCTGTTCGGTGGCCGGGCTCGGCGCGTTCCTGATTTTGAAATTCCGGCCCTATGTCGCGCAGCGGTTTGCGGTCTGGGGGCATGTCTGGGAGCACGCGAGCGACTCGGGCTACCAGCAGACCAGAGTGCTGAGTTATTCCGCCTCCGGCGGGCTGTTCGGCGTGGGTTTGGGGCGCGGCAGTTTAAAATCGGTGTTCGCGGCCCAAAGCGACCTGGTTTTCGGGATGCTCTGCGAGGAACTGGGACTGATTCTCGCGCTGATCGCGGTGCTGTCCGTCGCGGGTCTGCTGCTTTACGCGCGCTCCGACGCGACTCGGAGCCGTTCGACGCTCTATTCCATTTCCTCCTGCGCGGCGGCGGGCATGCTGCTGTTTCAGGCCTGCCTGAATATTTTCGGCGCCACGGACGTTCTTCCCCTGACCGGGGTAACGCTTCCGTTTATCAGCATGGGCGGTTCCAGCATGGTGTCCGTCTGGGGGCTTCTGGCCTTTATCAAGGCCGGGGATGAGCGGACCTATGCGGTGCGCAGGAGGAGAAAACCATGAAAACGACCGGGACGCGCTCTTTTATTCTTTATATTCTCTGCGCGGGCTTTGCCGCCGGACTTTGCGTGTTTCTCTACGGACTGTTTGTCAACGGCGGCAACTGGGCCGTTCAGCCGTTCAACAAGCACATTTCCGGCGGGAGCTCGGTTTCCGCCGAGGGGCGTGTGCTGGACCGGAACGGTGTGGTTCTGGCCGAAAGCGATAACGGCAAACGGGTGTACAGCGACGACGAGACCGTCCGCAGGGCGATGCTGCATGCGGTCGGGGATACGCAGGGATACATCTCCACAGGCGTTCAGTACAGTTTCCGCGCGGAGCTTTCCGGCTACAATTTTGTGACGGGGCTTGCCTCCCCGACGGGGCAGTCTTCCGGAAACGACCTCCGGCTTACTCTGGACAGCGGCCTGTGCAGGCTGGCCCGTCAGCAGCTTGGCAGCCGGGACGGCGCCGCGGCCCTTTACAATTATAAAACCGGGGAACTGCTCTGTATGGTCAGCACGCCGGACTATGACCCGGCAAATCCGCCGAAAGACCTGACAACCGATCAAACAGGCAAATACAGCGGCGTGTTCGTCAACAAGGTGCTGTCCTCCTCCCTGACCCCCGGCTCGATTTTCAAGCTGGTGACTTCCGCCGCCGCGATTGAACACATCAAAGACCTGGACAGCCGTACCTGGAACTGCAACGGCAGCGTCACGATCAACGGGAACAAGATCACGGATGTGAGGGCGTACGGGAAACTGGATTTTAAAAACGCGCTCGCCAAATCCTCCAACGTGGCGTTTTCGCAGATCGCCATTGAGCTGGGCGCGAACACGATGACCGCAATGGCGAACGAAATGGGCTTCAACCGCACCTTTGTCTTGGAGGGAATCCCGTCCGCGAAAAGCGTGTACAATGTAAACGGCGCCCAGCCGCAGGAGCTTGGCTGGTCCGGCGTGGGGCAGTTCACCGACCTTGCCAACCCCTATCACATGATGATCCTGATGGGAGCGATTGCAAACGGAGGAACCTATGTGCAGCCGTATCTGGTCCAAAATGTCACCAATTCTTTTGGATTCCGAACGGCAACCGGTTCCTCAAAAACGGGCGAGCAGCTGCTCAGCCCTGAGACCGCCGCAAAACTTAAAACTTATATGCGTTATGACGTTACGTCGGATTACGGAGACGGTCTGTTCCCCGGCATGAAGGTTTCGGCGAAAACCGGAACCGGGGAAGTCGGCAACGGAAAAAAGCCGAACTGCTGGATGGTTGGATTTTCTTCCGACGAAAAGACTCCGTTCGCGTTTGCGGTTCTGGTTGAAAATCAGAATTCAAGCATTGCTTCCGCCGGAAAGCTCGCGTCCGCTTTGATGAGGGACGCCGCGAAAATCTCATAAGTTTTTGCAGGGACCTGGGAGTGCCAACCCTTTCCGTTCGAATCCGCGAAAATTGGTGCATTTCGCTCTTTTATATCTCCGCCGGTTATGCTAAAATAAGTTGGACAAAATCTGAATGATGAATCGGATCGAAATTCAGCCGTTCAGCCGGCGGAATTGGGGGAAAAAATGTCAGAAGTCATCCGTGTTTTTGTGGAAAAAAAGCCGGGGTTTGACTCAGAGGCGCGGCATCTGTGCGCGGACCTGATGGAAAACCTTGGCCTGACTTCCGTGGAAGACGTCAAAATCGTCAACCGTTACGATCTTTCCGGAATTTCAGGCAAAGAATATGAGGCGGCAAGGGACACCATCCTTTCGGAACCAAATGTTGATTTAGTGTACGAAGAGGAATATCCTTTGCCGGAGGGGTACAGAGCCTTTGCGACGGAGTATCTTCCCGGGCAGTACGATCAGAGGGCGGATTCAGCGGCTCAGTGTGTCCAGCTGCTGACGCAGGGAGAGCGGCCGCAGGTTGCGACGGCGAAACTCGTCGCGGTCAAAGGTGAATTGAATCCGGAAGATCTTTTGAAAATTGAAAATTATCTGATCAACCCGGTTGAAAGCCGCCTTGCTTCCATGAGCAAGCCGGAAACACTCGATTCCGAGGCAAAGGTGCCTGAGGATGTCGCTCGTGTGGAAGGATTCACCTCCTGGAACGATGGGCGGCTTTTTGAATATCACCGCTCGATGGGGTTCGCCATGAGCCGGGAGGATCTTTTGTTCTGCCGCGATTATTTCCGCGACGCGGAAAAGAGGGACCCAAGCGTCACGGAACTGCGCGTGATCGACACCTACTGGAGCGACCACTGCCGCCATACGACGTTTCTGACCCGCCTGAACCGCATCACGGTGGAACGCTCCGCGCTGAGCGCGGTGATCGAGGACGCGCTCGCGGAATACTATCACGCCCGCGACGAGGTTTACGGAAGAACCGATCGGCCGGTATCCCTGATGGACATGGCGGTCATCGGGATGAAGCTGCTGAGAAAGCGCGGCCTGATCCCCGACCTTGACGTAAGCGAAGAGATCAACGCCTGTTCGATTGAAGTACCGGTTACGGTGGACGGAAAGGTTCAGACATGGCTGGTGCAGTTTAAAAACGAAACCCACAACCATCCGACGGAGATCGAACCGTTCGGCGGCGCGGCGACCTGCCTGGGCGGCGCGATCCGCGACCCGCTTTCCGGCAGGGCGTACGTCTATCAGGCGATGCGCGTCACCGGCTCCGGCGATCCGCGCGTGCCGTTTGAAAAGACCAGAAAGGGCAAACTGCCGACGCGCAAGATCACGACCGGCGCGGCGCAGGGATACAGCTCCTACGGGAATCAGATCGGCCTTGCCACGGGGCAGGTCACGGAGCTTTACGACCCCGGCTATGTTGCGAAGCGCATGGAAATCGGCGCGGTGATCGGCGCGTCCCCCAAAGAAAACGTAATGCGCGGTGTTCCGGCGCCCGGGGACGTGATCGTTCTGTTGGGCGGGGCGACAGGACGCGACGGCTGCGGCGGGGCGACCGGCTCCTCCAAGGCGCACACGCAGCAGTCCATCGAGGTGTGCAGCGCGGAGGTTCAGAAGGGCAACCCGCCCACAGAGCGCAAGATCCAGCGTCTGTTCCGCGACCCGAAGGTCGCCAAAATGATCAAGCGTTGCAACGATTTCGGCGCGGGCGGCGTCAGTGTCGCGATCGGCGAACTGGCGGACGGCCTGAGCATCGATCTTGACAAGGTTCCGAAAAAATACGAGGGACTCGACGGAACGGAGCTTGCCATTTCGGAATCGCAGGAGCGCATGGCGGTGGTGCTGGCCCCCGGCGACACGGAAGCCTTTGTCGCAGCCGCGGCGCGGGAAAATCTCGTCGCGACCGTTGTGGCCGTCGTGAAAGAAGAGCCGAGGCTCCGCATGACGTGGCGCGGAGACAAAATTGTCGATATTGCCCGATCTTTCCTGAACACGAACGGCGTTACCCAGAACGCCGATGCCCTGATTTCGGCCGTCGACCCAAAGCAGAACTACCGCGAAAGGGTTCCGGAGTGCCTTGAGGGGCTTTCGCTGGCGCAGGCGTTTGAAACGAACCTTTCCCGTTTGGAAGTTTGCGGGCAAAAGGGACTTTCCGAGCGCTTCGACGCGAGCATCGGCGCCCAGACGGTCCTGATGCCGTTCGCGGGCACCTACCAGCTGACCCCGGAAGAGGGCATGGTCGCGGGTTTGCCGGTCGCCGGCGCCAGCGACGATGCGACCGCGATGAGCTACGGCTTTATCCCGGGAATTTCCCGTTTCTCGCCGTTTCACGGCGCGGCCTACGCGGTGGTCGAGAGCCTGTCGAGGCTCGCGGCGCTCGGCGCGGACCCGCTTTCGGCGCGGCTGACCTTTCAGGAATATTTCGAACGGATGACGAACGACCCGAAAAGCTGGGGCAAACCCACCGCCGCGCTGCTCGGCGCGCTTTCCGCGCAGATCGGGCTCGGCGTTCCGTCCATCGGCGGCAAGGACAGCATGAGCGGTACGTTTGAATCCATCAGCGTTCCGCCGACTTTGGTCAGCTTCGCGGTGGCGATGACCAAAAAGAGCAAGACCGTTTCCGCGGCGTTCCAAAAAGCCGGTTCCAAGGTTTTGCTGCTTCCGCTCCCGGAGGACCCGGAGACGCTTCTGCCAAACTGGCAGAAGCTGAAGGCTTATTATGCCGCGGTGGTTCACCTTGTTCGGGAGGGCGGAGTCCGGTCCGCCTCCGTCGTAAAAGAGGGCGGCGCGGCCGCCGCCGTGGCGCGCATGTGCTTCGGCAACAAGATCGGTTTCCGCTTCAATCCGCCGGTCCTGAGTCCACAGTGCCTGTTTGCCCCGGCTTCCGGCGCGATTCTTGTGGAACTGGACGAGGAGACGCCGGTTCAGAATCTGGCGTTTCTCACGCTGGGCCATACGATAGAGCAGCCTCAGGTGGAGCTGGGAGACACGGCGCTTAGCCTTGAACGGCTGATCAGCGCGTGGAACGGCACGCTGGACAAAATATTCCCTGCCGCGGCGCCGGGCACCAAAATTAGAGACGTTCCGCTCTGCACGGAACGCAGCGAGGCGGCGCCTTCGATCAAAACGGCGAAGCCCCGCGTATTCATTCCGGTGTTCCCGGGCACGAACTGCGAATACGACAGCGCCCGCGCGTTTGAAAAGGCCGGGGCCGTACCGGAGGTTCTGGTCGTGAGAAATCTGACGCCGAATGATATTGAAGAAACCATCGAACGGATGGCGGAGGCGATTTCTCGTTCACAGATCATTATGATTCCGGGGGGCTTCTCGGGCGGCGACGAGCCGGACGGTTCGGGTAAATTCATTGCGACGACGTTCCGGAATCCGCGAATCGCGGAAGCGGTTGAGCAGATGCTTACCAAAAGAGACGGCCTGATGCTGGGAATCTGCAACGGGTTCCAGGCGCTGATTAAGCTGGGGCTTGTTCCCTACGGCAGAATTACGGCGCCGTCGGAGCATGCGCCGACCCTGACCTTTAACAGCATCGGAAGGCATATCTCCCGCATGGTGTACACGCGTGTGGCTTCGGTAAAATCCCCATGGTTCGCGGGGGTGAACGCGGGCGACGTGTTCGCCGTTCCGATTTCCCATGGGGAAGGCCGCTTTGTCGCGGGCGAGGATGTGATGAGCGGTCTGATCGCAAACGGACAGGTCGCGACGCAGTACTGCACGCCGGGCGGCGTACCGAGCGGAGCTTCCGAATGGAGCCCGAACGGCTCTGTCTGCGCGGTGGAGGGAATCACCAGCCCTGACGGGCGAATCCTTGGGAAAATGAGCCATTCGGAGCGGATGGGTGAAAATCTGTACCAAAACGTTCCGGGAAAGAAAGACCAGAAGCTGTTTGAATCCGGCGTGAACTATTTTAAATAAACAAGTATGAGTAGTCTGAAAGCTGGCGGTCGGTGTGACGGAAAATATTTTGAAGCGGACGTGGGCTGAAATCAGCCTGGACGCCGTGGAACACAATTACCGGGAGATTAAAAAGAGGCTGCGCGCTGAAACAAAGGTTTGCTGTGTGGTTAAGGCGGACGCCTACGGCCACGGCGCTGAGCGCCTTGCGGCGGAATATGAAAAGCTGGGCGCGGACTGGTTCGCGGTTTCCAATTTTGAAGAGGCGAGGCAGCTGCGCAGGGCGGGCATCAAGCTGCCGATTCTGATTCTGGGTTACACGCCGCCCGAAATGGCGGCGGAGCTTGCCCGGCTGAATATTTCGCAGGCGATGGTCGGCGGCGAGTACGCGGCTGCGCTGAGCGAGCGGGCCGTGAAGGCCGGGGCCTCCGTAAAGGTACATATTTCTCTGGACACCGGCATGAGCCGGGTCGGATTTTTGTATCAGCATCCGGAGCGTGACGGCGGTTCGCTGGACGAAATCGAACGCGCCTGCGCGCTGCCCGGAATCGACCCTGAGGGAGTTTTCACGCATTTCGCGGTGGCGGACGAGGGCGAGAACGGACGTGACTATACCCGAATGCAGGCTCACAATTTCCGCGATGCAATCGAAAAGCTGAATCGGCGCGGCATATCATTCCGGATTCGTCACTGCGCCAATTCCGCGGCGATCTTCGATTATCCGGAGATGCAGATGGACATGGCGCGCCCCGGCATCATCCTCTACGGCCTGATGCCGTCCGGCTGCATCCGAAATCCCGCGCCGCTGATTCCCGTCATGCAGCTGAAAAGTGTTGTAGCGCTTGTCAAGACGGTCCCCGCCCAGACCTCGGTGAGCTACGGACGCAAATTTATCTCTCAGGAAGAGATGAAGGTGGCCACGGTACCGATTGGTTACGCGGACGGTTACCCGAGAAGTCTGTTTCAGTCCGCGGAGCTGCTGGTGCGTGGGCAGAGGGCAATGATCATCGGCAGGGTCTGCATGGATCAGCTGATGCTGGACGTAACAAAAATTCCGGATGTGAAGGCGGGGGACACGGTTACGGTATTCGGCACGGACGGCGCCGCCCTTCCGGTGGATGAGTTGGCTTCTCAGGTTGGAACAATTAACTATGAACTGGTTTGCGGTGTGTCCAAGCGGGTTCCGCGTGTTTTTCTGCGAAACTGTGAGACGATTGGCAGCCTTGATTATCTCAGGCGCTAAAGCACGGCTTAACAGGGGAGAGGGGAACGGAATGCAAAGAAATAGAGCCATTATGATTCTTGCGTGGGCTTTTTCGGCGGCCGCGGTCGCGGCCGCGATTCACAACGCTGTTACGGGAACGGGGTCGACGGAATGCGCCGTTCTGATCACGGCTTCCCTGATTCTTCAGTTTTTATATGCGCGAAGCCTGAAACAAAACAAACCATAAAGGGCTGTTGCAAAATGAATTAGTGAGAGCAATTTCGCAAAGTAACAGCCTTAAAAACAAGAGAATGCGTCTTGAAACGGCTTTTATAGGCCGGATCAAGACGCATTTTTTTACATAAGTCCTGAATAGGGCTATTTTGCAACAACCCCTGTTCCACCCAAATCAGAGCGTTCTACTGCAGAAAACCAACCTTTTTCATGACCTTGCGCAGCGTTTTGCGGGCGATAACCTCCGCTTTCCGCCCGCCTTCGGCGTAACATTGTTCCAGATAGTCTTTATTCTTCATATAGTCGTCGAACTTCTCACGGATGGGGCGAAGATGCTCCGCGACCGCCTCGCCGACCGCCGTCTTAAAGTCGCCGTAACCCTTTCCGGCAAACTCCGCTTCGATTTCCCCGTCGGTGCGTCCCGTCACGCAGGAATAGATGCCCATCAGATTGTTGACCCCGTCTTTGCCCGGGGCGCGGCGCACGCAGGCTTCGCTGTCCGTCACGGCGCGCTTGAATTTGCGCATGATATCCTCCGGGCGGTCCAGAACCGCGATGGAGGCGTTCACGTTCTCATCGGATTTACTCATCTTACGGGCGGGGTCCTGCAAAGACATGATTTTTGCGCCCGTTTCCGGAATATACCCCTCCGGCAGCTTGAACGTCTGGCCGTACAGACCGTTGAAGCGGTCGGCGATGTTGCGGGTCAGCTCGATGTGCTGCTTCTGGTCCACGCCGACCGGGACTAGGTCGGCCTGATAAAGCAGAATGTCTGCCGCCATCAGGCTTGGGTAGGTGAACAGACCGGCGTTGATGTTGTCGGGGTGCTTCTGGGATTTATCCTTAAACTGCGTCATGCGCTGCAGCTCGCCGAACTGCGTGTAGCAGTTCAGAACCCACGCGAGCTGGGCGTGCTCCGGTACCTGGCTCTGAATGAAAAACGGGCTTTTCTGCGGGTCGATGCCGCAGGCGAGCAGCAGTGCGTACGCTTCAAGCGTATTGCGGCGGAATTTTGCGGGCTCCTGCCGCACCGTAATGGTGTGCAGATCCGCGAGCGCATAGATGCATTCGTATTCGTCCTGCAGCTCAATCCAGTTTTTCAGCGCGCCGAGATAATTGCCGAGTGTGATGGTGCCGCTCGGCTGAATCGCGCTGAAGATGACCTTTTTGGTGTTTTCGTTTTTTTCCGGTTTCATTAAAACTGATGCCTCCATATTGACGCTTTTACGGGATCATGTCGCTTGCGACTTCCCCTAAAAGCTGAATGCCGCGCACGAGGTTTTCGTCGGTCGGCGTGGTGTAATTGATGCGAAACGATTGGCAGGGCTTTGATTCGTCGGTCAGAAAGGCGTTGCCGGGCACGACGCAGACCTTGTGGTCAATCGCGCGTTTGACAAATTCGAGCATATCGATTCCGTCCGGCAGGGTGCACCAGAAAAACAGGCCGCCCTCGATCGGCAGATAGGTGATTTTCGGCAGAAGCCATCGATTCATCGCATCGACGGCGACCTTCGATTTTTTGCGGTATACCTCGCGCAGACGGGCAAGGTGCGCGCCAAAATCGTATTTTGTCATCAGCTCGTCGCAGAGCATCTGGCCCCAAATGTTGGTGTGCACGTCCTCGCCCTGCTTGCATACGATCATTTTCTGAAGAACCGGTTTCGGACCGACCGCGTACCCAACGCGGATGCCGGGCGCAACGACCTTGGAAAAAGTGCCGGAGTAGAGGACGATGCCCTCCGTGTCGAAAGACTTGATGGACGGAAGATCCTCCCCCTGAAAACGCAGATCGCCGTAAGGGTTATCCTCCAGGATCATCAAGCCGTATTTCTTTGCGAGCTCATACATTCCGTGCCGCTTTGCAAGGCTCATGGTCGCGCCGGTCGGATTCTGAAAGTTCGGGATGGTGTAGATGAATTTTGCCCGCTTTTCCTCCTTTAATGCCTGTTCCAGGCCTTCCAGGCTGATTCCGTCCGATTCCATCGGCACGCCGCGCAGTTTCGCCCGGTAGGAACGGTAGGTGTTCAGCGCGCCGAGGAAGCTCGGGGCTTCGCACACAATGGTGTCCTCTTCGTCGACGACGGATTTTGTAAACAGATCCATGATCTGCTGCGCGCCGCTTGTAATGATCAGGTCGTCGCCGTCCGAACCGATTCCGGACGTTTCTTTCAAATAGGCGGCAAGATGCCTGCGCAGGGGCGTGTAGCCCTCCGTCGTGCCGTACTGAAGAGCGTCGATCGGGCGCTGAGCCAGAATTTCCGCTGAAATTTCCGCGATTTCATGAACCGGGAACGCTTCCGGAGCGGGATTCCCGGCGGAGAGTGAAATGACCTGCGGATCGGCGGCATACTTAAAGATTTCCCGGATTGCAGAAGGCTTAAGTTCCAACACGCGCCTGGAAAATTGGTATTCCATAATGATCGACCTTTCCTACTGAATATTTTATTCCTTATTCTAACACAGTTTCCCTCCGGTTGCCAGATAAATCCTAATAAATGATAATTTGGTTTTATCCGATTCTTTTCGCCATTATTTTACGCCATGTTATGACAATATGGTCTAAATACAAATCGTATAATAGACTTAGGTCAATTTGGGGACAAGTTGTTCCAATAAACAATGGCGGTGATAGATCCATGGCAAAGGAAAACATCCGGCGTATCCGACTTTCCGCGGCGGCTGCTGTCCCGGCAAGGACGGCCGCGCGGCATCTTACGGCTTTTACGGCGGGAATGCTTTTCGCGCGGGGAACCGTTTTCGGGCAGTACGCGCCGTTCGGCGTTGCGGCGGCGGCGGCGATGCCCTATTCGGTCCTGTGGAGCGCGATTCTTGGCAGTGCCGCGGGGTATCTTCTTCCCTCGGCCGTTACGGTCCCGGTTCACTATCTGGCCGCGCTGCTGGCTGCCGCGGCGATTCGCTGGACCCTGAACGATCTTGTGCGTCTTCGCTCGCATCCCGCGTTCGCGCCGGCGGTTGCGTTTCTGCCGGTGCTGGCAACCGGGATGAGCGTGGCGCTGGTCAATGGTTCCGGGACCGCGACGACCGCCATGTACGTGGCGGAAGCCATGCTGGCGGGCGCGGCGGCCTATTTCTTCCGCCGGACGGTCTCCGTCTGGGAGTCGGGCCGCAGCCCCGGTGAATGGAGCGCGCAGGAGACCACGTGCGCCGCGTTTTCGGCGGGGCTTCTGATCCTCTCCCTGTCCGGCTTATCCGTTGGGGGAGTATCGGCGGGCCGGGTCCTCGCGGTGCTGGCGATTCTGTTTGCCGCGCGGTACGGCGGGGTCAGCGGCGGAAGCGTTTCCGGCGTTGCGGCCGGGATCGCGTTCAGCCTTTCCACGGCGGGCCTGAATTATCTTTCCGGCGCTTACGCTCTGGGCGGCCTGATGGCCGGGCTGTTCTCGCCGGTGGGCCGGCTTGCGTCCGCCTGCGCGTTTGTGGCGGCAAATACCGTCGCTTCCCTTCAGGTCGGGAATCAGGCGGCGGTGGTGAGCGGCCTTTACGAGGTGATGGCGGCGACCGTCATATATATGCTGCTTCCGGCCAAAACCGGCAGCGGCCTTGTCGGAATTTTCTCGCGAGGCGACGATTCGTCCCGTGCGGAGGGTCTGCGCCGTTCGGTGATCATGAAGCTGGATTTCGCCGCGAAGGCGCTGGGCAGCGTCTCGGAATCCGTCGAGGAGGTCTCCAAAAAGCTGCAGGTCGTCTGCTCTCCGGACATCAGCAGCGTTTACCACAAGGCCGCGGACGAGGTCTGCCGCACCTGCGGACTGAACGCTTATTGCTGGGACCGGAATTTCACCGACAGCATGAACGCGTTTAACGATCTTTCGGGAAAGCTGAAGGAAAAGGGCCAGATTCAGCGCGAGGATTTCAGCCAGCCGTTCGCTTCGCACTGCGGCCGCCTGAATCTGCTTGCGGACGCCGTGAACCGCAACTACGGTGAATATGTGGTCCGCGCCGCCGCGGAGGGCCGCGCGCAGCAGGTGCGGGACGTCGTCGCGGTTCAGTTTGAAACGACGAGCAGCATGCTGGAGGAGATGGCTTCCGAACTGGAGCTGTACGACCTTTTTGACTACGCGGCGGCGCAAAAGGTGGAGGAAACGCTGCGTCTCGCCGGGATTCAGTCGTTCGACGTCAGCTGCAGAACGGACCGGTTCGGGCGCATGTCGGTTGAAATCGTATCGGGTCCGGTGGACTGCGCGCGGCTGAGCAAGGCCGAGCTGACCGAGGAGATTTCCCGCGCCTGTTCCCGCACGTTCCAGCCGCCGTGCGTCACCACGGCGGGCGGAAAATGCCGGATTCAGATGACGGAAATGCCTGTCTTTCGCATCAAGTCCGGATGCGCCCAGCATGTTTGCGGAAACGGCAAACTCTGCGGCGACAGCTGGGAAATGTTCTCCGACGGCAACGGCCGTCAGATCGCCGTCCTGAGCGACGGAATGGGGACGGGAGGCAGGGCCGCAGTGGACGGAGCGATGGCCTGCGGTATTATGACGCGTCTGATCAAAGCGGGAATCGGATTCGACGCCGCGCTGAAAATTGTGAACTCGGCCCTTCTGGTGAAATCAGGTGACGAATCGCTCGCCACTATGGACATTGCCGCGGTGGATCTGTTCAATGGCCGTGCCGAGCTGTTCAAAGCCGGAGCGCCGTCCGCGATTCTGCGGCGGAACGGGCACGCGGCGGTGATCGACACCCCCAGCCTGCCGATCGGCATCCTGAACGAAACGCGGTTTGCAAAATCCTCCGAAACGCTTGCGGACGGGGATCTTCTGATTCTGATGACCGACGGGGCGCTTTCCTCCGGCGCGGAATGGATCTGTGAAGAGGCGGAGAAGTGGAACGGCCGTCTGCCGCAGGAGCTTGCCGAAACGATCGTCTCTCGTGCGATATCGAACCGCAGGGACGGGCATGACGACGATATCACCGTCGTGGTTCAGATGCTGACAAAACTGGAGTAAATCTGAAACCGGCCCGTTTTCCATTGAATCAGACTGCGAAACATGCTAAAATATCCAATGGAGAAAAACAGTCGGGGGGAAACGAGATGCAGACTGCCATTGGAATCCTGGTGATCCTTGCCGGAATCGCCGGCGCGGTTTTTATGATGAAAAAGGCGGAGCGCAAGGCGGCTTCGGCGCCGCCGGCGGAGCCGGTCCGCCCGGTTCCGATCGAAGAAGCCGTCGCAGCGCTGAACCGGAAGCTGAAAGAGGATCCGGGCGCAAGGCTTCCCGTGGAGCTTTACGGCCTCGCCAGAACGGACCGCCCGGCCGTTGCCCCCGTGACCGAACGCCCGGCGGCCTGCTATCAAACCGTTTCGTATTCGTGCCGTGAAAAAAGCGGCGGGCAGAGGCGGGGACTCCGGTCCGCTGCCAATCTGGAGCAGACCGAAGAGTACCGGGAATCGGGCCCGGATGATTTTTATATTATGGATTCCACGTCGGATGAAAAGATCTATGTGGATCTGGAAAGCTTCGGCGACCGGGCGGAGCTGCTTTCCGCCTGCGACAGCTATGAGGAGAAAAATTCCAAATGGATGGACAGGCACCTGAAAAGCTGCCGGCGATTTTTTCCGAGGCTTGGTTCCGATATTGCCGGATACCATGTTCTGGAGTATTTTTACCATGTGAACCAGCCTTTGAACATCGCCGGGGAACTGTACCGGCACGCGAGGCGGTACCATATCGCGGCGTCCTCCGGCGAGAGGCGTTCTCTGGTCACTTACAAATCGGAGGAACAGGCGGAAAAAGTTCTGCAGAAATCCCGCTTGACGGCGGTCGGGCTCGGTCTGATTGCCGTGGTGGTCGGTATCGGGGTGATCATCGCCGGATTCCGATAAAAAAGACATTAAAAATATTTTGGCCATTGTAGGAGCCGGGCGCATTGCCCGGCTCCTTGGTATTTTGAAGTGAAATTTTTTGCTGAGTCGTTATAATAAGGGAAGATTACCAATTTATATTCTACGGGAAAGATCTGATTCGTTGAAATTCCATCAAATTTTAGAAAATTATGAAAAGTGGTTGACAAAACATGATTTTAGCGTATGATTGTATTAGAACGTTAATACAATAACAAACCGGTTTATTTTGCTCGGCTTCTGTTGACAATCATAAAATTCGCAGTATGATTTAGGTTATTGACCGGAAATTCGCTGATTTCGGAAAGGAGTAAAATGATGAAAAAAGGGATTGCCCTTTTACTGATGCTCACCTTGGCGGCGGGCGCCACGGTTCCTGCTTATGCGCAAGACACGGCACAGTCTTCGGACCAGAAGCAAACGGTCGAGGTTTCGCTCGGCAGCATCGAAGATATTATGTCAACCTATAACCTGGATGTAAAAACCTATGAGAACAGCATACGGGACGCGCAGCATGAAAAGGATACCAGTGACCAAGACACGGACTCGGCGAAAGACGCTTATCATCTTACACAGATTGAAAATGAAGGAAACATTCGGAAAGCTATATTGAGCGCGAAAGAGGATTATCTTGAGTTTTGCGCATTAAACGACAAATTGGTTGCGGCGCAGACGACCGCAGAAAATGCAAGACAGGCACTTGTAGTGTCTCAGCAGTCGCTCTCCAGTGGGTACGCGTCTCAGCAGACCTGCGACGGACTGCTGGATCAGTATAATGAGGCGCAAAACAATGTGAACCAGATTAACAATCAGCTGATCCAGATGAGAAAGGCACTGAAAACCACACTGAATCTGCCGAATGGATTTACTATGGATATTAAGCCAGTGGCCGAAGGAGATTTAGACTTCAGTGTGATTCCTTCCATTAACTACAGTGCCGATCTGATTGTAATGGAAGGCAACAGCTCTGCGATTAAGACCGCATTGATTCACTATAATCAGGCGGACGATAAGGTCAACACAACCAATTTTGCCATTGAAAACGCAGACATTGCAGTGAAGCAGACTAGAACATCGGAAGAGGCTGCGTTTCAAAAGCTTTATGATTCCATGACCAGCGCATATACGGTTTACCAGCAGGCTTTGGATCAGGTACAGCGAAAACAGGCGGAACTCACACAGGAAAACAAAGCGCTTTCCCTCGGTTACTCCAGTCAGAAATCGGTTGACGATAAAACCAAAGAATTGAAAACCCTGCAAAGCACGCTCGCCGACGACCGGAATACCCTGTTTACCAGTTATCTGAGCTATATCAACAAAAAAAATGGATTTTAACAGGGAGCTGAATACATGAAATTAATACCGAAAAAATATAGGTTTACGAAAAAAACAGCGGCGATATTGCTGGTAGCGGTTTTGGTTCTGGGGGTGGGAGCGTACTCCTGCTCCGTGCGCGCCAAATCCAAGAACATACATACCAATATTACAACCACCAAGCTGGAAAAAACGAACCTTCAGGATACCGTGGCCGTGTCCGGGACGGTTCACAGCAACGATTCCCACAATGTATATACGACTCTGACCTATCCGGTTAAGACCGTCAGCGTGGAGGTCGGCGACAAAGTGAAAAAGGGAGACGTTCTGGCGGTTTTGGATACCGCGACGCTGGAAAAGGATGTCGAGCAGCAGAAGTACACGACGGACGACTCAAGTAAGAGCGCAGCGCTTGCTCTCGCGCAGGCCAAAAGAAGCTATGATAATGCGCTGTACCTGTACAACAACGGGCTGAACAACGGCGTTGTGACGGCTCAGGCCGCGCTGAAAACCGCCGCGGATAACTATAACTATCAAAAGCTGCTGTATGAAAGCGGTCAGATTTCCAAAACGGCGATGGAACAGGCGCAAAGTGATTATGATAAAGCGCAGAAATCGCTGACGATCGCGCAGAATCAGGCGGATCAGGATCTGAAAACAGCAAAGGAAGCCTATGACAGCGCGGTGCTGAAGGCGGCGGACAAAAGCGCGGATGTCGGGCTGGAAAAGCTGAAGAAAAACCTTGAGGATTCCGTGATTACAGCGCCGGCGGACGGCACTGTTACGGTGAAAAGCGCGACGGTCGGGGCTGTGCCGACCGGAGTCATGTTTGTTATTGAGAATACGGGCGATCTGATTGTAGACACGCAGATCAAAGAAATGGATGCGGCGAGCGTAAAGTCAGGCGACCCCGTGACCATTCAGACCGACGCGACGGGGGATGCGAAAATCAAGGGTACGGTTACAACCATCGCTCCGGCCGCAACCGCGTCGACGGAAGGAACCGGAAACGTTACTTATGCAGCGAAGGTATCTGTAGACGACCGGAATCCGTCCCTTCGCATCGGGATGAAAGCCCGTATGGACATTGTGATTCGGGAAAAGAAAAATGTTTTTGTTGTTCCGTATGATGCCCTGCTGCAAAAGGACGGCGGCAACGTCATCATGGTTGCGGGAAAAGCCGGCGCTCTTTATAAGGCGAAGGAAATTCCGGTTACCACGGGCCTTGAAACCGATGTTTCGGTTGAAATCTCCGGCGACGGGCTGAAAGACGGAATGCTTATCATCGGAAATTCGGACGGTATTTCCGCGGGTGATACGCTTCAGTTGGCAGGGGAGGCCCAAAAATGAGCCGGACGATCATCCAGATGAATTCAATCATTAAAAATTATTATATCGGAACGCCGAATGAGCTGCACATTCTGAAAAGTATTTCTCTGGAAGTGGAAGAAGGGGACTTCATTGCCATTGTGGGGGCTTCCGGTTCCGGAAAAAGTACGCTGATGAACATGATCGGCGTGTTGGACCGCCCCACGTCGGGGGAATATATCCTGGACGGGATTTCCATCAAACGGATGAACGACAATCAGCTGTCGGATGTCCGTAATAAAAAAATCGGGTTTGTTTTTCAGACCTTTAACCTGATTCCCCGCAACAACGCGTTGAAAAATGTGGAGCTGCCGATGCTTTACGCGGGTATGGACCGCAAAAAGCGCGTGGAACGGTCGAAAGAGCTTTTGAGTTTGGTGGGGATGGGGGACCGCATGGATCACCAGCCGAACGAGCTTTCCGGCGGGCAGAAGCAGCGCGTCGCCATCGCCCGCGCACTGGCGAACGACCCGGCCATCCTGCTGGCGGATGAACCGACGGGCGCGCTGGATTCCGAGACCGGGCGAATGGTCATGGACCTGTTCCACAAGGTGCATGAGGAAGACGGGAAGACAATCGTCCTGATTACGCACAACCCCGAGCTGGCGGAGGAAACCAACCGGGTTGTGACGCTGCACGACGGAATGATTGTCGACGACAGGCCCGGTTCCGGAAAGGCGGCGGTGTAATGTTCCTGAAAGAAAACGTCATTCTTGCGGTCGCGGGTCTGAGGGCGAACAAGGTTCGCGCATTTTTGACGATGCTCGGCATCATTATCGGCATCGGGTCGGTCATTGCGATTGTTTCCATCGGGGACGCGGTGACGAATAATGTCTCCGATACCATGGCGGGCCTTGGGGCAAATAACATTTACGTCTATGTCGCGCCGAACGGAAACGACAGCATTTACGGGCAGATGAACGGATCGGGAACGGAGAAAATGGACGACAGCGACCTGCTGACCTTCGATCAGATTGAGCAGGTGAAGAAAAAATTCTCCAATGAAATCAGCGATCTCGCCCTTTACGAATCCGTCGGCAGCGGCAAGGCACAGGATGGGCATAAGTACGCGAATGTTACGATTTACGGGGCAAATCCGGGTTTCGGTTCGGTTGAAAATGTCGATGTTCAGAAGGGCAGATTCCTGACGGACCGTGATATCAGCGGAAACCGGAGGGTCGCTGTGGTTTCCGATAAGCTGGTCTCCAACATGTTCGGCAGTGAAACCGATCCGCTCGGCCAAAAAATCAACGTGGATACAAGCGACGGCGTGGAATCCTATACGATCGTCGGCGTGTACAAATATGTTCAGCAGGGGTTCGGCGGAGCTGCCGTCGCGGACAAGGACATCAGCACAACGCTTTACATTCCGGTCAGCGTTGCCAAGGAAACGTCGGATAACCAGAACTACTCCTCGTTTGAAATCAAGCTGAAGAATGTGAACGACACCCATGCGTTTACGGACCGGATTGAATCCTATATGAAACGGCTGTACGCCAACAATCCGAAATACACCTGTTCGGCATACAATATGGAGAACATGCTGTCCTCCGTGACCTCCATGATGGGGACCATCTCCATTGCGATTGCCGCGATTGCCGCGATCGCCCTGATCGTCGGCGGCATCGGCGTCATGAATATCATGCTGGTCTCCGTAACCGAGCGCACGCGGGAAATCGGTACGCGCAAGGCTCTTGGTGCGCGCAGCAGCTATATCCGGATGCAGTTTATCGTGGAGTCGGTCATTATCTGTGTCATCGGCGGGATCATCGGGATTATTACGGGAATCGGATTGGCGGCGGCAGGGGTAACCCTGCTGAAGATGAAGCTGGTAATTTCCGTGCCGATTATTTTCATCAGCGTCGGATTCTCCATGCTGATCGGCATTTTCTTCGGGTATTATCCGGCGAAAAAGGCCAGCCAGTTGGACCCGATCGATGCGCTGCGGTACGAATAAGCAAAAATCCTCTCCGAAAGGAAAACTTCCGTATCCCGGCAGCGCCCGATTAGCTGCCTGTTGAAAAAGTCCGGCGTAAGCCGGGCTTTTTCGCTGTAATACGGCAAAATTGAAACAGCGATGAAAGAGAATGCTGGAACGGGAAAAACTGTGCAAGAATGATACGGGAAAGAGAACAGCCGGATCCAGCGTGGGTCCGGCTGTTCTGCTTTAAGATTGTGTTTGCTTAACATCGGTAAGGAATCCCCGCTTGGGCCGGACGATTCAGTCGGATTCTTTCTGCCTTCTCCAAAGGGTAGAACGGCTGACATGAAGCATGCCGGCAATTTCCGTATGCGTATATCCCAATTTGTCGGACAGATCATGAAGCATATCCCCAGAAACGTCCGTGATCCCGGGCACGTAATGGTACCGGCTGAAAACATCAGCCAGCAGCCGCTTTTCCCCAATACACTCGCGGAGGATGCGCGAAAATGATTTTTCCTCTCCCCGCGCATTGAGAAAAAGAGAGAAGCGCGCGCACACATTATGAAGTTCGCGGATATTCCCCGGCCATGAATACATTTTGAGAAGGGAAAGGTCATCATCCGGAATCAGAACCGGTCCGGCCTCTACTTTATGATTCAAAAACTCCCGGAAAAGCAGGAGAATATCTTCCCCGCGCCTGCGCAAAGGAGGCAGCTCGAGCTCAAGTTCATTCAGGCGAAACAGCAGGTCCATACGAAATCCCTCTTTCAGCATATCCTCCGGATTTTTATTTGTTGCCGCAATCACCCGCACGTCGACGGGGATGATTTTGTCGTCTCCGATCCTCATAATCTCGTGTTCCTGCAAAACCCGCAGCAGCTTGACCTGCAACGCCGGGGACACGCTGCCGATTTCATCGAGAAAAATGGTTCCGCCGTTTGCAAGTTCAAAAAGGCCCCGGTGCCCGCCTTTTGCGCTGCCGGTAAAAGCACCCTCCTGATAGCCGAATAATTCGCTTTCCAGCAAATTATCCGGCAGAGCGGCACAATTGACAGCCACAAAGCTTTGCCCCGCGCGTTCGGAATAGTTGCAGATGCTCTGCGCCAAAAGTTCCTTTCCGGTACCGGTTTCCCCAAAGATAAGAATGTTGTAATTTGTTTTTGCATAAATTTTTGCTTTGTTCATGGTCTTCTTCAGTTCCGCGCACTTTCCGAGGATATCTGAAAAATGATATTTTGAAATAAACCCGCTTTTGCTTAACAGCGCGCGCTGTTTAATTAAATAAGACATTTCCGATTTTCTGAAGTCGGAAAGGTCGGTGATCAAAGCCGTTGCGGCGGCCTCCACAGCCGGGTCTTCTGTCATCAGAATTTTGCGAAGATGCAGCTGACGGTTGCGGTAAAGTACGACCGTATCCTCAACGCGTGATTTTTGCTGGAAGGTGGAGGTCAGTTTCAACTGCGGAAACAGGGTTTCAGCCTGTTTGCCCAGCGCGTCGGACGCCGTTACCCCCAGATAGTTTTCGGCGCTTGGATTGTAATTTGTAACGGCCCCGAAGCGGTCGATACTGATGATCCCGTTCGGAGACTCTCCGATTACGGCGGCATAATACATCATATCGCTCTTTTTCTTTCTTAGCCGCTGCGCGAATATTTTAGCGGTGCGAAACGCGTTTACAATGACCTGAATGCCGGGGTAAATTAACACGCCGGTGAAACCGAGCTGCGCGGCAACCTCACACGCGTATCCTCCTCCCATGATGAGAGGACAGCCGCAGTCCCTCATTTTTTCCGGCAGATCTGTATTGCGGTTATAAATGATTTTTTTAATTTGGATTCCCAAAAACGGTTCAAGCAGGCTGAAATCATAGTTCAGCCTGTTTTGATAGCAGGCAATGCCGATCCGGTCAGCCTTTTTTGATGCTTCCACAATATGCTGCAAATAGTCCTGATAACCCACTTCAATGCCCACGATTGGGATGTCGTAAGAATGCGAAATGGTTTCAAAGTTTGAGCTGCCGGCGATAAAAACCTCCGTGTTGTTTTTTAAAGCCAGCTGAATGCTCTTGTTTAGCTTTTGCCCCTGCGTTGAAACGCAGGTTATTTCCATTTCTGGATCATTAAGCTGTTGGACGGCATTCAGCGCCAGTTCATGCAGCTTACCGTATGTAAAACAACAGATTTTGTATTTCTGAAACATTTGTCCGCTCCTTTCAATGAATCGGCTGACAGCTCATCCTCCACAGTATAGCACAAAGATTCGCAGAAAAACATCTAAATTAACTAAAATGTAACTTCATATGCTTGATACAGTTATTAAAATAGTAAAAGATTACTGTTAAAAATATGTTTCAAAATTCCGATCGTCTGAAATTTTGAAACATATTTTTTTCGTTGTAACGATTCAATCGTATTTTACGAAGGGATTCATCAGATTTTCAAATCGGTCAAGCCGCCGGCACAGGCCCTTTTCTCCGCTCTTATTTATGAATTTTTATCCTTTCCGACGAATCTGGCATGACTTTTGCTGATTCAGGAGGTTGTTCGGGTGCAGCGTTCCCGAAAACGGCATGCCCTAACGAAAGGATGAAGGAAAAATGGAGTATGAAGGACTACTGAAAGGCTGCAAAGTGCTCGATCTAACCAGAGTGCTGGCAGGCCCTTACTGCGCAATGCTTCTTGCCGACATGGGTGCCGACGTCACCAAAATTGAAATGCCAGGGAAAGGCGACGACTCCCGTGCCAACGCCCCCATGGTGCAGAGCAACGGGCTGAAAGAAAGCGCGTATTACATGAACCTGAACCGGAACAAACGCGGAATGACTTTGAACCTGAAAAGCGAGGACGGCAAGGATATTTTCAAAAAACTCGTAAAGCAAAGCGATATTGTTCTGGAAAATTACCGTCCCGGCGTCATGGAGCACCTCGGACTGGGCTACGACGAGCTGCGGAAGGTCAACCCCGGAATCGTCTACGGCTGCGTCTCCGGATTCGGCCACTACGGCCCTTACAGCCAGCGCGCCGGATACGATATTGTGGGGCAGGCGATGTCCGGCCTGATGAGCACCACCGGATGGCCCGGAGGCCCCCCCACCAGAACCGGGACCGCCATTGCCGACGTAGTCGGCGGTTTAAACTGCGCCATCGGCGTTCTTGCCGCATATTCGCATAAACTGCAGACGGGAGAAGGTGAAAAAGTCGACATCTCGCTGGTGGACGGCATGGTTTCCGCGCTTGAAATCATCAACATGATCTATTTGGTTCAGGAAAGGGTTCCCACCCGGATCGGCAACCGTTATGAAGCCGTATACCCCTACGACACGTTTCGCGCAAAGGGGGAAGATCAGTACGTCGTGATCGCTGCCGGCAACGACAAGCTGTTCGGGCTGCTGGCCGGTGTGATGGGCCTGCCCGAGCTTGCGGAAGACCCCCGCTTCCGCACGAATATTCTCCGCGTCCAAAATCACGAAGCGCTGAAACCGATCGTGGAAGCATGGACCGCTCAGTACACAATTGATGAAGTTGTTGAAATGCTTCTCAAAGTCGGATGCCCGGCGGCGCCGATCAACACCATAGACCGCGTGGTCAAGGACCCCCACATTGCCGGCGCGCGAAAAATGTTCGTGGAATGCAACCACCCAATCGGCAAGTTAACAATTACCGGCGACCAGATTAAACTGACCAACCACCCCATTGAAGAATTCCGCCCCGCGCCTCTGCTTGGCCAGCAAACCATGGAAATTTTGGGTGAAAAGCTGGGCCTCAGCGAAAGCCGGATCAATGAACTGAAAGCAAAAGGAGCACTGTAAGGAGGTGATTACGATGAAAAAAATTGATGTGATTGAGGTTGGTCCCCGTGACGGTTTTCAAAACCTGCCCGATTATCTGCCGGTTTCAGATAAGCTGACCGTCATCGACAGTCTGGTGCAATCGGGCGTAAAACACATACAGATCACGTCTTTTGTCAATCCCAAAGCGATTCCCCAGATGAAAGACGCCGGGGAAGTCGCCCGTGCCTGCCTCTGGAAATACCCGGAGCTTGATTTGTTTGCGCTCATCCCGAATTTCAGGGGCGCGCAGTCTGCCCGGGAAGCGGGAATGAAAAAGGTAACCAACGTTATTTCGCTGAGCGTCAGTCACAATAAAGCAAATATCAACCGGACACATGACGAATCGTTTGCAGAGCTGGCAAAAATCAAGGAGTCTTTTCCGGAGCTTGACGTTTGTCTGGACGTCGCGACGGCGTTCGGCTGCCCGTTTGAGGGAAAGTTCCGCAGGGTGGAGCCGCTTCTCGGTTTCCTGCAGCGTGCTTGGGACCTTGGCGTTACAACTTTCAATCTGTGCGATACCGTCGGTTTGGCGGACCCGGCACAGGTTCGCCTTTTTCTGCAAGCGGTTAAAGAGAAATTCCCCGCCGCCAGGGTGGAAATCCATATTCATGACACGAGGAACATGGGGCTTGTCAATACCCTTGCTGCCGTGGAATCCGGAATAGACGGAGTGCAGGCAACGCTCGGCGGTCTGGGCGGCTGCCCGTTCGCTCCCGGTGCGTCGGGGAATACAGCCACGGAGGACCTTGTTCTGATGCTGAACGAAATGGGATATGAAACCGGGATTTCTTTTGAGAAAATTCTTGCGGCGGCAAAAGCGGAAGATCAGATGATTCCAAACGGGATTTACAGCGGCCATAATATCCGAATCAAAGGCAGTCCGTGTTGCTAAAAATATGTTTCATAAATTTTTAGATAAGAAATAATGAAACATAGATCAATTAATTTGCCCTGCTGATTCAAGCCTGATTAGCGGATATTATCTAGAATTTTCTTAATTTATCTGCATTTTTTGACTATTTGTACGTAAATGGCACAGATTTTGCTATTATACTAAATCAGGTGGCCTGACTGCTGCAAAACCGGGCTTCGCGCTTTGATCGATTTTGCAGGCGTTTGTAAAGGCGCAAATAGAAAGAACAGGAGTTTGTATTATGAAAAAGAAACTTGCATTGTTTTTAACCCTTGCACTTCTCACAACTTCCCTGCTGAGTGCCTGCGGCGGCTCCGGAGCGTCAACGCAGACCGTCTCAAATTCGGGCGGCACCGCATCCGCCGGCTCCGCCGCGCCGGGGGGTGACGCTTCAAAGGACCCCGCGGTTACATTCAAGGTTAACAACACTCATTCCGGGGAAGGCGTACAGGATACCACGATGGACCTTTTGATTAAATTGTGCGACCAGTATTCCGGAGGTACGATAAAAGGAACAAAAATCGCCGGCGGCAGCCTGGGCGGAGAACGTGAAATGACGGAAATGGTTCAGCTCGGAACTTTGGATGTCGGCCTGATCTCTGACATGGGCATCGATTCGTCGATCGGCGGACTCGGCTGGGCATGGCTTCCGTTTATGATTACCTCTTACGATCAGGTTGACAAATATTACATCAACGGATGGATCGGGCAGGAGCTGACCAAAGAGATGGCCGCGAAGGGAATTGTTCGTGTGGCGGCTACGGAAAATGAATTCCGCGAGTGCGGCACTGTTTCGCGCCCGATTCAATCCATGGATGACTTTAAGGGCCTGAAAATCCGCGTGCCGGAAGTTGACGCGTGCCAGGACTTTTACAAGGCCTGCGGTGCGATTCCCGCCGCGATCAGCACCAGCGAAACACTCGCGGCGCTGGAGCAAAAAACCGTGGACGGCGTTGACAACTCGGTTTACAATCTGAAATCCATGGGCGTTCTCGACGACATTAAATATGTGACCCAGCTAAATTACATGTATTCCGGCGCGTCAATTGTATGCAGTCAGTCCTTCTGGGACAAAATGACTCCCGCGCAGCAGGCCGCATTTACAAAGGCCGCGACAGAGGCCGGCGCGAGTTTCCGCAAATCCATGCGCGCCGACACTCAGACCATTATAAAGAACGGTAAATTTAAGACCTACGAAGTGAAAGAAGATTCCCAATTCTATAAAGATTTGAAAAAAGTTGCGGTAAACCTGTGGTCCACCTATAATAACAAGTTTGATTCCTCCATCATGGAAAAGATCAATAAGGATTTTGGCGTATAAGCCGGAATCCGCCCGATTCAAACGTTTGTGAAAGGAAAACAAAGCAGCTGCGGATTCCAAAATTGAATCAATCCGTCGGCTGCTGTTTCCTTTAAAAACCGTTTTTAATCCATTTGGGATGTGAGGGTACTTGTATGCAGAAAAAAAGCGCTGTAAAAACTTTCCGTAAAATTGAACACGGCATCGTCGCCGTGGAAAACATCTTTCTGGTTCTTTCCCTGGTCGCCATGGTTGGCAGCATTGCGATTCAGGTTGTCTGCCGCTATGTTTTAATGATTTCCTCCCCCTGGTGCGAAGAACTCGCACGGTATCTTTTTGTGGCTCTGACATTTATCGGAGCCGCCCGCGCGTTTGCAACCAAGGAACATATCGGAATCGACCTTGTGGACACGATCGCCGAAAAAAAATGCAAAAATCCTCAAAGGGTGATCACGCTGTTTAATAAGCTCGCGATTCTGATTACATTTATCTTTATCGTTTTGTTCTCTTATCTTTATTTTGACTACCTTCAAAGCATCGCAGTGCACCCGCAGGTTTCTGCAAGCATGCACATTAACATGCTGATTCCGATGAGCAGTATTCTGATCGGCAGTATTCTGATGGCTTACCACGATATTTGCCGTCTCTTTTATTCCTATCAAATAAATGATGAAGCAACGGAGAGTGCTTGATTAAAGGAGGATAAAGACAATGAGCCCTTTGGCATTACTCGGTATTTTTCTGCTGTTCTTCCTTGGTCTGGCTATGTGCTTCAAAGTTCCGGTCGGATATTCTATCGGCATGGCAACGCTGGCCGTACTGTTCTTTGACGGATTAAGCAGTAAAATTCTCTGCACGGTCACCTTTTCGGGTCTGGACAGCTTCCCGTTGCTTGCCGTTCCGCTGTTTATCTTTGCGGGCGCAATCATGCAATACAGCGGCATCGCGGCTGCGCTGATTGAATTGATCGATTCCCTGGTGGGGCGCCTGCGCGGCTCTCTGGGCGCCGTAACCATTCTGACCTCTGCGGCGTTCGGCGTTTTGACCGGCTCCTGCCTCGCGACCATCAGCTGTGTGGGCGGCATCATGGTACCGGAAATGAAGAAAAAGGGGTATTCGGCCAGCTATTGTGCGGCGCTGGCTGCCGCGGCAAGCTTTCTGGGAATTTTAATTCCGCCCTCCGTACCGGGAATCATGTATGGTTTGTGCGCCTCAGTCAGTATTTCTCAGGTGTGGATGAGCACCGTCGGACCGGCTCTTATCTGCATCGCCGCCTTTATGGGAATCAACTACTTTGTGCAGGGGCGCAGGGAAGAAAAAAGCACGGTCCAGATTACTTTTCCTTGTTACATAAAAAATGTCGGAACGGCTTTTCTGAGATCCATTCCCGCTCTGATTATGCCCGTGATTATTTTCGGAGGAATCTACGGCGGCATTTTTACCGCTACCGAAGCCGGTGCCGTCGCCGTCGTTTACGGAATGATCTTTTTCCTGTATAAAAAAATATTTCATAAAAACGACTTGACTTCCAAATTCCTCGGCCTAACCTTAAATGCGGCGATCTCAACCGCGGCCATTTGTATTCTGATTGATTTTTCCAACTGCTCCGGCCGCGTCATTTCCATGATCGGCATTGCGGAAGCGATCAAAGTTTTTGTCACCGCCCATATTGCGAGCGGCGCCGTCTTCCTGATCTTTGCCAATGTTATTTTCCTGATTGCCGGAATGCTGATCGATATCAACGCCGCGATCCTGCTCATCGTTCCGCTTCTGCTGCCTACTGCAACGGCAATGGGAATCAACCCGATCCACTTCGGCGCCATTATTCTGGTCAACCTGAGCGTTGGATTCATTACGCCTCCCTTCTGCAGCTCCGTATTCATGGCCCAGAAAATTTCCGGCGCGCGGTATGTGGATATTGTAAAAGATGTTATGCCCTTTGTTATCGCCAGTCTGGTCGTCGTATTGCTGACCACCTATGTCCCTGCAATTTCCACTTTCATTCCGAACCTGCTGGCATAAACAAAGCTTCCCTGTTACTATTTCACTTTCGGCCTTTACGCAAAAGAAAAGCGGAATCGCTCCTCCCGGGACCTGATTTTTCCCGGAGAGAGCGGTTCCGCTTTTCTCTATTTCAGACTTCTGCGTTCAAAGGCATTTTTGATCTTCAGCTCATCGCGGTATTTCGCGACCGTTCTGCGCGATATGTTAACTCCCGATCCCTTCAGCTTTTCCGCAAGCGCGCTGTCGCTGAGCGGTCTGGCCGTGTCTTCCTCCCGTATCAGCCTGACAATCATTTCCTTGACCGCGTGGCTGCTCATCATTTCTCCGCAGGACGCCACGCCGGCGCTGAAAAAGTCCTTAAACAGACGCGTGCCAACGGGCGACTGAAGATATTTTTCCCGAATTGCCCGGCTGACGGTCGATTCGTGAAGCTTCAGCTCGCCCGACACCATGCTGAGATTCAGCGGCGCCAAAGGGCCTCTTCCCTCAAAATACTCTTTCTGCCTGTCGAGAACCACGCGTGTCACTCTGAGAAGGGTATTGCGCCTTTGCTCAACGCTTTTCACAACAAACTGCGCCCGCCGGATTTTTTCTTTCAGGTACTCCGTCGTGCCCGGGTCTTTCGAATTGCGATACAGAGCTTCATACATTCTGCTGACGCCGACGGATCCGATCCACCGGTCGTTCAGCGTAATCTCCCAGGAGTCTTCCTGCCGGTCGATTAAGACGTCCGGTACGATGTAAGCCGGATTCTCCCGGCATCCAAACCCGCTGCCAGGGCGCGGGTTCAAGGAGTGAAGGACCGCAACGTATTCTTTCACCTCTTTGATCGGCAGAGAAAGCTGCCGCGCTATTTTATGATAATGGCCATAGGCGACGTCCGTCAGGCAATTTTCTATGATCGAAGCGAAATTGCGGTCCAAAAGGCCCTTTGCCTCCAGTTGGAGCAGCAGGCACTCACAAAGGCCGCCGGCCCCCACTCCGGCGGGCTCCATGCCCTGAACCGCGTCTATACATTTTCGCACCTGTTCCCGGCTGCAGCTTGTAAGGGAACTGATTTCGTCCGCCGAAACCGTGAGATAGCCGTCCTCATCCAGGAGGTCGATGATATACTGAATCAACTGGATTTCCCGTTTTGTATACATACGCAGTCTGATCTGGGATTTCAGCGACTCCTGCAAAGAAGTCGTCTGGTCTTCTTTCCACGCGGCCTCCCGCTCCTCCTCGTCCCATTCAATGCTCTCGGGGCCGTGTCCCTGACGGCAAAACCAATCGCCGATCGAACGGATCTTCTCCTCTTCCGAACCGCCTTCCAGCTCCAGCACGGGGTTTTCCATTTGTTCACGCTGCAGAAAGTCGTACAATTCGCTGTTGTTCATCATCAGAATTTTCAGCGACTGCGTCTGCAGGAGCGACAACGTTTGCTTTTGGCTGATTTCCTGCAGCAAGTCCATTTCGAATTCCTCCCCCGCTTTCATCTCTCAAATCCAATATAGCAGTATTTTGACGTATCATAATAACAATTCGGAAAATGAGAGCAAAGCCGGTTCGAAACAGCCATATCCGCCAGTAGAGCTTCCCGAACGAAACGGGCGTAAGCCTTTAGACGAGCGAAAGTTTAATGTCTGCCTGTTCGATAAAGCTTTTCCAGTCGGAGGACAGTCCGCTGTCGGTGATAATCCTGTCCATTTCATTGAGCTGAGCAAAATAAGCCGGGCTTACTTTGCCGAATTTGCTGGAATCCGTTTTTTCTCCGCGCGCTTTTTGGCATGGAAGAGGGTGAGAGTCCTTGTATGAGTTCGCACGGGATGGCCGTTCAGCGAAAAATGGTCTTTTCAGTCTTTGCAGACGCGGAACAGTGTTTCCGCGTTTTCTTTTGCCAGGGTTAGAATATCCTGCGGACTTTCGCCTCGAATTCCGGCGATTTTTTCCGCGACGAAAGGGATCAGCGAGGAATCGTTGCGCTTGCCGCGGTACGGGACCGGCGCGAGATAGGGACAGTCGGTTTCCAGCAGCAGGCGGTCGCGCGGCAGGCTCTTTACCACCTCGACCGGAACGCGGGCGTTCTTAAAGGTAACGGAACCGCCGACGCCGAGATACATCCCGAGCCGAACGGCTTCGGCCGCCATTTCCACGCTGCCCGAAAAGCAGTGGATGACCCCGGCCGGGCGGTGGCGGCGCAGCAGCTCCATGGTGTCGCCGTGCGCGTCGCGGTCATGCACGATCACCGGTAGGCGGAGCTTGTTTGCCAGAAGAATCTGCTTTTCAAAAATATCGCGCTGCACATCTCTGGGGGCGTTTTCCTCAAAGTGATAGTCAAGGCCGATTTCCCCGACCGCAACAATGTGCGAATCGGCGAGCAACTCTTCAAGCTGTGTCTGCCAATCGGCGGGAACGTCTTTGGCGCATTCCGGATGAATGCCCGCCGCCGCCGAAAAATAGCCGTACCGCGCTGCAAGTGAAATTGCTTTGCGGGAAGAGACAAGGTCCGCGCCGCAGTCGACCACATGGCAGACGCCTTTTTCCGGAAGAGAGGCGAGCAGGCCGTCCCGGTCGGCGTCGAACGCTTCGTCGTCGTAGTGCGCGTGGCTGTCGAAAATATTGGAGTAATTCATATGGCCTCCATCAAAGATTTCTTTAGTGCGTTGAGGTGCATGGGATAAAAGCCGTTCCTGTTCCGTGAAAGCATCTCTTTGCACTTTTGTCGCGTGACCCATCGCATATTGGCGGTTTCGTTTTTTCCGTCGGTAAAGTTCCTCTGCTTGGCACACGAATGTCTGCAAAACAAGAAAATATCCGCCATCCGCCGAAAGATTTTGTGTGGAAAAAAACCGGGAGAATCAAAAGACTCTCCCGGTGAAAAACGCGCAGCCGCAGGTTACCGGATCTTGCTGCCGGCGGGAACACCGTCGACAAAGACCACGCGCACGTCGTCTTCGCCCGCGTCGGCGGCAAGGATCATTCCCTGGCTTTCCACGCCGCAGAGCTTGGCTGGCTTCAGATTTGATACCACAATGACCGTGTGCCCGATCAGGTCTTCCGGCTTATACCACTGCGAAATACCGGAGGCAACCGTGCGTCCGCCCATGCCGTCGTCCAGCGTCAGCTTTAAAAGCTTTTTGGAACGCTTGATCGGTTCACAGGCCGTTACTTTTGCAGCCCGCAGATCCACTTTCGCGAAATCTTCGATTCCGATCTGTGCGATTCCCCCGGGCTGATCCTCCGCTTTCGTTTCCTGCGCGGCTTTTGCGTTTGCCGGGTCGGCAGGATTCGGAATCAGCTTGTTCAGTTCCTCAATCTCTTTGTCCACATCGATGCGGGGGAAAAGGGTCGCCCCTTTTTTAACGACTGCATCGGTTGGAAATTCGCCCCAGATTCCCGCTGATTCATAGGTGACGGCATCGCCGGAAACGCCGAGCTGCTCCTGAATTTTCGGGGAAGTTTCCGGCAGAAACGGCGTGAGCAGAACGGATATGATGCGGAGCGACTCGCACAGATTGTAAAGAACCGCCGCAAGGCGAGCCTTTTGACTTTCGTCTTTGCCCAGCGCCCAAGGCGCCGTTTCGTCGATATATTTGTTCGTGCGCGAAATCAGCTTCCAGATTTCCGCGAGCGCGTTTGAGAACTGGTATTTATTGATCGCCTCGTCGCACTTGCCGCGCAGGGAAAGCGCCGTGGCCTTCAGTTCTTCGTCGAGCGGAGCCGCTTCGCGTTCCGCGGGAATTTTTCCGCCGAAATACTTTTCCGCCATCGCGGTCGTGCGGGAAAGCAGGTTCCCAAGGTCGTTTGCAAGGTCGGAGTTGATGCGGCTGATCAGCGCTTCGTTCGTAAACAGGCCGTCGGCGCCGAATGGGATTTCCCGAAGCAGGAAATAGCGGATCGCGTCCACGCCGTAACGGGAGCAGAGAGTCATCGGGTCGACCACGTTGCCTTTGCTTTTGCTCATTTTGCTTCCGTCGCCGAACAGGAGCCAGCCGTGGCCGTAAATCTGTTTGGGGAGCGGAAGCTCCAGCGCCATCAGCATGGCGGGCCAGATGATGGTGTGGAAGCGGACGATTTCCTTGCCGACGAAATGAACGTCGGCGGGCCAGTATTTCCGGTAAGCGGAATCGTCGTCTGAACCGTACCCGAGCGCCGTGATGTAGTTGGTCAGCGCGTCAAGCCAGACGTATACCACATGTTTGGGGTCGAAGGTGACCGGAATGCCCCACGAAAAGCTGGTGCGGGAGACGCACAGGTCCTCAAGGCCCTGCTTGATAAAGCTGATCATTTCATTCTTGCGGCTTTCCGGCTGGATGAAATCAGGGTGTTCCTCATAGTATTTTAGAAGCGGTTCGGCGTAATTGGAAAGGCGGAAAAAATAGGCTTCCTCGCTGACGATTTTCACTTCGCGTCCGCAGTCGGGGCATTTGCCGTCTTTCAGCTGCGTCTCGGTCCAGAAAGCCTCGCAGTCCGTGCAGTACCAGCCTTTGTATTCGCCTTTGTAAATTTCGCCGCGGTCGTACAGCTCCTTAAAAATCTTCTGCACGGCTTTTACATGGTAGTCGTCCGTTGTGCGGATAAAGCGGTCGTTTGAGATATTCAGCAGTTTCCACAGATCTTTAAAAACCTGCGCCATGCGGTCCACATATTGTTTTGGCGTGACGCCTTCCTTTTCCGCTTTCTGTTCAATCTTTAAACCGTGTTCGTCCGTCCCGGTTAAAAACATCACGTCGTACCCCTGCATTCGCTTGTAGCGCGCGATGGCGTCGCTGGCCAGCGTGCAGTAGCTGTGTCCGATATGGGGCTTGCCGGACGGGTAATAGATGGGCGTCGTGATGTAAAAGGTCTTTTTCTCCATTTTTTCAGCCTCCGGGAACTTAATTTTTATTATTATACCATTCTGTGCCATAAAATAAAAGCAATTTCACTTCTTACGGAAAAACGGCGGGTTTCCCCGCCGTCACAAGCCGTTGATTGCGGCGCGCGACCGCAAAAATCAGGTTCCGTCCGAGCTGCTTTCGGACGAGCTGTTTTCGCCGTAGAGAAATTGCCGCAGAACGGTGCAGTTCTTTTCCAGATTGACCGAAACCACTTTCCCGATTCCTTTCACGGAAACGCTGTCGTCAAAGGTATTGGGAGCGGGAATCTGCTGAGTTTCAATTTTGTAGCCGGAAAGCGACGCGCCGACGGACGCAAGGTACAAAAGCTGGCTGTCGCTCAGGTTCGTTTTTACATAATTTAAATAATCGTAGATCAGTTTGTTGGCGTCGATGAGGTTCATGGATTTCATTTTTTGGATCATAAGCTCCACGACCTGCCGCTGCCGCCCCGTGCGCCCGTAGTCGTCATGACCGAATTCATCGGTAGCGTGGCGGATGCGGGCGTAATAAAGGCAGAGTTTTCCGTTTAGATGGTGGGTGATGGTTTTTTCGCCGGTGGCGGGATAAGACAGATGGCTGCCCATGTTTTCGTTTTCCGCCTGACAGGCCGCTTTGGACATCGGAACATCCAGCCCGCCCATTTTGTCAATCACGGCGGCGAAGTTATTGAAATCGACCGAAATATACTGGTCGATATTGATTCGGTAATTGTTTTCCAGCGTCTGCATGGTCAGGGCGACTCCGCCCTTCGCGTAGGCGGCATTGAGCTTGTTTTTCCCGACGGTCGGAATTTCCAGGTAGGAGTCCCGCAGAAAAGACACGAGCCGGATGCTTTTGGATTTGCTGTCGATGGACATCAGCATGTTGGTGTCCGACCGGCCGTCGGAGCCATCCTCGTTCTCATCCACGCCAAGCAGCAGAATGTTCATGACGCTGTTGTCCGACTTTACGTTCCAGGCCGGGGCGCCGCTCGGCAGCTGCACATAATTCGCCAGCTGCGAGCTGGTCACGTCGGAACGATTCAGGCGGGAGGAGAGAATATGGAAATAAATAAATGCGCCGCCGACTGCGGCCAGCGTGACAACGAGGAGCAGAGTGAATAATTTTTTCAGGCAGCCGCCCTTTTTCCGCCGCTTTCTGGTTTGCGTGCCGCGGCGTTTGGGGGAATTGCTGTAGATATCCCGGTCGACCACATTGTAGCGGTCGATTTCCTGTGTGTCCCAGGAAACATTTCGGCGAGTCGCCGGTCTGCCCGCGGCGTTTCGGCTGCCGCCGCCGGAACCGCTACGGCGGACGGGACGTCCCGTGTTTTGTCTGTTCATACTGCACCTCGCGTTCATTTCAATCAAGCCTACTTATTGTATTGCAAAGAGGAGGGGTTGTCAACGCAGAGGATTTTCGGCAGCTTTATGAAATTCCTGTGAAGATCGGGCAAAACACTGTATTTTCAATCCGCCGTTTGCTATAATAAAACGAATGGGAGGGATTGCCATGAAGCATCAGCCGGCGCCGGGAAAACCGCATGCGCTGTTTGTCCGGATTCTTGCCGGAGTCTGCGCGGTTCTGATCGCTGCCTCCGCTTTTTTTCTGGCGTTTTTTTCCTGAGGACCGGTCGCTGCGGTAATGCGGCGGACTTTTTGTTTTAACAGCCGGAGACTCCCAAATTTTGAACATACAGAGGTATCTTTTGAATGGATCAGCTGGTTACAACATTGATCAATGCCCTGCGGGGCATTCCCGCTGAACTGATTGTGTTTCTCATTTCTCTTTTGCCGTTGCTTGAGCTCAGGGGCGGCATCCTTGCGGCGGGTTTGCTGCATGTCGGAATGATCCGTGCGTTTTTTATTTGTCTGGCCGGCACGCTGCTGCCCGTCCCTTTTATTCTTCTTTTTTTCCGAAAGATTCTGGACTGGCTGCGCAACACGCGCTTTGTTCGTCTGGTGCACCGGCTGGAGGACAAGATGAACCGTAAAAGTAAACAGATTGAAAAATACAAGACGTTCGGCCTGCTGCTGTTTGTCGCGATTCCGCTGCCCGGTACCGGCGCGTGGACAGGCTCCGCCGCCGCCGCCCTGATCGGCATGAAGTTCCGGCACGCGCTGATTTCCGTGGTGCTTGGCTGCATCATCGCGGATGTGATTATGTGCCTGCTCGCCTACGGCGTTTTGGGCTCGATCCTGTAGGAAAGGAGTGATCCCCATGCAAAAAGCGGATCTTGCGGTCGTCGGGGGAGGGCCTTCCGGCATGGCCGCGGCTTTGGCTGCCGCGCGGGCCGGGGGGCGCGGGATGAGCGTCGCGGTGCTGGAAAAGAACGACCGCGTCGGAAAAAAGCTGCTGCTGACCGGCAACGGCCGCTGCAACCTGACCAACCGAAGCGCGGGAGAAAGCTCCCACTACCACGGGGACGCGGCGGCGCATCGGATTCTGAAAGACTTTTCGCCGGAACAGGCGCTTTTGCTGTTTCAAAAGCTGGGCCTGCTCTGCCGTGAACTGGACGGCGGACGGATTTATCCATACAGTCTGCAGGCGGCGTCCGTTTTGAACGTTCTGCGCAGAAATCTGGACCGCTGCGGTGTTGAGACCGTCTGTGGCTTTGATGTGAAAAGCGTTCGGAAATCAGACGGCGGATTTTTGATATCTTCCCCAGAGAGAGAGTTTTTTGCCCGGAGGCTGATTCTTGCGGCGGGCGGTTCAGCCTGCCCGCGCTCCGGCTCGGACGGCGGGGGAGCCGTGCTGGCGAAAACACTGGGCCACACCGTCGGGCCCCTTTTCCCGTCTTTGGTTCAGGTCAAAACGGACCCGGCGCGGGTGCGCCCATTAAAAGGGATTCGCTGCCCGGCTGCCGTTTCGTTCCGCGCGGAGGGGGAAATCCTGCGCGCATCCGCCGGGGAAGTCCAGTTTACGGAAAACGCGCTTTCGGGCATCTGTATTTTTGAGCTTTCCCGGTGTGTCGGCGAGATTCGAGCTCCGAAGAATGCGGAAATCCTGCTTGATTTGTTTCCGGAGTATTCGCCGGAAAAGCTGAAAGAGCTGTTGCAGACAGCCTCGGTCGGCGCGGGCGACTGGACCGTTTCGCAGCTTCTGGAGGGCTTTCTGCCCAAAGCGCTGACAATCGAGCTGTCGAAATACGCGCTGGGCGGCGCGTCGACGCCGGCCAGCCGGCTTTCGGACGAAACGCTGGACCGGCTGGTTTCGGCGGCGAAAGGCTATGCCTTCCCGGTCAGGGGGACGCTTTCGTGGGACCACGCGCAGGTAACGGCGGGCGGTGTTCCGCTCTTGGAACTGACGGAGCGGCTGGAATCCAAAAAGTGCGGGGGGCTGTATCTGTGCGGCGAGCTGCTCGACGTCGACGGCGACTGCGGGGGCTATAATCTGCACTGGGCCTGGGCCAGCGGTGTAACCGCCGGAAGGGCCGCCGCGGAATCTTTGAAAGGAGGATGACGGCAGTTGGAGGGCGAGATTCTGACCGATGTTCTGATGTTTGTGTTTACATTGTTTCTGATTTTGGTCGGCTGGCTGGCTCGGGACCATCATTCCGAGTACCCGGATACCTTCTGTGGGTATCATGTGGGGAAAATTGCCGCGAAAAGCAGAGAGGCGTGGGAGGACGCGAACCGCTGGTGCGGCGGCGCATTTTTGAAATGCGGGTCGGCCTTCCTTTTTCTGGACGCAGCCGCGGCGCTGATGTTCCGGGTGACGCGGGCGGAGGAGCGGCTTCCTGCCCTCCCCGTCAGCTATCTGATGGCGGTGATATTGGTTCCGACGGCTTTGTCCATCGTTTGGACGGAGCGGCGGCTCAAGCAGAAATACAACCCGGACGGCACGCTGAAATAAGGAGAATCTGCGATGAACTGTGCTTATTATATTGTTGACGCGTTTACGGACAGCGTCTTTCAGGGAAATCCCGCCGGGGTTTGTGTCCTGAATGAATTCCCGGAGCGGAAGCTCATGCAGAGCATCGCGGCGGAAAACAATCTGTCCGAAACCGCGTTTGTGGTTCGGCGGGATGCGTATTATGAGATTAAGTGGTTTACCCCGGCCGAAGAAGTTGACCTTTGCGGCCACGCAACGCTTGGCTCTTCCTATGTGGTTTCACATTTTGTTGAGCCGGGAAGCAAAAAAATCGAGTTTCACTCCCAAAGCGGAACCTTATCGGTAGAGTGCAGTGACGATGTGTTTACACTGGATTTTCCCACACGTTCCCCAAAACCGGTTGAAACACCGAAGAATCTCGCGCGGATTCTTGGTGCCGATGTGCGGGAAACACTTTTGTCGCGTGACCTGGTCGTTCTGCTGGATTCCGAACAGCAGGTGCGTGACCTTACACCGGATTTTTCCGGTATGAAGGAGCTTAAGGACGGGATGGGAATTCTGGTGACAGCAAAGGGCGAGCGTGTGGATTTTGTGTCGCGCTGCTTCTTCCCGGTTTTTGGAGTTCAGGAAGACCCCGTGACCGGTTCGGCACATTGTAGTTTGATTCCATATTGGGCAGAGCGCCTTGGAAAAACAAAGATGAAAGCGGCGCAGCTCTCCGCGCGGGGCGGTCTGCTCGACTGTGAACTGTGCGGGGATCGCGTAAAAATCGGCGGGAAAGCCGCTTTGTATCTGACAGGAGAGATTTCAATTTGATTTATCGCATTTCAGAACTTCGTTTGGAACTGGGCGGGTCGGAGGATGAACTGAACGCGCAGGCCGCGAAGCGCCTGCGCGTTTCAACAGAGGAAATCCGCTCGATGAGCCTGTGTAAAAAATCCGTAGATGCGCGCAAAAAGAGCGACGTCCATTTCATCTGCACCGTGGAGGCCGACTGTCCGTCGGCCCGAATGCCCAAAGACCGGCGTGTGACAAAGGCCGAGCCGTACCGGTACCGTCTGCCGGCTTGCCGCCCTCTGGAACAGCGGCCCGTGGTGGTTGGATTCGGTCCCGCCGGAATGTTTGCCGCGCTGATTCTGGCGCAGGCGGGGCAGCGTCCCGTTGTGCTGGAGCGCGGTTCCCGCGTGGAGGAACGGCAGAAGCAGGTTTCCGCTTTCTGGAACAGCGGAATTTTAAATCCGGAGTGCAACGTCCAATTCGGCGAGGGCGGCGCGGGAACCTTTTCCGACGGAAAGCTGAACACCGGCACGAAAGACCCGCGGATCCGCAAGGTGCTGGAGGAATTTGCCGGCGCGGGTGCCCCGCCGGAAATCCTGTATGAAGCGAAGCCGCATATCGGCACCGATCGGCTGCCGCAGACGGTTCGTGGAATCCGGCAGAAGATTCTCTCCCTAGGCGGCGAAATCCGGTTCGACACACAGATGACCGCTCTGCTGAAAAGGAACGGCCGTGTTTCCGGCGTGGAATTCCGAACAAAGGGCGGCGCGCCGGAGCGGATGGAGACCGGCCATGTCGTGCTGGCGGTCGGGCACAGCGCGCGGGATACGTTCGAAGAACTGCTCGCCGCCGGTGTCCCGATGGAACCGAAGCCTTTCGCCGTGGGCGCGCGGATCGAACACCCGCAGAGCCTGATCGACTCCGCGCAGTACGGGGCTGCCGCGGGGCACCCGGCGCTTGGGGCGGCGGATTACAAATTGGCGGTTCATCTGGAAAACGGTCGGGGAGTATACACGTTCTGCATGTGTCCGGGCGGCCAGGTCGTGGCGGCGGCCAGTGAGGATGGCCGCCTGGTGACAAACGGGATGAGCCGTTTTGGCCGCGACGGGCAAAACGCCAACGCCGCCCTGCTGGTCGGTGTTACCCCGGCGGATTTCGGAGGGGAAGGCCCGCTCGCGGGGGTACAATTTCAGCGCATGCTGGAGGAGGCCGCGTTCCGGCTGGGCGGCGGCGATTACCGCGCCCCCGTTCAGCGGGTGGAGGATTTTCTGGAGCGCCGCGCTTCTTCCCGGCTTGGAGACGTTGTTCCGACTTATCGCCCGGGAGTGGCACCCTGCTTGCTGGACGGCTGTCTGCCGCCTTTTCTTGCGGACTCCATGCGCGAAGGAATCCGGCGAATGGACGCCCGTCTGCACGGCTTTGCCATGCCGGACGCGGTTTTGACGGCGGTGGAAAGCCGTTCTTCGTCCCCGGTGCGCATCCTGCGCGGGGACGACGGGCAGTCGCCCGTCCTTTCCGGCTTGTATCCCTGCGGAGAGGGCGCGGGCTACGCGGGCGGCATCGTTTCCGCCGCGGTGGACGGAATCCGGTGCGCGGAGCGGGTGCTCGGCGGATAACACAGCAATGGGGCTTGCGGAAAAAGGCCGGCGGGGAAATTTTCCCGCCGGCCTTTATGCTTTTTCCGGTTCTCCCGGCAGATTCCGGATTCTGCCCATGATCATTTCATCCACGTAGGTCCCGTTCCGGATGGCGGCTTTCTGCTTTGTGCCCTCTGCCTCAAACCCCATCTTTTTGTAAAGGCGGATCGCCCGGTCGTTGTCCGTGTAAACGCCGAGCTCGACCCGCACCAGCATCAGCCAGTTGTCCGCCACATCCAGAACGGTCTTCATCAGGGCTTCGCCGATCCCCTGATTTTGATAATCCCTATGTACCATAATGCCAAGCCCGGCGGAGTGGCGCAGCCGCGGGTTTGCGCTGATGTTCAGACCTACCATGCCGATTATTTTTTCTGTTCCGTTATCCTCCGTTACGGCGACGAATTCATGGCTGTTTGGTCCCATTGCCGCAATAAAATTCTCAGTCTTTTGAATCCGTTCAGACGGAAGCGCAAGCATGTTGTAAAAAACCTCCGGCATCCTGCGCATTTCGTTGATTCCCTCGGCGTCTTCCTTCCGCACGGGCCTGATATCAAAATTCCGCATAAAAATCCCTCCTGATTCCGTTTTATTGAAAAAAGCCCGACAAAATCAGGCTTTTAGTAAGCTTACAAACCATTCCGCCTCCGGCATTGGGGCCGAGGGGAAGCAGACGGAATTTTCCGCGGCGTTTTCAATCGCGGAAAAATAGCACAGCGCCAGCGCCAGGGGGTCGCCCTGACGGATTTCTCCGGTTTCCTGCCCGGCTTTGACAGTCGGGACAAGTTTTTTCGCGAAGTCCATTTCCCGGACCGTTTCCTTCATTTCCTCCGTCAGGTAATCGGCATAGAGAGCCTGCTTCGCAAGCAAAAAGGCCTTGGCCGTCGCGGGGGAAACCGCGAAATAAGACAGCGCGCTTTCCGCAATTTGGCGAAAAACTTCAATCGGACCCAGGGAAAGGCGAAGGTATTCCTCCATCATCCGGATGCCGTCGAGCGCGGTTTTCAGGTGCTCCAAATAGAGCTGTTCCTTTGTGTCGTAATAGTGGAACAGCAATCCGGAGCTGATTCCCAGCGCGCGGGAGATTTCGCGCGTGCTGGTTCCCGTGTAGCCGTGCCGGATAAAGAGGTCCAGACTTTTGTCCAGAATCTCTCTGCGCCTGCCTTCTTCCTGCTTTTGCCGCAGGGTCATTCGCATTGTCCTCCTTCCGGGGCTGGAGATCTTCTTAATATTTGAAACAGCATAGCAGATTTAACAAATCCTGTCAATCCGGGATATTTCTGCAAATCCTGTGAGTTTGAATTACAAATCGAAAATAATTGCAAATTTCTCTTCCTATTAAAAAAGGACTATGCTACAATAATCTGTAAAAAGAGAAGACGGGAAGTGTTCCTCGTGGAGTTTTCCAAACGGATGCGCCACTTTGAAACCGGTGTTTTTTCCGCGCTGGCGCAAATGAAACAGGAAAAACTTGCAAAGGGAGAAGCGGTGATTGATTTCAGTATCGGATCGCCGAATATTCCCCCGGCGCAGCACATTATAGACGCCTTGGCGGAGGGAGTCAAAGACAGAACCAATTACGAATATGCCATTACCGACAGCTCGGAATTGCGGCGGGCCGTCTGCGTCTGGTACCGCAGAAGATACGGGGTGGAGCTGGACGCGGAAACGGAGGTTGTGTCGCTGCTGGGCTCGCAGGACGGGCTGGCGCATCTCTCGCTTGCCGTTGTGGACCCGGGCGACCTTGTGCTGGTGCCGGACCCCGGGTACCCGATTTTCGGGGACGGGCCGCTTCTGGCGGGAGCCGAGCTGTACCGCATGCCGCAGGAAGAGAAAAACGGGTGGATCATCGACCTGAAAACCGTGCCGGAACAGATCGCCCGCCGCGCCAGATTTATGATCGTATCCTATCCGAACAATCCTGTGACCAGTATCGCGCCGTCTTCCTTTTACCGGGAGCTGGTGGATTTCGCGAAGGCCTATGAGGTGATTGTTCTGCACGACAATGCGTACAGCGAGCTGGCGTTCGACGGGGCAAAGTGCGGCAGCTTTTTGCAGACCCCCGGCGCGAAGGATGTCGGAATCGAGTTCAACTCGCTTTCCAAAACCTATGGCCTGGCCGGAGCCAGAATCGGCTTTGCCCTTGGCAACTGGGAAGTGATATCGGCCCTGAAAGCGCTGAAATCCAATCTGGACTACGGGATGTTCCTTCCGATACAAAAGGCCGCGGCGGCGGCCTTGACCGGACCGCAGGACTGTGTGGAGCAGACACGCGCGGCTTACGAGCAAAGAAGAAATGTGCTGGTGGAGGGATTGAACGCGATCGGCTGGAGGATGAAAAAACCTGCGGCGACCATGTTTGTCTGGGCGAAGATTCCCTCGCCTTACACCGACAGCGCCGTGTTCGTAAAAGAGCTTTTTCAAAAGACCGGAGTACTGGTGACGCCCGGTTCGGCATTTGGGCCGTCCGGCGAGGGATATGTCCGCATGGCGCTGGTGCGGAGCGAAGAAGAAATGCGCGAAGCGATCCGTGCGATCGAACAGAGCGGAATCCTGAAGAATTTTTCATAGCCCGATCAAAACGGCCGGAGCAATTGCTCCGGCCGTTTTTTGTCTAGGGGCGAATGACGAGCCCCAGATAACGGGAAAGCTCGCACGCCTGCAAAGAAGTGACGACGGCGCCGCGCAGCTCCGGTCCGGAAACCGCTAGACCGTCGATCTCATCGCCGGTCAAATCGATTCCGGCAAGCGGCGTGTGCAGAAACTCGGCTTTTTGCAGGCCGCAGTTTGAAAACGTAACGCCTTTCAGCGTGCAGTCCTGCATGTCGCCGTTCTCCATGCCGCAGTCCAGAAACCGCACCTGTTTCAGCTTTGAGCTTGCAAGACCGACCCAGTCCGCCTTGCATCCCCGGAAGACAACGTTTTCCCACAGCGCGCGGGAAAAATCCGCGCCGACCAGCTTGCAGTTTTGAAACTCGACGCGGCGGAACAGGCTTTCGGACAGGACCGCGTTCGAAAAATCACACGATTCGAAGATAACGTCGATAAAAGACAGCTTTTCCGCCCGGCAGCCAGTGAAGCGGCAGCCCGAAAACCGGCATCCGCGGAAATCGACGCCGGCGAATTCGGCGCCCGCGGCGGATTGCCCGGAAAAGTACAGTCCGGAACACGCCAACTCTTCCAGAGAGGCCTTTAAGATCATCTGCGCCATATTTTCCGCGGCGGTTGTAGAGTCCGGCAAATTCGGGGAATCCGGTTTCATTCCTAAGCTTCCTTTCCTCTTAGAACTTGTTCCAGTTTAGCAGAAGCCATCGGCGGTGTAAAGAGCATTCGTTCATAAATTGCCGCTGACGGCTCATACTAAGCGGTGAAAAAGGAGGGGTGCTTTTTGTTTCCCGAAAAAGTTTATTACGAGCCGGACGCGCTGTCCTATGACTTGGGGAAGGTGCTGAGGGAAAAATACGGCGGGTCGCCGTGGATTCCGATCGAAAGCCATAATAAAATAGACGAGCTGAGAACACAGCCGAATTCCGCGTTTAGGGACTTGAAACGCCTTTTGATCGTCGGGGTCAGGAAAACGCATCGATACGTCCCGAATACCAAAACCTCCGATTTTCTGGTTCCGTACACATCCTCCGGGTGCAGCGCGTCCTGCCTGTACTGCTATCTGGTCTGCAATTACAATAAATGCGCCTACCTGCGCCTTTTTGTCAACCGGGAAGAAATGCTGGACAAACTGGAAAAAACAGCCCGGAAGTCGGAAACAGACCTTACGTTTGAAATCGGAAGCAACAGCGACCTTGTGCTGGAAAACACAATCACACATAATCTGGAATGGACCATAGAGCACTTTGCCGCTCAGGAAAAGGGTTTCCTTACTTTCCCGACAAAATTCAATATGGTCGGGCCTCTTCTGCCGCTTGAACACCGCGGACGGGTGGTGTTCCGGATGAGCGTGAACCCGCGGGAAATCATTCGGACGATTGAACTGGGAACCTCGCCGCTGGAACAGCGCGTGGAAGCGCTGAACCAAATGGCTGAAGCGGGATACCGAATCGGAATGCTGATCGCGCCGATTATCCTGGTTGAAAACTGGAAGCCGCAGTATCTGGAGCTTCTAGATTTTCTGGAAGCGAAGCTCTCCGACCGGGTGAAGCGCAGCGTTGGGATTGAAGTGATTTTTATGACTTACAGCTATGTTCACCGCGCCATCAATACCGAGGCGTTTCCCAAAGGCTCCGACCTGTATGACCCCGAGAGGATGACGGGCCGGGGCAGAGGAAAGTACTGTTATCGTCCGGACGTCAGAAACGAAGCGGAAGCTTTTTTAAGGAAGGAAATAGAGAAGCGGTTCGGGGCAAAGTCGATTCTTTATATTGTTTGAAGCGGTCAATCCGGTTGGATCGGTTTGAAAAACGGGGACATTATTTCAGAAATATCGGACAGGAATTCTCAAAATATCTCGAAAAGGGATTGACAATCTCAAATGATTTGGTATAATAAATCTTGCTGTTCCAAACAAGATTTTGCGGAATTGTGTAAAGGTAGCACGACAGACTCTGACTCTGTTTGTGAGGGTTCGAATCCTTCTTCCGCAGCCAGGCTCCGTTTTCGGGGCCGTATTTTTCGAGGTGTGGCTCAGCTTGGTAGAGCGCTACGTTCGGGACGTAGAGGCCGCTGGTTCGAATCCAGTCACCTCGACCAA
>NZ_JBJKOP010000047.1:0-71877 GCF_046707225.1 Caproicibacter sp. | reverse complement strand
TGGAAGTGGCGGGATCGTCATTCTTCCGGCTTTATGTTGATTTTTCGTTTTCTATTTTCTCTTCACGCAAATTGTAAAAAGAGCCCATCCTTCGCTTAACGCGTCAGGTGGGTTCTTCGACAATCTGACGCTTCCAATGAAAAGGAAGCGTGATTTTTTTATGTTACTGAAACAGTTGCAACCCAAAGTACAGAACAACACACTGAGCCAGTAAAATCACAGGAATACCGATCATGAATTTTGCGTGCTTTGTTTTATGCCGAATCAGCAGCATGGTAAACAGCATGGCGGGCGAACCGCCGACGGCGGCAAAAAACAAAAGCCTGCTCTCAGGAATTCGCCATCTGTGCCGCGCTGCGCGGTGCTTATCCACAACGGTGGAAATTGCCGCCACAAGATTAATAATAATCGCGTAACAAATCAAATATATATAACCAGGCAATGTTTTTCCTCCCAGCCTCCATTACAGTCTGGCGCCGCAATTCGGACAAAAACGGCTGTCCGGGTTCACCTGTGCGCCGCAATTCGGACAAAACCTGGCGGCGCGCCCCGCTACGCGGAAAATCTGGTCCGGATTTATCTCTGAACCGGGGCTGCGTTCAATTCGTTTTCCTTCCTCGCGATGGATTTCATAAACGGCCCCGCAGTTAGGGCATGAAATAAAATATCTTTTCCCGAAACGAAACAGGGGAATAAAGAAAAAAGTAAACTGCTTGTAAACGCATGTTACCAATGCCGTCTTTCCCCTGAGAGAGCAACAGGGAAAATACCCGCAGCTGCGAAAACCCAGTTCCGCAATACCGCTCGTGATTCCAATAATAAAGAACATTTTTCCACCCCCCGAAGGGATTATTTTACACGATATCGTTATTTCTGTCAAATGATGTTATGGAAAGGATGAAAAAAATGGTAATCAGGCTGTTTAACCGGCACAGTATGATAGTATGTGTTTTTCTCCTCGCGATCGTTGTTGCCGTGACGATGGCAGTTAATTTCAACCGCAGCAACAATCTAAAAACGTCCGTAACGGAAATCCCGCGGCCCAACGAAACCGCTGTGACTTCCTCCGCGGCGGAAGCCGTCGCTCACGTCACGGGAAACGAATCGGAAATGCGCGCGGTCTGGGTTCCGTATCTAAGCCTGAACATGAGCAGAGACGACGATAAAAGCGAACAAGCCTTTCTAAATAAGTTTAATACGATCATCAACAACGCCAAAAAGTGCGGAATGAATACGCTGATTGTTCAGGTAAGACCGTTTGCGGACGCGCTGTACAAATCCTCTTATTTTCCATGGAGCCATGTTGTGGGGGGCACTCAGGGCGTAAATCCGGGGTACGACCCTCTCGCCGATATGATAAAGGCAAGCCACCAGGCCGGATTGAAGATTCAAGCCTGGGTGAATCCACTGAGAATTCAGGTTTCAAACACGCCTTCCATTTTAGCGGTGGGAAATGTTTACAACACATGGAAGAAAGACAATTCAAAAGCAGATTGGGTGGTCGATTCTGGCGACGGCAAATATTTTAATCCCGCTTACGGCGGGGTCCGCCGTTTTGTAGCGGACGGAGTAAAGGAGATCGCACAGAATTACGATGTGGACGGCATTCAATTCGACGATTATTTTTATCCGACACAAGACGCGGCGTTTGATCAGACTTCTTATTCCGCCTACTGTGAATCCGCCAAAAAGACCGGAACCCCTATGAAACTTTCGGACTGGCGGCAGGCAAATGTCAGCGCAATGGTCTCGCTGGTCTATCAGGAAATAAAATCCGTGAAACCTTCCCTGCCGTTCGGTATTGCCCCGCAGGGCAACATTCAGAACGACCTTGCAATGGGCGCAAATGTCACGGAATGGTGCTCCGCAACAGGCTATGTGGATTATATCTGTCCGCAGCTGTACGTTAATTTCGATAATCCGGTCCTGCCGTTTGACACAGCGGCAAAAGCATGGCGACAGCTGGTTACAAACAAAAATATAAAACTCTATTATGGTCTGGCGGTCTATAAGGCCGGGTCCGACGCGGACAGCGGCACCTGGAAAACTTCCAGCGGGATTCTGGCAAGCCAGGTTGAGTACGGGCGCGAAACCACCTGTAACGGATTCATGTTTTATTCCTGCGATTATCTGGTGGGAGATCAGACAAAGCAGGAGGTTCAGAATGTTGTGGAGGCTTTGGGCCGCTCGCCCTGAACCGACTCGGCAAGACAAAAATCCTGTGTGGTTTCCGTGATGCGCACTGTCAGAATTTTTCCGCAGAGGTCGTCGGCGTTGTGCGTTCTGACCGGCGTATAATTGGCCGTATAACCCTCATAGACGCCGGCCGAGCATTTCCGTTCAAAGAGGACGGATTCCGTCAGGCCGCACTGGCTTTGAAGAAACGCCGACCTTGTTTCCCGGGCCGCTTCAATCATTCGTTTGCTGCGGTCCTCTTTCACCTTCGGGTCCACCTGGTCCGGTGCGCGGTCTGCAACCGTTCCGGGTCTGCGGGAATAAGCGAAAACATGTGCCTTTGCAAAACCGATTTCTTTCAGAAAGATTTTGGAGCTTTCAAATTCTTCCTCCGTTTCGCCCGGGAAGCCAACCATAATATCCGTTGTGATCGCGGAATTGTCAAATTCTTTACGCAGATTTCGGACAATCCTTCGATATTCCTCCGTATCGTAATGCCGGTTCATTCTCTTCAAAGTTTCGTCGCACCCGCTTTGAAGCGAAAGATGAAACTGCGGACATAATTTTTCTTGGCGTTTCAAACGTGCTATCACGGATTCATCCAGTCGTTCCGGCTCGAGGGAACCAAGACGGACCCGTCGGATTCCCTCGACCGCGCAGGCGGCTTCAACTGCGTCACAAAGCGTCAGGCCAAGTTCCTGACCGTATGCGGACAGGTTGATTCCCGTTAAAACGACTTCCCGGTAGCCGCCCGCAGCAATTTGCTCCAGTTCGTTTTTCAGCTCTTCCATCGGTTTTGACCGTACCGCTCCGCGTGCATATGGAATAATACAGTAAGAACAGTAGCGATTGCAGCCATCCTCGATTTTCAAGAAAGCGCGTGTCCGCTCAAAAAAACGGTTCGTATTCATCGGCTCGAATTTTTCGCCCTGTTTATGCGGGACGATATCGATGATTCTCTGTCTATCCATCAGATATTTTTGCAGATCGGGCAATAGGGAGGACCGGTTGGAATTGCCCAGTACAATATCGGCTTCCGCAAGCTCATTTTCAACGGCCTGAGGAAATGCCTGAGGCAGGCATCCGGTTACAACCAAAACCGCGCCCGGATTATCTCTGCGGGCACGGTGCAGCATCTGGCGTGCTTTCCGGTCGCTCATTGAAGTTACCGTACAGGTGTTTAAAACGACGATGTCGCTTTCCTGCAAGGAATCGCAAACGGTAAAGCCGGCCATCTGAAGACGATTTAGCAGAACCTGGGATTCATATTGGTTTACTTTGCATCCTAGCGTTAGAACAGATACTTTCATTTGTACACCTTTTATAAAAATAGATATTTTGTTTTGTCGAAAGAAAAAATCTATAGGCAAGTTTAACATTGACCTTGCGTCAGAATTGAGCTATATTTTGTAGAGACAAATAAATCAGGGGGGTAACTGTATGTACACGACTTCGATTCTTCTTTCCAGCATTGAAGCAGTGAAAAAATTTGTCACATTGACAAACAGTTATAATTTTCCGATCAACCTTGCCACCGACAAATATATGATCGATGCCAAATCGATCATGGGTATTTTCAGTCTTGATTTGTCCAAGCCACTGAAAATTGAAGTCGACAGCAATAATGCGGATGATTTTATCAGGCAGTTACAACAGTTCCAATGCGATCCCGTCCCTATAAAGTCTTAAATTTCAAGTTGCAGCGCGGCCGTTGAGACCGACGCTGTTTTTTTATGCCTCTTCCTGCTGGGACAGGCCGCTCCATTCTTCAAAGAGGTTTTCATTCTCTGATTTCAGGGAGTTAATTTGGTTTGCTAGTTCCATCGCAGCCTGATAGTCGCTTGCAGTTTCGGGTTCGGCAAGTTTTTCTTCCAGATCCGCAATGATTTTCTCGTTTTGGTCGATTTCTTTCTCCAGCCGCAGAATCGCTGCCTTTTGTTTTCGAAGCGCGGCCCCCTGTTTCTTTTTTCGTTTGTAGTCGTTTTCCATTTCGCTTTCACGGGCAGGCGCTGCGGTCTGTTCGTTTTTTATTTTGTCCAGGTATTCCTGATAATTTGCGCCGCAGTCCTCCAATCCATCCGTTTTTAAAGCGAAAATGCGATTTGCGGTTTTATTGATAAAATAACGGTCGTGAGAAATGATGAGCAAAGTTCCTTCATAATCTTCCAGAGCAGACTCAAGCGCCTCGCAGGACGGAAGATCCAGGTGGTTGGTTGGCTCGTCCAGTAAAAGAAAATTGTCCCGGGACAGCATCAGGCGCAGCAGCAGGATCCTTGCGCGCTCTCCGCCGCTCAGAGCCGAAACCTGTTTGAAAACATCTTCCCCCTGATACAAAAAAACCGCAAGCGCACTGCGGACCTGTGTTTCCGTCATTTGAGGATAGTAGTCCCAAATTTCGTCAATCACTCGTTTTTCGGGCCTCAGCCCTGTCTGCAGCTGGTCGTAATATCCGATTTTCACGCCTGTCCCCAAGCGAAAGGAACCGGAGTCCGGGGAAAGCTGCCCCAGAAGAACTTTGATCAGGGAGGTTTTGCCGCAGCCGTTTGGGCCGATCAGGAAAACCCGGTCCCCCCGGTAAATCTCAAACGACACGTTCTGAAACAGATGGTTGTCCCCGAAAGAGAGAGAGAGATCTTTGGCGGTCAAAACGTCGTTTCCACTGCGAACATTGATTCCAAACTGAAAGCAAAGCGTGTTTTCCTGTGCGTCCGGTTTTACAAGGGTCTGTTCCAGCCGGTTGATCATTTTCTGTTTGCTTTCCGCAGTTTTAATATTCTTTTCACGGTTCCACCGGCGCTGCTGCGCGACAATTCCTTCCAGACGGCTGATTTCTTTTTGTGTGTTTTCGTACTGTCGGCTTACGGAGAGATCGTTGTTTTCCTTCTGCTCCAGATAGGAGGTGTAACTTCCTTTATAGAGCCTCAGCTTGTGATTCTTCAGTTCAAACGTCCGGTTTGTTACCCGATCCAGAAAATAACGGTCGTGGGAAATTACCAGAAAGGCCGCTTTGGAAGAGCGCAGAAAATCCTCCAGCCATTCGACGGACGCAAGATCAAGATGGTTGGTCGGTTCATCCAGCAACATCAGGTTTGCACCGCTGAGGAGCAGCTTTGCCAGCTGCAGTTTCGCGCGCTGTCCGCCGCTCAGCTTGCCAATCGGGGTAGCCGTCTGTTCCTCGTCAAAGCCAAGCCCAAGGAGCGCGGAACGCGCACGGCTTCGAAAGGTCAGCCCGCCGTCCGCAATGAATCTTTCGTTTAAGACGGTTTGCCGATCTACAAGAGAATCAACGTTTTCCGGGCTGCCGTTGAGAAGGATCTGTTCAATTTCTTCCAGCTCGTGCTCCTGGGCAAGAAGTGTTGAAAACACCGTGAGGACTTCATCCAGAGCGCTCCTGTCAAGGTCGCGGCAAACATGCTGTTCCATATAGCCGAGCGTCGTTTTTCCTGCGGCCGAGATGGTTCCTGCATCCGGGGACAATTCTCCGGTAATCAGCTTAAACAAGGTCGTTTTTCCGGAACCGTTGCTTCCGATCAGTCCGACATGGTCGTTTTCCTGTATTTCAAAGGAAACATCGCTCAGCACCACCTGCGTACCGAACGATTTTTCCAGATTTCCGATGCTGAGGTACCCCATGCTCTATCCTTCCTATGTACACTGCTTGTCAAGCAGGATTCACGGCTTTGATCGCCGTTCCAATCATTATAACGGAATTGTCGGCTGAAATCAAGGACGTGCGCGGCTCCCGGGCAGTTTCCCCTTTACAGATACATTTTTAAAAGCTCAATGTTTTTCTGACTTGCGGCCAGGTATTCTTCTGCAAGCTTTCGGCTTTCCGTGTCGTCGTCGGCGGATCGGTTCATGGATTTCACCAGATCTTTCATCGCGGCGTCTGTACAATGAATGGCAATCTGTGCAATATGAGGGGCGCTTTTATTCCATGAGGTATCCATTCTAATGGAATCACGAAGAACCCGTTCCATCAGTCCCGGCTCATCTTCCGGATTAAGTCCGCTTCGGCACAGAATTTCCGCCGACTTTGCCGCGGTGGAGCGGTAAAGTTCTTGCTGCCGTTGAACCTGATATTTTAAGCTTTCGTCTTTCACGAGAGGGAGGACCAGCTCGGCCGCCTCCATGCTTAAACGGGAAACGCGAAACAGTTCGTTCACGATCAGATTTCTCTTTTTGTCCCGCCGCATAGAGTTCTCTTCCTTCCTTCATCATCTTCACTATATTAGGATACCCGTGACCGATCCTGTTTAATCTGGACTTTTGCCCCTGGCTGGAATATAATAACCAGGAGGTGATTTTATGAGGGCCGGCATTTCCACGGCTTGTTTATATCCGATGTTGCTTGAAGACGCTTTTTCTGAATTGCTGAAGCTGCAATTTCACGAATTTGAAATTTTTATCAATACATTCAGCGAACTGAAGCCGGATTATGTCAGGGAACTTCGTCTCAAGGCGAAGGATACGGGCAGCCGCATCAAATCGCTGCACCCGTTTACTTCCGGATTTGAAAGCTTCATGCTGTTTTCCGATTACGAACGGCGGTTTCTCGACGGCCTTGAAATCTATAAAAGATATTTTGAGGTGTGTAATTTGCTGGGCGCCGAAATATTTGTCCTCCACGGCAAACGAAGCGAAAAGCGCTCGCCTGCCGCCGATTTGCAATATTATGAACGGTACGTCCGGCTGTTTCAGCTGGGAAAAAAATTTGGTGTCACCGTTGCACAGGAGAATGTAAATAATTTTTTAAGCGACGACCCGTCTTTTATCTTTAAAATGAAAGAACACTGCGGCGAGAACTGCGCTTTTGTCCTTGACATTAAGCAGGCGGTCCGAGGCGGGCAGGATCCGTACCGGATTTGTGCCGCGATGGGAGACAGAATCGTTCACGTCCATATGAATGACAATATGCCCGGATCGGACTGCGTGCTTCCCGGCTGTGGAACAATGAATTATCCGGCACTGATCCGCATGCTGGAAAAATTCAGCTTTGACGGGGACCTGATTATTGAGGTATACCGGAAAAATTTCACCCGGATGGAAGAGCTTGTTTCGGCTAAACATGTTGTTGAAGAATTATTATGAAAGATTTCATAGTTTTGCTTGATATTCATACTGAAAATTGGTATAATTAAGCAGAGGTGATCCAAGCGATGAAGTGCCCATATTGCGGTTACGCAGAAAGCAAAGTAATCGATTCACGCCCGACGGACGAGGGGGAACGAATCCGCAGACGCAGGGAATGCCTGAAGTGTTCCAGACGTTTCACCACCTATGAGGTGATTGAAACGGTGCCCATCGTTGTGATCAAAAAAGACAAATCACGAGAGGCCTTTGACCGCAACAAGCTGCTGAACGGATTGCTGCGGGCTTGTGAAAAGCGCCCTGTTTCTATTGAAACGCTGGAAAAAATCGTTGATGAAATTGAAAATATGCTTCAAAATTCTCTGGACCGCGAAGTACCGTCCAGCCTGATTGGTAAATATGCCATGGAAAAATTAAAAGCGGTCGATGAAGTTGCATATGTCCGCTTTGCTTCTGTTTATCGCCAGTTCAAAGATGTCAACACGTTTATGGACGAACTCAACCGGATCATTAAAAATAAATCGAAATAATTTTTCTGCCGCTTGAAAACGGAAGTTCAGCCGCCAATTGTGAAAAAGTTGGGCGGCTGTTTTTGTGCATCGAAACCACCGGCAGTGCCGGTGAGAGCAAAAGAGCTTTTGCTTTAAACGCCCTGCCGACCCGTCGTTGGGTATCGTGTGAAAAAAGAATCGTCATTCTGTCTTTGGCGCGTGGAATCTGGCAAGAATAACTATATTTAGCGATGAAATGCTTTACTTTGCACTATCCATCATGTAAAATAAGAGAAACTGAATAGGAGTGTTGGAATTGCAGCCAAAATATAAACGAATCTTATTAAAATTAAGCGGCGAAAGTCTGGCTGGTTCGAAATCCCACGGGATTGATTTCGACAAGGTTCTGGAAATTTGCAGGCCAATAAAACAATGCGCTGATATGGGAATACAGATCGGCATAGTTGTGGGCGGCGGAAATTTCTGGCGCGGGCGCAGCAGCGGCAAAATGGACCGTACGCGGGCCGATCATATGGGAATGCTTGCCACCACAATCAACGCGCTTGGCGTGGCGGATGCACTGGAGCAGCTTGGCGTTCAGGTCCGTGTTCAGACTGCGATTGAAATGAGACAGATCGCTGAACCATATATCCGCAATCGGGCTGTTCGTCATATGGAAAAGGGGAGAGTGGTGGTTTTCGGCTGCGGTACAGGCAACCCGTTCTTCTCCACAGACACGGCCGCAGCCCTGCGTGCCGCCGAAATCGACGCGGATATCGTACTGAAAGCAACCATGGTTGACGGCGTTTATGACAGCGATCCAAAGACAAACCCGAATGCGGTAAAATTTGATTCTCTGTCTTTCCTTGATGTGCTGAACCGTGGCCTGCAGGTAATGGACAGTACCGCCGCTTCCCTTTGCATGGATAACCATATTCCAATTCTGGTGTTCAGCATCGACCGGCCGGAGAACATTGTAAAAGCGGTCTGCGGCGAGCCGATTGGAACAATTGTAACAGTTGTAAAGGAGGATTAGTCATGAAAGAAATATTATCTGATGCCGAGAGCCGTATGAAAAAAAGCATTTCCGTTCTTTCGGGCGATTATGCCGCGATTCGCGCAGGCAGGGCCAATCCTGCTGTCCTGGACAAAATTCGGGTGGATTACTATGGCGCGCCGACCGCGATCAATCAGCTTGCCGCTATTTCCGTCAGTGAAGCGCGTGTCCTTACCATTCAGCCGTGGGATGCAACCGTGTGCAAATCGATTGAACGCGCGATAGAAACTTCCGAACTGGGGATTAATCCGCAGAGCGACGGCAAAATCATCCGACTTACGTTTCCACAGCTTTCTGAAGAAAGACGCCGCGACCTCGTGAAAGAAATCGGTAAAATGGCGGAGGAATGCAAGGTCGCGATTCGCTCGATCCGTCGTGACGCGATGGATAAGCTGAAAGTGAAGAAGAAAAACTCTGAGCTGACGGAAGACGATTTAAAAACGGCTGAAAAGCACACGCAGGAACTGACAGACAGGTATTGTAAGGAGACGGATAAGGTCTTCGAAAATAAGAAACAGGAAATTTTGGAGATATAAAATTCATGACGGCAAAAATATTGCCCGTACATGTGGGAATTATTATGGACGGCAACGGCCGCTGGGCGAAAGAGCGGGGTCTTCCCCGCTCTGCAGGCCATGCGGCCGGAGCGGCGGTTTTTAAGACCATCGTCCGCTATTGCAATCAAATAGGAATCCGTTATCTGACGATTTACGCGTTTTCAACCGAAAACTGGAAGCGCCCGCAGAATGAGGTTTTGACGCTGATAAAGCTTTTCAAGCAGTATCTCAGCGATGCCTTAACGAATTTCCTTGATGAAAATATTCAGGTTCGCTTTCTTGGCGATGAAACAGCCTTTGATCCCAGGCTGAGGGAGTTAATCGACGAGACAGTCCGTGTATCCAAAAACAAGACCGGAATGGTTTTGAATATTGCTTTAAATTACGGCGGTCGTGCAGAGATCCTTCAGGCGGCAAAGGCGTTGGTTCGGGATGTTCAGAATGGCAGTTTGCCGCCGGACGAAATTGGGGAAGAGGACTTTGCCCGCAGGCTGTATACTGCCGGACAGCCTGACCCTGATTTGATCATTCGCCCTAGCGGAGAACAGAGAATTTCCAATTTTCTTTTGTGGCAGTCCGCATATACCGAATATATTTTTATGGATACTCTTTGGCCGGATTTCAAGCCGAAAGATCTGGATCGAGCACTGGATCTCTATGCCGCCCGCAACAGGCGCTTCGGAGGGATTTGATTGAGAACAAGAGTTACATCGGCACTGACCCTGATTGTCTTTCTAGCCGCGATCGTTATCTGCAACAGCACGCTTCCGCTTGCTTTGAATTTTGCGATCGGCCTGATCTCCGTTCTTGCGGTGAATGAAATTATCACCGCGCTGGGTCTTGCCAAAAATCTGATCCTTCTGATTCCCAGTCTGCTTTTTTCTGCGGTGTTTCCATTCCTTTCAACTCCCTTTTGGCATGACGCCGCTTATTTTCTCTACACCGTAATCATTTTTTCCGCTTTGATTTTATATCATACGGAGATTACTTTTCGCGAAGTCGGCGTAATTTACAGTATGTCTTTGCTGATTCCGTCCGCGTTGGGAACAATTATCAGCTTAAGAGAAATCGGCGGCAGCCATGGGATGTTTTATGTGATTATAGGAATCTTTTCCGCGTGGACGGCGGACGTCGGCGCTTTTTTCGCGGGGACCTTTTTCGGAAAACATAAGCTCTGCCCAAATATCAGTCCGCATAAAACCATAGAGGGAGCCATCGGCGGGCTTCTTCTGAATGTTGCCGCCATGCTGGTTTTCGGTTATTTATTTCACGCGATCTATTATGCTTACAGCGTGAATGTGTCATACCTGCCTCTTGTTCTGATCGGAGTTTTCGGAACAGGCATCTCGATTCTTGGCGACCTGAGCTTTTCACTGATCAAGCGCAGCTGCCATATTAAAGATTTCAGTGAAATTATCCCGGGGCACGGCGGAATTCTCGATCGTTTCGACAGCGTGATCTTCGAAGCTCCGTTTGTTTATATCCTGGTTCAGCTGCTTCCCATCGTTTTAAGCTAAATTTCTCATAGATTGCAATAATCAAAACAATTGGTGAATAATAATGAAACAATGTTTATCCGTTTTGGGATCCACGGGGTCCATCGGCACCCAAACTTTGGATGTCGCGAGAAGACTGGGTCTGAAAATCTGTGCGCTGGCGGCAGCAAAAAACGTCGGCCTGCTGGAAGAACAGATCCGGGAATTTCGCCCCCAGGTTGCAGCGGTCTTTGATCCGGCCGCTGCTTTAAAACTAAAAACGGCGGTCAGCGACCTGCCTGTCAGGGTAGTGCAGGGAATGGACGGCTTATGCGAAGCGGCCTGCCTGCCAACGGCAGGCCTTGTTTGCAATTCCGTCGTCGGAATGGTCGGACTTCGCCCGACTCTTGCGGCGATTCGCGCCGGAAAGGATGTAGCGCTTTCCAACAAGGAAACACTGGTAGCCGGCGGCGCGCTGGTCATGCGGGAAGCGGAAGAGCGACATGTTCGGATTCTTCCCGTTGACAGCGAACATTCCGCGGTATTCCAATGTCTGCAGGGCAGTCCCGGGAAAAAAGCAATTCGCAGGATCCTTCTGACAGCTTCCGGCGGACCTTTTTTCGGAAAAACATTGCAAGATTTGAAAAGCGTAACTCCGGAACAGGCGTTAAAACATCCGAACTGGCATATGGGGCCGAAGGTTACGATTGATTCCTCGACCATGATGAACAAGGGCCTGGAAATTATTGAAGCCTCCTGGCTTTTCGGACTCCCGGATGATAGAATCGACGTACTGGTGCAAAGGGAAAGCGTCATTCATTCCATGGTGGAATTTGAAGACCGGTCCGTAATCGCGCAGCTCGGTGTCCCCGATATGCATCTTCCGATTCAGTATGCCCTCACCTATCCGGAACGTCTTTCCTCCGATACGGATATTCTTGATTTGGCAAAATACGGTACTCTGACATTTTCAAATGCGGACGAAAAGACGTTTCGCTGTCTTGCGGCGTGCAGACGCGCGCTAAGGCGCGGTGGCCTTGCGCCTGCAGCGGCGAACGGAGCAAACGAAGTGGCAGTGAAGCTGTTTTTGGACCACAAGATTTCCTTTTTGGAAATTGGAGAGTTGGTTTGGGAAGCGATGGAGCATCAGCCTGACGTGGATGAGGTGCGGAGTGTCGAAGATGTTCTGCGGGCCGATGCGCGTGCTCGCAGTTTCGTTTTGAGCAAAGTTACTACCTGAGAGGTGATTATCATCATAAAAGCAATTTTGATTATCATTGCTGTTCTGCTATTCGGATTTATGATTTTTATCCATGAATTCGGCCATTTTTTTACCGCTAAGTTATGCGGGATTCGAGTCAATGAATTTGCGATTGGAATGGGGCCTACCCTTTTTCATAAACAGGGAAAAGAAACTCGTTATTCCCTTCGCCTGCTGCCGATCGGCGGCTTCTGTGCCATGGAGGGTGAGGACGAAGAAAGCGCCGATACCGGGTCCTTTGGCCAAAAGCCTGTTTGGAAGCGATTCCTGGTCGTTGTCATGGGAGCCGTCATGAACATTTTGCTCGGGCTCGTTTTAATGATGACGATCTTGGGGCAGGAAAGCGCGTTTTCTTCCACCACCGTTTCGCAGTTTGATCAGAATTCGGCGCTGCAGCAGGCCGGATTGAAGAGAGGGGATGAATTTATCTCCGTCGACCATTACCGGATTTATGGGGACCGTGACCTGAGCTTCGCCCTTGCGACGGCAAATCCTAATTCCGTTGATATTGAAGTGCTGCGGAACGGGAAAGCACTCACATTCGACAATGTCAAATTCAACAGCCGGAAAGTGAACGGCAAGAGCATTCTTACTTTAGACTTTTATGTGCTGCCGATCGATAAGAATTTCGGCACGCTGATTACAAAATCTTTTCAGGATACGGTTTCCACGGTCCGCATGGTTTGGTACAGCCTCGTGGGATTCGCAACCGGAAAATTTGGGTTTAATGATGTTGCGGGGCCTGTCGGAGCGGTCAGCGCGATCAACCAGGCTGCTTCCGCCGGGCTTGCACAGAGTTTTATTGCGGGACTCAACAATATTCTGTATATGATTATGGTTCTGACCGTCAACCTTGGAGTAGTCAATCTGATGCCTTTTCCCGCGCTTGACGGGGGAAAAGTTCTGTTTCTTTTCGTGGAGGCCGTCCGCCGCAAGCCTCTGCAGCAGAAATACGTCGGAATTGTTGAAACGGCGGGATTTTGCCTGCTGATGGGTTTTATGGTAATCGTGACCTATAGCGACATTCTTCGTTTAATTACAGGAAAAGGATTGGGCGGAGCATGAGAATTTCAAAAACAGTCCATGTCGGGTCTGTCGCGGTGGGAGGCGGAGCAAAGATTACGGTGCAGTCGATGCTGAGCCGTCCCGCTGTCGATCTGAACGGAAATGTCTCCCAGGCCAAGGCTCTGGAAAAAGCGGGATGTGAGATTCTGCGCGTCGCAGTGCCGAATGCCGAATCGGCTGCTCTGATCCCTGCAATCAAGCAGTCGGTAAATATTCCGCTGGTCGCGGATATTCATTTCGATTACCGTCTTGCACTTGCCAGTGCGGAGGCGGGAGCCGACGCAATCAGAATCAACCCCGGCAATATCGGTTCCGACGAACGCGTCAGGGAAGTGGCGGCCGCCTGCGCCGACAGACAAATACCGATTAGAATCGGCGTGAATTCCGGCTCTCTTGAAAAGGAATTGCTGGAAAAGTATGGCGGACCGACCCCGCAGGCGCTTGCGGAAAGCGCTTTGCGCCATGCTTCCCTGTTGGAAAAATTTCAATTTGATGATATTGTCATATCGATTAAATCGTCCGATGTCAATCATATGATTCAGGCGAATGAACTGATAGCGGAACAATGCGATTACCCGCTTCATCTCGGTGTAACGGAAGCGGGCAGCGAACGAATGGGACTGATTAAATCTGCGATCGGTATCGGTTCTCTGCTGCAAAGGGGGATCGGCGATACGATTCGAGTGTCTCTAACCGCTGATCCAGTGCGCGAAATAGAAGCCGGCATCGATCTTTTGAAAGCTCTTTCTTTAAGGGGAGGAATTCGGATTGTTTCGTGCCCTACCTGCGGCAGGACCCGGATCGATCTGATTTCCATTGTAGATGAAGTCGAGAAGTGCCTAGCCGGCTGCACGAAGGATTTGACGGTTGCTCTGATGGGCTGTGCCGTCAACGGACCGGGGGAAGCCAGAGAGGCGGATATCGGAATTGCCGGGGGTGACGGAGTAGGGTTGCTTTTTAAAAAAGGGAAAATTATCAAAAGAGTTCCGGAGGATCAACTGGTCGAAACTCTTTTACGGGAAATCGAACAAATGTAAAGGATGAATGTCGCTTGAAGAAGTTTGGAGATTTTTTTCACGAATACATAGATATATCCCGGTTTCCGGAACCGGTTCGGGAAGGCACGATCGCTTCTATTCAGATCGATTCGGCCGTTAGAATGCTTACGGCAAATGTCCTTTTTCCCGACCTTGTGGAACGGAACATCCTGGATCATGTGGAACGCAGCATTGTCTCCTGCAAGCCGCTTCGTCTCTCAAAAGCCTGCGTGAAACCAACATTTCCGCAGGCTTCTTTTTCAACGGAATATTTTCCGAGCCTGATTATGGAGCTGAAGCGCCGTGAAGCAAGCCTGAACGGAACTCTGACGGATTCCGAGGCAAAGCTGGAAAACGGAAAGCTGCTGATCGAGCTTAAACATGGCGGCGGAGACATGCTCTTGGCCCGCCATGTGGATAGAATGCTTACCGAACTGATCCGTGAGGAATTCGGAATCAGTCTGGTCGTTGAATTCGGCGGCGTTCTGGCTGCGGAGGAGGGTGCGGCGGCGTTTATTAACAGAAAGCTTGTGAAAGAAGAGGCTCGCCGCAGACAGGAAACTTCTGAACAGATCGAATCGGAAGAAGCCTCCCTGAGGCAGAAAACCACCGCCAAAACCATCAGCGTCCGCGAAGGGGATACGCTGTACCCCACGGTTATTCTTGACAGCGCAAGAGAAATTTACGGACATCTGCCGCGGGCCAAACCGATCCCAATTTCAAAGATCACTCCGGATATCGGCAGTGCAACCATATGGGGAGAAATATTTTCTGTGGACCAGAAGGCGACGCGCGACAGGCAGCGAAAGATTTATTCCGTCAATATTACGGATTACACCAGTTCCATTACGCTCAAGATTATAGAGATGGCAACCCAGTGCAAGATGCTGGACACACTGGCAAAAGGAATGTCTGTTCTGGTGCGCGGCGATGTGGAATACGACAAATATGACCATGAAATCGTCTTGCGTCCCAAAAGCATTGCGACTGTAAAGCAGGTAGAGGTTACAGACGATGCTCAGGACAAGCGTGTGGAACTGCACATGCACACCACAATGTCCGCCATGGACGGAGTCAACTCCGCATCAGACCTGATTCACAGAGCGGCCAAATGGGGGCATACTGCTGTAGCAATCACGGACCATGGAGTTGCGCAGGCCTATCCGGACGCGATGAACGCGGCGGAGGAACTGAAAAAGAAAGGCCAACCGATTAAAATCCTTTATGGTTCCGAAGCCTATTTCGTCAATGATCTGGTTCCCGCTGTCAAAGGCGATTCCGTCAGGGAGCTTTCCGGCGAATTTATCTCGTTTGATATTGAAACGACAGGTCTGAGCCCATCCGCGGACCGGATTACGGAAATCGGCGCGGTTCGCATTGTAAACGGCGAAATAACCGATTCCTTCGACTCATTCGTCTACCCGGAACGCGGAATACCTGCGAAGATAACCGAGCTGACTGGAATCACGGACGAAATGGTAAAGGATGCGCCTTCGGAACGTCAGGCGTTGGAACAGTTCTTTCAATTTTGCGGAAAAGATGCGGTGCTGATCGCCCATAACGCCGATTTCGATACCTCTTTCATCCGGGTAGCCGCCGGGCGAAACGGCTTTGAATTCACAAATACATACATAGACACCGTTCCGATGTGCCGTTCGCTTCTAAAAGGAATTAAAAACGCTAAGCTCGACACGGTCGCAAAATATCTGAAACTCGATCCCTTCAACCACCACAGGGCCTGCGACGACGCCATGGTACTCGGTCAGATCTTTTTAAGGCTGATTCAGCGTTTACAGGAGGATACCAGCGCAAAAACGGTGCAGGATATCAATAGCTGCCTTGCCGGCGGCGATATTAAAAAGATGAAGTCATACCATATGATCCTGCTGGCGAAAAACCAGATCGGTCTGAAAAACCTGTACAAACTGATATCAAAGTCTCATCTGGAGTACTTCTACCGGAATCCGAGAATCCCGAAATCGGAACTGATCAAATACCGGGAAGGTCTTTTGGTCGGCAGCGCCTGTGAAGCCGGAGAACTTTACCGGGCAATCACCGGGGCGCAGCCTTGGTCCACTCTGTGCGAAATTGCGTCGTTTTACGACTACCTGGAAATTCAGCCGGTCGGGAACAATCGTTTTATGGTGCGGGAGGGGCTTGTTCCCGATGAGGAAAAAATCAAAGGGTTTAACCGCACCATCGTAAAATTAGGTGAAAAGCTGAATCTGCCGGTTGTCGCAACCTGCGATGTTCACTTTATGGACCCGAAGGACGGGGATTACAGGAAAATCCTGATGCAGGGCCTCGGCTTTAAAGATACGGACGAACAGGCGCCGCTATATTTTCGGACAACGAAGGAAATGCTCCGGGAATTTGCCTATTTGGGAAAAGAAAAAGCCTATGAAGTCGTCGTGACGAACACCAACAAAATTGCAAATATGGTTGAGGAAATCCGGCCGATTCCCGAGGGGACGTTTCCGCCGTTCATCGAAGGAGCGGAGGAACAGCTTACGAGCATCACATGGACGCGCGCGAAGGAACTGTACGGCGACCCTCTGCCGGAGCTGGTTCAGAAAAGACTGGAACGCGAGCTGGGTTCTATTACGAAACACGGTTTCTCGATTCTTTACATGATTGCTCAGAAGCTGGTCGCGGATTCCGTGGCGCACGGTTACCTGGTCGGTTCCCGTGGGTCGGTCGGTTCGTCTTTCGTTGCCAATCTGGCGGGCATTTCAGAGGTAAACCCGCTGGAACCGCATTATGTTTGTCCAAACTGCAAGCACAGCGAATTTGTAACCGACGGCAGCATCGGCAGCGGGTTTGATCTTCCGCCGAAAAAATGCCCGGTCTGCGGTGCGGAATACAACCGGGACGGGCATACGATTCCGTTTGAAACCTTTCTTGGCTTCGACGGGGACAAGACCCCCGATATCGACCTGAACTTTTCCGGCGAATATCAGTCGAGCGCCCACCGCTACACGGAAACGCTGTTCGGCAAAGATCACGTGTTCAAGGCCGGGACAATCGCTACGGTTGCGGATAAGACGGCGCTGGGCTTTGTGAAGAAATATGAGGAAGAAAAGGGGCTTGTCCTCCACAGGGCGGAAGAGCTCCGCCTGGCCACCGGCTGCACGGGGGTCAAGCGAACGACAGGGCAGCATCCCGGAGGAATGGTGGTCGTGCCGAAGGGAAAAGAAGTTTTTGATTTCTGCCCGGTTCAGCATCCGGCCAACGACCAGAATTCCGACAACATTACGACTCATTTCGATTTTCACTCCATTCATGACACGATTTGCAAGCTGGACGAGCTGGGCCATGATGTTCCGACGATTTACCGCTATCTGGAGGATTACACCGGAATTCCCGTCATGGACGTTTCCATGAGCGACCCGCAGGTCATGTCGCTGTTTACCTCCACGGAAGCGCTTGGGGTCAAGCCGGAGGATATCGACTCTCAGACCGGCACCTTTTCACTTCCGGAAGTAGGCACCAGCTTCGTACGGCAGATGCTGATGGATTCCAACCCAAAAACCTTTTCGGATCTGCTCCAGATTTCCGGGCTGTCCCACGGTACCGACGTGTGGCTGGGCAACGCGCAGGAATTGATTAAAAACGGGACCTGCACCATTTCAGAGGTCATCGGAACGCGCGACAGCATTATGACTTATCTGCTGCACAAAGGCCTGGAACCGAAAATGGCGTTTAAAATCATGGAAATCACCCGAAAGGGCAAGGCGCCGAAGCTGCTGACCGAAGATTACATCCAGGCGATGAAGGATCATGATGTTCCGCAATGGTATATCGACTCCTGCATGAAAATCAAATATATGTTCCCGAAAGCCCATGCCGCGGCATATATGATTTCGACTTTGCGCCTTGGCTGGTACAAAGTCCACCGCCCGGTGGAATATTACGCCGCATACTTTACCGTGCGCGGAGAGGACTTTGACGGCGCGCTTGTAATGCAGGGACGGGAAGCGGTTCGGCGCAGAATGAACGAGATCGCCATGAAGGGAAAAGAAGCGTCTGCCAAAGAAGAGTCGGCCTACTCAACCTTTCAGATTGTCAACGAAATGCTGGCAAGGGGAATTGAGGTCCTTCCGGTTGACCTGTTCAAATCGGAAGCCAAAAAATATCTGGTCGAAGACGGGAAAATCCGGCTACCGTTTCTGTCGCTCTCCGGGGTAGGCGAAGCGGCGGCAAACAGTCTGGCGGAAGCGGGAAAGAGAGGCCCCTATATTTCCGTGGACGATCTTCAGACCCGATCCAAAGTTTCCAAATCCGTGATTGAAACATTTGAGGCCGCGGGGGTTCTGAAAGATCTGCCGAAAAGCAGCCAAATGTCATTATTCGGTTGACAGCGCGATTTTAGTATGGTATTCTATTAGCACGGTAAAGCGAACCGCGCATGAAAACAAGGAGCGGCATTCATGAAGAAAAACAATAAAATTACGCCGGAGGGCACTAAGGATTTTCTGTTTGAGGAGTGTCTTACCAGACGATATATCGAAAGAACCATCAGCGATGTGTTTTCTTCCCGCGGTTTTCATGAGGTAGTAACGCCGGGATTGGAATTTTACGATGTGTTCGATCCTGATTTTTCCGGCGTCTCGCAGGATATCATGTATAAAATGACGGATCAGCACGGACGTTTGATCGTAATGCGTCCGGATTCCACGCTTCCGATCGCGCGGCTGACCGCGACGCGGCTTCAAAATTTGCCAAAGCCGATTCGGCTGTATTATACCCAGCCGATTTACCGGAACCATCCGGGATTAACCGGACAAAGCGACGAATCCGTACAGACCGGAATCGAGCTTTTGGGTGCCGAAGGAATTCGGGCCGATCTGGACGTATTATCCGCGGCGGTTGAAGCATTGGGCAAATGCGTTCCGGGGTACCGCCTGGAAATCGGGCACGCCGGTTTTTTCCGCACTCTTGCGCAGCAGATTTCCGTCGGGGAAAATCTTCTGGAAGATGTGCGCTCCGCGATCGAAACGAAGAACTATGCGCGGCTGAACGGAATTCTGGATGCTCTCCCGCAGGGGGAGAATGTGCAGGCGCTCAGGGAGCTTCCCCGCTTATTCGGCGGAGAAGAGGTCTTTGACCGGGCTTCGGCGTTTTGCAAAGATTCGGGATTGGTTCAAACGTTGGACTATCTGCGTAAAATTTACCGTTCCCTTTCCGAATTGGAACAGAGCGGGCGGATCATGATCGACCTTGGCCTTGTCCAGCGAAATGATTATTATACGGGGATCGTGTTCAGCGCATATGTGGAAGAATTCGGCGACGCGGTTTTGCTTGGTGGACGCTACGACAACCTGCTCGAACATTTCGGACAGCCGATGCCCGCAATCGGTTTCGCGGTCAATGTGGATGCGATTGCGAAAACCCTTCTTGACCGCGGAAACGTATGTCCGGTACTTCCAATGGACATTTTGGTTCACGGAGACGCCGGATATGAGGTCAAGGCGCTTGAATATACTTCCGACCTGATCTCAAAGGGGCTGCGATGTGAAAACAGCGTCTTTGAAACGCAGGACGACGCGATCACCTACGCCCAAATAAGCGGAATCAAACGAATCGACTATGTCGGTGAAACAATCAAAACGATCAATCTGATATAAGGCTGGTAAAAATGAAACCACTCAGAATCGCCCTGACAAAGGGCAGGCTGGAAGAAAGCACGGTAAACCTGTTCGAACAGATCGGCATCGATTGCTCCGCGGTACGCAGCAAGGGGAGAAAATTGATTCTTCCGGTTGGGGATGGGCTGGAAGTCGTACTCGCAAAGGCAGCGGACGTAATCACTTATGTAGAGCACGGCGTCTGCGATTTGGGAGTCGTTGGGAAAGATACCATTATGGAAAAAGGCGGGAGCTTTTACGAGATCCTTGACCTTGGGTTCGGAAAATGCAGATTTGCCCTTGCCGGTCCTGTCGGGTCGGACTTTTTCAGCGGCTACTCCGCCAGAACCATCGCGTCAAAATATCCGCACGTTGCCCGCAGCTATTTTGAAAGCAAGGCAATGGACATTCGGGTGATTAAAATTGAAGGGTCCGTGGAGCTGGCCCCTCTTCTGGGGCTTTCCGACGCGATTGTAGATATTGTTGAAACGGGCACAACCCTGAAAGAAAACGGTTTAGCGGTGATTGAAACCATCTGTGACGTTTCAGCAAGGCTGATTGTCAACGCGGCAAGCATGAAGCTCAGGAAAACGGAAATAGAAGCTCTGACAGACCGAATGGAGCGGTCTGTAAAACTGACTAGCGTTAAGGAGGAGAGAGTGTGCTGAAAATTCTCGAGGGAGACGGCGCTGCAGGCAAAAATTTGATTTTGCAGTTAAAACGGCGAGGCAGTAAATCAAGCCCGGAAATTGAACGGACGGTTGCAAAAATTGTCGAGGATGTTCAAGCACACGGAGACACGGCGGTTCGGGATTATACTTTAAAATTTGACGGCGCTCTTCCCGAACAGATGGAACTGGACAAGGAGGAAATTCATCGGGCGGTACAATCCTGCGATCCTGCGTTTCTAACGGCGCTGGATCGAGCATCCCGGAATATCAGGGACTTTCACGAGCGGCAAAAGCAGCAAAGCTGGTTTGTGACGCGTCAGGACGGCGTGATGATGGGACAGCGTATTCACGCGTTGTCGCGTGTGGGTATTTATGTTCCCGGCGGCACTGCGGCTTATCCATCCTCCGTTCTGATGAACACGATTCCGGCTAAAATTGCCGGCGTCGGTGAAATTGTGATGACGACGCCGCCGGGGAAAGGCGGCAGGCCAAACCCGAATATTCTTGCCGCCGCTTCCGTTGCGGGCGTTGACAGAATTTTTCAGGTCGGCGGAGCGCAGGCGATTGCCGCGCTGGCGTACGGAACCGAAACCATCCCGATGGTCGACAAAATAGTCGGACCCGGAAACATATTCGTCGCAACGGCAAAAAAGCAGCTTTACGGTACGGTTGGCATCGATATGGTCGCGGGACCCAGCGAAATCCTGATTCTTGCGGATGAAACGGCAAATCCCGCCTTTTTGGCAGCCGATCTGATGTCTCAGGCGGAGCACGACGTTCTTGCCTCCGCCATTCTTCTGACAACCTCGCGTGCTGTCGCGGAAGAAACGGTGAAAGAAATATCGCGTCAAGTTCAAAGCCTGTTCCGCCGGGAAATGATTGAAAAGTCGCTCGAAAATTACGGGGCTGTAATCGTCTGCGAGAATCTGAATGATGCCGTTGCTTTTGCGAATGAGCTCGCTCCGGAGCATCTGGAGCTTTGCGTTTCAAAGCCGATGGAATATCTGGGCAGAATTGACAACGCCGGCTCGGTCTTCCTTGGTGAATATTCCCCCGAACCGCTCGGCGATTATTTCGCCGGACCAAACCATGTCCTTCCCACAAGCGGAACCGCCCGCTTTTTCTCGCCGTTGTCTGTCGACAGTTTCGTCAAAAAATCTAGCTTTCTCTATTATACGAAGCAGGCGCTGGAGCCGGTGAAAGAAGATATTATGACGCTTGCTCAGGCGGAAGGATTGACCGCGCACGCCAATTCGATCCGAGTGAGGTATTCAAATGGCTTATAATCTAAACTCAAAAATTAGGGACCTGAAACCATACGACCCGATTCTGGGTGATTTTCCGATTCGTCTGGATGCGAATGAATCTTTCCTTCAGCCGACTGATGAAATACTTACTAAAATCAGGGACGCGGCCGCAAGCGTTGTTTTTAACCGTTATCCGGATCCGTTTGCCAAGGAGCTCTGCCAAAGTTTTGCCGACTTCTATGGCGTGGATGAAGCATCCGTCACGGCAGGGAACGGCTCCGACGAGTTGATTTCGGTCATACTCGGTGCTTTTGTCATGAAGGACGAAGCGATTATGACGCTCTCGCCCGATTTTTCCATGTATCGGTTTTATGGGTATTTGAATGAAGTGAAGTGCCTTGAATACCAAAAGAAAGCTGATTTTTCCATTGACCTTGATGAGTTGATTTCTCTTGTCAAGGAATATGACATCAAAGCGCTGGTTTTTTCGAATCCCTGCAATCCGACGGGCAGAGGCCTTTCGAGGGAAGAAGTTCGGAAACTGGTCGCTTCCGTCAACGCCCTTATCGTTTTGGATGAAGCTTACATGGATTTCTGGGATCAATCATTCCTTCGGGAAGCGGGAAACTACGATAATTTAATTGTTTTGCGCACCTGTTCCAAGATGATCGGAATGGCCGCGCTTCGGCTGGGATTCGCGGTAGCCAACCCTTCCATTGCAAACGCGATTCGAGCGGTAAAGTCCCCTTATAACGTAAACGCGTGCTCCCAAAAAATAGGAGCCGTCGTTTTAAAAGAAAAAAGCTGGCTCGATGCCGGACTTTCCGAAATCAAAGCATCCCGAAAAGAACTTTCTTCCATGTTGAAGTCTCTGGAACAAATTTACTGCAATCAGATTCATGTATACGACAGCGTCACAAATTTCATACTGGTTCGTGTCTTGGAAAGCAGGCGTGTTTTTGAGGGGCTTAAAAAAGCCGGTATTGTTGTCCGGTATATGGGGGATTACATCCGGATCACCGCTGGCACCGCGGAAGAAAACATGGAATTAATCCGATGCTTGAAAAAGATTTTATAAAACGGGAGGGTGCGCGGTATGAGAGTTTCCGAACAGAATCGCGTAACAAAAGAAACAAACTGCTCCGCTCGGTTGGTCCTGGACGGAGGGAAAACAGAAATTGTGACGGGTGTCGGTTTTTTTGACCACATGCTGAATTCATTCGCCGTTCACGGTGGTTTTGGATTAAAGATTAAAACTTCCGGTGATTTGAACGTCGACGGTCATCATACGGTGGAGGACACAGGCATTGTTTTGGGAAAAGCGTTTGCCGAGGCCCTTGGTGACCGTTCCGGAATTGCGCGGTTTGGAAGTTTTTATGTGCCGATGGACGAAGCCCTTGCATTCGCGGCCGTCGATATCAGCGGCCGCCCGTTTCTTGTATTTCACGCAGAGTTCCGGCAGGAGCGGATCGGCGATTACGATTCCTGCCTGACCGAGGAATTTTTCAGAGCCTTTGCCGTTCATGCGGGAATCACCCTTCACGGTTCGGTAAAATACGGAAACAACGCGCATCATCAGACGGAAGCACTGTTTAAGGCGGTGGGACACGCCATGCGGATTGCCGTTGCCCCGGCGGGGAACGGCCCTTTGTCCACGAAAGGAATCTTATAGGGAAGAATCGGAGGAACTGCTGTGATACTTTTGCCGGCGATAGACTTGATTGACGGAGAATGCGTCCGCCTGATCCAGGGCGATTACAACACCGCGCGACGCGTGGCGGAAGATGCGGTTGAAACTGCACGCTCATTTCGCGAGGCCGGGGCTCAGTGGCTTCACGTTGTGGATTTAAACGGAGCCAAAGCAGCCAAACCCATTAACACCGAATTAATGATGCGGATTTTGAAAGAAACCGGTCTTCGGCTTGAAGTGGGAGGCGGAATCCGCGACATGGAAACGATCCAGGCCTACCTTGAGAACGGCATTTCCCGGGTGATTCTCGGCACGGCAGCAGTCAATCACCCGGAGCTCGTTGTTTCCGCGGTGGAACGGTATGGGGAACGGATTGCGGTAGGGATTGACGCGCGAGACGGCATGGTCGCTCAAAACGGCTGGACGGAAACCTCCTCGATCGACTCCCTCGGTTTTGCTCGCCGGATGGAGCAGGTTGGTGTAAAGTGTTTGATCTTTACAGACATATCCCGTGACGGAACTCTTTCCGGGCCAAATCTTTCCATGCTAAAACAGCTTCAAAACAGTGTTTCCTGTCGTATTATCGCAAGCGGCGGCGTCAGCAGCCTGAAAGATATCTCCGATCTTGCCGGTTTAAACCTGTATGGCGCGATCTGCGGAAAATCGCTTTATGCAGGAACGCTTGATTTGAAAGACGCCGTCACGCTGTGCAGGCAAATGGAAAGGGAGGGCTCGGCCGTATGAATCTGTATCGAACGGAAATCCGGGAGGATACGATCGAACCCTTCTTTCAGAAAGCGGATCTGCTCCCCGCTGTCGTACAGGAAGAGGGGACAGGCGATGTTTTGATGCTGGCCTATATGAACCGTGAATCCATGCGCAAAACATTGGAAACGGGCTATACATGGTTTTACAGCCGTTCCCGCAGGGAACTCTGGAACAAAGGAGCCACTTCCGGTCATGTGCAGAAAGTGACCCGCATTCTTGGGGACTGCGACAACGATACCCTGCTGGTTGTTGTCCGCCAGACCGGCGCAGCTTGCCATACCGGTTCACACAGCTGTTTTTTCAATGAAATCTGGAGGAATACCGATGAGTAACGCTTTGCAGAATTTATATGATACCGTGATCAGCCGAAAGGACGAACATCAGGAGGGGTCTTACACCTGCTACTTATTTGAGCAGGGACTTGATAAGATCCTGAAAAAATGCGGGGAAGAGTGCAGCGAAGTCATCATCGCTGCAAAAAACGGTAAAAAAAGCGATACGGTAGCTGAAATATCCGACCTGCTTTATCATTTAACCGTGCTAATGGCAAACGAAGGAATTTTGTTAAGCGATGTGGAGTCGGAGTTAGAGAAGCGGAGCGAAAAAACCGGGAACTTGAAAAAATTCCATCAGGTTGATAAAAACACATAAGCGACAAAGACGCCGATGCAAGCCGCACCGGCGCCGTCTTATTTGGTTGATTCGCGGCAAAGCGTCAATACCCCGGCACAGAACGAAATCGGCTGAAACGCGCAGGTAAGATGCAAATCACTCATTTGTCGTATGAATTCCTGTGCCGTAAAATAAGATTCGTCCTCGTCCCAAATATCGGCGAATTTCCTGTGGCAGGTTTCATATTCCTCAGCGGTCCGGAAAGCTACGTCCCCGATAAGAATCTGCCCTTTCTCTGTCAAATGGTCCGCAAGACCGGTAAAAAAGCTGGCTCTGCGGTTCACCGGAACGTGATGGAATGAGTAGGTACCAAGGATACAGTCGTATTTCCTTTGATCAAGCTCCTGCGGAAGTCCTTCCGCAAAGTCTCCCTGCGCCAGTACCGCCTTCGGCATTTTTTCCTTTGCCAAGCAAAGCATGTCTTTTGAAAAATCCATACCGAAAATCTCATAACCATCCAAATAAAGGCGGGAGGTAAGGGAAGCTGTTCCAAACCCAAGATCCAACACGGCTGAGCCGCTGCCTGACCGAACCCGATGATAAATCTCCGTTAAAACGTTTTGATAGCCCGCGAAAGGGTAAGAATTTTCTTTCTCGTTCCGTGAAACTGTTTTGTCATAATCCGGTGCCCAACGGTCGAAGCCTTCCTTAGTAAGCATCCAATTTTCGCTCCTTCAATCATTTTGTGAAAACTCATCCCATCAGGGAAAGCGGTAAAATTCCTTTAAAAACCAGATGTTCTTTGCTTCAATCTCCCTGCCGTTCAAGTATTCCAGAATCCCCGAATCGGACACAAACCGAAATCTCAACTTATAGGAATATAGGGCCTGATAAGGAAATCCCGATGCCTTATTGCGGGCGTTGGTTCCGTATTTTCCGTCCCCGGCCAGCGGATGACCGATGGAAGCAAGATGAGCCCTGATCTGGTGCGTGCGTCCGGTCAGCAATTCCACCTCCAGCAGGCTGAATTCTTTCCGCTCCGACAGAACCCGATACCGGGTTCTGATCGTTCTGGAATCCGCTGCCGGTCTTTCGGAAATGTAAACACGGTTTTGCGTTTCGTTTTTTTGCAGGTATCCTTCCAGCGTGGCTTCTTTTTTTTGCGGGACGCCGCATACAACGCAAAGATACAGCTTTTGCAGTTCGCGCTGTTTCACTTTTTCATTCATAATGCGAAGAGTTTCCGCATTTTTTGCCGCCATGACGAGCCCGCCCGTGTTTCGGTCAATTCGGTTGATCAGTGCGGGAGCAAATGAACTTTCCTCATCGGGTTTGTATTCTCCCTTGTCAAAAAGATAATGCTGAACCCTCGCGATCAATGAATCAAAATGATAGGTCTCATCGGGATGGACAATCAGGCCGGGCTGTTTGTCCAAAACAAGCAGATTATCGTCTTCATATGCAAGATTCAACCGGGCCGGTGCCTTCAAAAAATCATATTGTTTCGGCTGAGTCTGGAAAAATTCATCCTTTAAATACATCGACAGCACATCGTTTTCCGCTAACCGATCGGATATGCCGCACCGTTTGCCGTTCAGTTTAATATCTTTTTTGCGAATGCTCTTGTACAACATGGACTGAGGAAGGTTTGGAAACGATTTGGTAAGGAATTTGTCCAGTCTTTGTCCGGCGTCATTCGCGCCGATTACAACTGTTTTCATAATTTATATAATCTCCTGAATAAAAATGGCTATAAAATTGATTATATCATGATTTGAATGGAACGAAAACCCGAAAAGGCTTTTCAAATAATATATTTTAGTATATAATAGAAAAAATAGAAGAAAAAACAAAGGGGATTCACGCATGACTCAGGAACGCGCTCTGGAACTATTCAACGAAGCGGGAGTTTTGCTGGAAGGACATTTCAAACTGACCTCCGGCCGGCACAGCAACCGCTACCTTCAGTGTGCCAAAATTTTTCAAAACACCAAATACAGTGAGGAGCTTTGCGCTGCCCTTGCCGAGAAATATAAGAGTGAAGGTGTTGAAATTGTAATCGGGCCGGCAATGGGCGCTGTGCAAATGGCTTATGAAGTCAGCAGGGCGCTGGGATGTGAAAACTTCTTTACCGAACGCGGGGAGGACGGCAAAATGACTCTGCGCCGCGGCTTCGCCGTGACCCCTGGGCAAAGAATACTTGTGGTGGAAGATGTCGTAACAACCGGAGGCTCTGTGCGCGAAGTAATAGAGCTTATTCGAAAAAGCGGAGGCGTAGTTGCCGGGGTTGGTTCTATTGTGGACCGCACAGGGGGAAAAATTGATTTTGGCGTTCCGTATCAGGCGGTTGTTTCGCTGGAAGTAGAGTCATGGGAACCTCAGGACTGCCCTCTTTGCAAAGCGGGGGCCCCCGCTCCGGTCAAACCGGGCAGCAGAAAGAGCTGATTCTTAATAAAAGGGAGCGGCTGCTGTTGGAGAAAAACACCTCTGCAGGAAATCAGAAGCAGCCCGAAACGGAATCTCTGCACGCAGGGCACAGGGAACGGGTAAAAAGCCAATTTTTAGCCGCCGGGCTGGATTCTTTTCAGGCACACTCAGTTTTGGAACTTCTCCTTTTTTATGCGATTCCGCTTAAGGATACAAATCCGATTGCGCACCAGCTTCTGCAGAAATTCGGTTCTCTGTCCGGGACTTTCGACGCCCCGTTTGAGGAACTCCTGAAAGTCAACGGGATCGGAATGTCGGCGGCAACACTGATTAAATTGATTCCTCAGCTTTGCCGAAGGTATCAGGAGGATCTCGACCGCGATAAAACTTATATTTACAGCTACGACGAAGCCGGTAAGCGCCTGTTGAACAAATTTATCGGCCGCCAGAACGAAGTTGTGGTTTTGATGCTTCTGGACAGCAAGACCCGCGTTCTGTACTGCGACGTTGTGGATGAAGGAGCTGTGAATTCCGCCAGTATTTACATTAAAAAGATTGTCCGGCTCTCCGTGCAGTATGACGCCGTTTACGCTATTTTATCCCATAATCACCCAAGCGGAAATTGCCTGCCGTCGAAGCAGGATCTGAGTACGACGCGGTGGGTCTATGAGGCGCTGGACACGGTGGAGGTCAGGCTGATCGACCACATCATCGTCAGCGGCAACGATTATCTTTCGATTGCAAAAAGCAAACTGATGCCGGATTTGTTTAACCCTGAACTGGAGTAAAAAATGGATTTTAAACTGGTTTCGCAATATCAACCGACCGGGGACCAGCCGAAAGCGATTCGGCAATTGGTGGACGGGCTTGGCAAGGGGGAGCGGGAGCAAACCCTGCTTGGAGTAACCGGCTCCGGAAAAACGTTTACCATGGCAAACGTCATTGCCCAAATGAACCGGCCGACCTTGGTGCTGGCCCATAACAAAACGCTTGCGGCACAGCTTTGTTCAGAATTTCGTGAGTTTTTTCCGGAAAACGCCGTGGAGTATTTTGTCAGTTATTATGATTATTACCAGCCAGAGGCATATATTCCCACGACGGATACCTATATTGAGAAGGACTCCGCAATTAACGACGAAATCGATAAACTTAGGCACTCCGCCACTTCCGCGCTTTCTGAACGCCGGGACGTGATTATTGTCGCCAGTGTTTCCTGCATTTACAGTCTGGGCGACCCAATCGATTACCGGACCATGGTCATTTCTCTACGCCCCGGAATGAAGAAAAACCGCGACGAGCTGTTAAAAAAGCTGGTCGAAATCCAGTATGAACGAAACGACGTCAATTTTATCCGAAATAAGTTTCGCGTCCATGGCGACGTGGTCGAGATTTTTCCCGTCCAGTCCAACGACACGGCGGTACGCGTGGAGTTTTTTGGGGATGAGATCGACAGAATCCGCGAAATCAATCCTCTTACAGGCGATATTAAATCGGACTTAAAGCATATCGCGATTTATCCCGCATCTCATTATATTGTTCCGAGAGAAAAAATGATGCGCGCAATTTCCGAGATTAACCGGGAGATGGAGGAACGCGTAGCGCTGTTTCAAAGCCAGAATAAGCTGATCGAAGCGCAGCGCATACAGGAGCGGACGCGTTACGATATGGAAATGCTGGGGGAGATCGGGTTTTGTAAAGGAATTGAGAACTACTCCCGCGTCCTTTCCGGGCGAGAACCCGGCAGTTCACCGTTTACGCTGCTCGACTATTTTCCAGAGGATTTTCTTCTTTTTGTGGATGAGTCCCATGTCACTCTGCCCCAGGTTCGCTCCATGTATGCGGGGGACCGGGCTAGGAAGGAAACGCTGATTAACTTCGGCTTTCGCCTTCCTTCCGCTTATGATAACCGCCCGCTGAATTTCGATGAATTTTATCGGCATATCAATCAGGCGGTCTTTGTCAGCGCGACGCCGGGCGACCTGGAAAAAGAAAAATCTGCGCAGATTGTCGAACAGGTCATTCGTCCGACCGGACTGATCGACCCGGAAATCATTGTAAAGCCGACCGAGGGACAGATCGACGATCTGATTTCGGAAATCAACCTGAGAACTGCAAAGAAAGAACGCGTGCTGGTCACAACGCTGACCAAAAAAATGTCGGAGGATCTTACGTCTTATCTGGATTCCATGGGAATTCGCGTACGCTATATGCACCATGATATCGATACAATTGAACGAATGGAAATCATTCGCGACTTGCGGTTGGGCGAGTTTGATGTTCTGGTCGGGATTAACCTTTTGCGCGAGGGGCTGGACATCCCGGAGGTTTCTCTGGTCTCCATCCTCGACGCGGATAAGGAAGGCTTCCTTCGCAGCGAGCGTTCCCTGATTCAGACCATCGGCCGCGCGGCCCGAAACGCGAACGGACAGGTGATCATGTACGCAGATTCCGTTACGCCCTCCATGGAGGCGGCAATCCGGGAAACCCAGCGCAGACGTGATATTCAGATGCGGTACAATCAGGAACACTGCATAACGCCGAAAACGATCGTCAAGAATGTTTCCGACATTCTTGAAATCAGTTCTAAAAGAGAAGATTCGGATTCCGGCAAGAAACACAAACGTCTTACGTCTTCCGAACGGAAACGAATGATAGAAGAATTGACCAAGGAGATGAAGGCGGCCGCAAAGCTGCTGGAATTTGAGCACGCCGCATGGCTGCGCGACCAGATTAAGGAGCTCAGCAGCGGAAAGTAGCAGGATTACGGAGGAAGTATGTCAGCAAAAACCATTCTGGTCAAAGGCGCCAGAGAACATAATTTGAAAAATATCGATTTGGAAATACCGCGTGACAAGCTGATCGTCTTTACAGGGCTTTCCGGTTCCGGGAAGTCCTCGCTTGCGTTTGATACGATCTACGCGGAAGGGCAGCGCAGGTACGTGGAATCCTTATCCTCGTATGCGCGGCAGTTTCTCGGGCAGGTGGACAAGCCGGATGTCGATTCCATCGACGGTCTTTCTCCGGCCATCTCCATCGACCAGAAAACAACATCAAAAAACCCGCGTTCAACCGTCGGAACCGTCACGGAAATTTACGATTATCTGCGTCTGCTGTACGCCAGAATCGGGATTCCGCATTGCCCGGTCTGCGGCAGGGAAATCCGTCAACAGACGATCGACCAGATTGTCGACCAGGTCATGAGTCTTCCGGAAGGCTCAAAAATTCTTGTGCTGGCTCCCGTTGTCCGTGAAAGGAAAGGGGAGCATCAGAAAGAATTCGAGGCCGCGAGGAAAAGCGGATATGTCCGTGTCCGTGCCGACGGTCTTATCTACGATCTTTCAGAAACCATTAAACTGGAAAAAAACAAAAAACATACGATCGAGATTGTTGTGGACAGACTTGTGATACAACCATCCGTGCGGTCCCGCCTGGCTGATTCCATTGAAACAGCTTCCGGGCTGTCGGGCGGTTTAACCGTCATCAGTGTTGTTGACGGAGAAGATCACGTGTTTTCACAAAACTATGCCTGTCCGGAGCACGGTGTCAGTGTGGAAGAACTGGCCCCCCGAATGTTTTCCTTTAACAACCCCTTCGGTGCGTGCCCGAAATGTTCCGGCCTTGGACTCTTTATGAAAATCGACCCGAATCTGATTCTTCCCGATAAGAGTCTCTCAATCAATCAGGGAGGCATCAAAGCCGGGGGATGGGCGATGGAGGGCAATACCATCGCTACGATGTATTTTAAAGCGCTTGCAAAGCACTATCATTTTTCCCTTGACACTCCGGTCGGCAAGCTCCCGAAACAGATTGTCGACATTCTGCTGTACGGCACCAAAGGTGAAAAAATACGGGTGGAGCGAAGCACCGATTTCGCGCACAGCGTCTACCAAACCGAATTTGAAGGCGTTGTCAACAATCTTGAACGCCGTTACCGGGACACGCAAAGCAACTGGATCAAAGAAGAAATCCAGTCCTATATGAGCGCGATCCCCTGCGATGCCTGCCATGGAAAACGGCTGTCTCCCGTCAGCCTTGCCGTGACGGTGGGCGGCATCAATATCGCCGACCTGTGCGACAAATCCATCTCCGAAGCTCTTGAGTTTTTTGACCGTCTGAAGCTCTCGGAACGGGAAAACATGATTGCCCGGCTCATTCTGAGAGAAATTCGTAGCCGTCTCGGCTTTTTAAAGAACGTCGGCCTGGAATATCTGACGCTTTCCAGATCGGCGGGCACTCTTTCCGGCGGAGAAAGCCAGAGAATCCGCCTTGCAACACAGATCGGTTCCTCCCTGACCGGTGTTTTATACATTCTGGACGAACCCAGCATCGGCCTTCACCAAAGGGATAACACGAAGCTGCTTGATACGCTGAAGCACCTGCGGGACATCGGCAATACCGTCATTGTCGTCGAACACGACGAAGAGACTATGTTGGCCGCCGATCATATCGTCGACATCGGCCCCGGCGCCGGCGTCCATGGCGGAGAGGTCGTTTTCAACGGCAAGGTCCGGGATATTCTGAAATGCAAAGGCTCCATTACCGGCGATTATCTAAGCGGGCGCAGAAAGGTTGATATTCCCGAGAAAAGGCGGGAAGGAAACGGGAAAAAGCTTTCCATCGTCGGCGCGTCGCAGAACAATCTGAAAAATGTCAGCGTTAATTTTCCTCTCGGCGAGTTTATCTGTGTCACCGGTGTTTCAGGTTCCGGAAAGTCTTCGCTGATTAATGAAATCCTCTACAAATACCTTGCCGCGGAATTGAACGGCGCCAAAACCCGCCCGGGTTCGTTTCAAAAGATTACCGGGCTGGACGCGCTGGATAAGGTCATCCAGATCGACCAGTCGCCGATCGGGCGCACGCCCCGTTCCAATCCGGCGACCTACACCGGCGTCTTTACCGATATCCGGGATTTGTTTGCGTCCACACAGGACGCCAAACTTCGCGGCTATACTTCCGGTCGGTTTTCCTTTAACATTAAAGGAGGGCGCTGTGAAGCCTGCGAGGGCGACGGAATCATTAAGATTGAGATGAATTTTCTTCCGGACGTTTACGTTCCCTGCGACGTCTGCAAGGGAAAGCGCTATAACCGTGAAACACTCGAAATTAAATATAAGGGAAAAAGCATTTATGACGTGCTGGAAATGACCGTGGAAGAAGGGCTTCAGTTCTTTGCCGGCATTCCTCGCATCGCGCGGAAACTGCAGACGATTTATGATGTAGGACTCGGCTATGTAAAAATCGGCCAGCCTGCGACCACTCTGTCGGGCGGAGAAGCGCAGCGGGTTAAACTGGCGGCGGAGCTGAGCAAACGCCCGACCGGAAGAACCATCTACATTTTGGATGAGCCGACCACGGGCCTTCATATTGCGGACGTTCATAAACTGATCGAAGTTCTTCAGAAACTGGTCGACGGCGGAAACACGGTTCTTGTCATTGAGCATAATCTGGATTTGATTAAGACGGCGGATTATATTGTTGACCTGGGGCCGGAGGGAGGAAACGCCGGAGGGCAGGTTGTTGCCACCGGTACCCCGGAAGAAATTGCAATGGTTCCCGAATCCTATACAGGACAATATCTGAAAAAAATGCTGGACGAAACTGTTTTAACTGAGTCGGCGGAGTAAATAGCTCAGTTCATTCACGCATTGAAGTAAAACAGAGGAAAAGAGAAAGCTGGTATGATCAGTAATATCGTGGCTTTGGGGGACATTGTTTTAAAGGCTGTTCAGAATTGGAAGAGTACCTGATTCATCAAGGAATATTAAGAACAGGTACGAAATAAAAAGAGCCCGCATGAATGAAATACCTCTAAAAGCCGGACAGTATAATACTTAGTCCGGCTTTTGAGGCATTTCATAGCAGGCTCCGATTTTTTATGCAGCAGTTGGGAATTCCCGCCGCTGCTAGTTTTTTTGCTGATATTTTTTAACAATCAGATTAGCGCATTTATAGACGTCGCCGCCGCCGAGGGTCAAAATCAGATCGCCGTCTTTCGCATGTTCCAGCATATAGTCTGAAATCTCCTCAAATGTTTTAAACCAGACACATCCCGGAATTTTGTCGGCCAGGTCTTTTGCATAGATATGATACGTATTCGTTTCGCGAACGGCAAGAATTTCAGAAAGCACAACCCGGTCTGCAATTTGTAAAACCTTTGCAAAGTCGTCCAGCAGCATATAGGTCCTGGAATACGTATGCGGCTGAAAAACAGCCCAGACCTGTGAAAATCCCATCTGTTTTGCGGCGGTCAGCGTCGCCGCGATTTCGGTTGGGTGGTGCGCAAAATCATCGGCCACCGTAACCCCGCCATATTCGCCCAGCAGTTCAAATCTGCGGTGGACTCCCGTAAACTGATGCAGGTTTTCCGCAATCACTTTGGACTCTATACCCAGATGATCCGCGACCGCAAAAGCGGCCAGGGCGTTATAAATGTTGTGCTTGCCCGGAACACTCAGGGTGACTTCGACCAGTTTTTCGCCCTTGCGATAAACGACGAATTTTTCACGGGCCCGCAGTGTATTGCAAATTTCGTCCGCGTAATAATCGTTTTCCTTGTCAAACCCATAGGTGAGGATTTCCTTTCCCTCAAGGCCCTCAACCGCTTTCATTGCGTTTTTATTATCCCCGTTTACGACAAGAAGGCGGGATGTCTGTTTGGCGAACTGATGAAAAGAGCGAATGGTGTTTTCCACTGTGCCGAAATAATCAAGGTGATCGTTATCAATATTCAGAATTACGGAAATTGCGGGGTGTAATTGCAGAAAAGTATCGACATACTCACACGCTTCGCAGACAATGGTGTCGGAATGCCCCACGCGCCCGTTTCCGCCGATCAGCGGCAGTTTTCCCCCAATTACAGCGGAGGGGTCTTTTCCGGCGCCGATCAGAATCTGAGTGATCATGGCCGTCGTCGTCGTTTTTCCGTGCGTTCCGGAAACAGCCACTGCGTTTTCATACCGGCGAGCCACCATCCCGAGCATAACGGACCGCTCGACCGTCGGAATATTTTTCTCCCGCGCGGCCACCAGCTCCGGGTTATCCGGTTTCACAGCGGCGGTGTAAACCACCAGTTCGGCTCCATCGATGTTTTCCGCTTTTTGCCCCATGAAAACCGGGATCCCGTAAGAACGGACCCGCTCCAGAGTATCCGATTCGCTGATATCCGACCCGGTCAGCTGATAGCCCTGATGGAACAGGATTTCGGCAATCGGGCACATTCCCGATCCTCCGATTCCAACAAAATGTATTTTTTTAACCTTTGACAGGATGTCGTATAATTCCATAAGTTTACTCCTTACCATTGTTTTTGTCCAGAAAGCGCTCAAATAAATATATTGCCAAACATATTTATAATAATCACATTTTGGAATATATGCAACAGAAAATATATTTTTGCATTTCTTCTACAGAATCACATTGCGGGAACCACCTCCATACTATGTTAGAAGAAAATAGCGGGGGGCTTCTCTTTATGAAAGAAAACCGCACCTTCGGTGTTTTGGGCGGGGACGGGCGGCAGATTGCAATGGCGGAATCCATCGCCGCGGATGGCTTTTCCGTATACGCCTTTGGCTTTGACGACGTGGAGTTTCACGAAATGATTCGCAAGTCGGAATTAGAGGAAGTGGTAAAAAACTGTGAATCCATCATTCTTCCTTTGCCGGTAACCTCCGACGGAATTCACTTAAAAACGGATTACAGTAAAAAGCAGATTGTATTGGACGATAATTTTGCAGAGCTTCTGCTAGAAAAACAAGTATTCGGCGGTAAAATGGGGCTGCTTTTTCAAACGAGCAGGCAGTGGGACCGCATCAATACGCACGATTACAGTTTACGGGAGGAATTTGCCGTTCGCAATGCGGTTCCTACGGCGGAAGGCGCCATTGAAATCGCGATGAGGGAATACCCCGGTACATTGAACGGAAGCCGGTGCCTTGTCGCCGGGTACGGTCGAATCGGCAAAGTGCTTTCCCGGATGCTTTACGGAATCGGAGCCCGCGTCACCGTCAGCGCGAGAAAACAAGCGGATCTCGCGTGGATTCGCTCCTGCGGATACTCACCCATTTTGACGGAGCAGGTTGGAGCGGGGAACTACGATATTATCTTTAATACCATTCCGTATTCTGTTTTTGATCGTTCCGTTTTAAAAAAAATGCAATGTGATCCTCTCATCATCGATCTTGCGTCTCTTCCGGGCGGGGTGGACCGGCAGGCTGCGAAGGAGTTGGATCTTCATCTGATTCAAGCGCTTGCGCTTCCGGGAAAAGTCGCGCCGAAGGCCGCCGGAGAAATCATCAAGGAAACGATTTATCATATTCTGAAGGAGTGACGGCGTTTTGAATGAAATTACATTCGGATTCGCAATGTGCGGCTCGTTTTGTACGTTTGACAGCGTGCTGGACGAAATGAGAAAAATTGCCGGGCAGGGTTACAGGCTCTTGCCGATCATGTCGGAAAACGCTTCTTCCACCGATACACGTTTTGGCAGGGCGAAAGATTTTCTCTGGCAGGTCAGCGATATCTGCGGAAGAGATGTGATAACAAGTATTGTTGGTTCCGAACCGATCGGCCCCAAAAAGCTTGTCGATCTGATGATCGTCGCGCCGTGTACGGGCAACACGCTTGCAAAACTTGCGAACGGGATTACGGACACAGCCGTCACAATGGCCGTCAAATCCTGTCTGAGAATCGGGATTCCGGTTGTGCTGGCTCCGGCCACAAACGATGCTCTGGCCGCCTCCGCGCAGAATTTGGGCAGACTGATGAATGTAAAACATATTTATTTCGTACCCATGCGCCAGGATAATCCGGAGAAGAAACCGAATTCCGCCGTGGCGGATTTCAGCCTGATTCTTCCAACCGCTCTCGCGGCTTTGCAGGGAAATCAGCTTCAGCCGGTCTGGCGTTAGGAAAAATCAAAACACAGCTTGAAATTCAAAGTAAAAATTGCTATGATTGGAAACAGATTGGAAGTGAAACGGATGCTTTACTGCGCAAGATGCCAGGTTCTTGTCAAATCGGAGGCCGTATGCCCATCCTGCGGAAGCAAAAAGCTTCGGGAGGTTCGGGCAAACGACCCCGTTTTGCTTTTTACGGCAGATGAAACGCAGTGCGGCATGATCCGCGCTGCGTTTGACAGCAACGGCACTCCTCATGAAGAACGAATGTGCGGGCCCGGTGCGCCGCCTTCTATTTTGTACGGAAAAATGCCGAATTCGCTTTATCATATTTTCGTTCCGTATGGGGAAGTGGAACGTTGCGAAGAGATTTTGCACGGAATCGGGGCACTGGGCGAAAACAAATTCGAAAGAAACGGCCCTCAGAATTCAGATGATGATTCGTCAGCAGCGATGAGCCGAGGAAAGCGTATTTTGGTACGTATCCTATCGGCTGTCATGTTTCTGGCTCTTGTCTGGGGCGTTGTATCGATTGCGGATGAATTCATCAATTTTATAAAATCCGCACTTACTTAAAGCATATTTAATAAAAGGAGTATTTTCATGGGATACCATATTGATACAGACTGCATTCATGCGGGATACGAACCGAAAAACGGAGAGTCCAGGGTTCTCCCGATTGTTCAGAGCACAACATTTAAATACGACAGCGCGCAGGCGCTCGGCGAGCTTTTTGATTTAAAAGCCGACGGATTTTTTTATACCAGAATCGGAAACCCGACGGTTGATGCCGTGGAGAAAAAAATCGCCGCGCTGGAAGGAGGAGTCGGCGCGCTTTTAACATCTGCCGGGCAGGCCGCTTCTCTGATCTCAGTTTTAAATATTTGTCATGCAGGCGACCATATGATCGCCTGCAGCGCAATCTATGGCGGAACCTTCAATCTTTTTTATAAAACCATACGGGAAATGGGGATTGAATGCACATTTGTCTCCGCTGACAGCACAAAAGATGAACTGGACGCGGCTTTTCAGGAGAATACGCGCTGCGTGTTTACGGAAACACTTTCCAATCCGTCCCTTATCGTAACTGATCTTGAATTATTCGCAAAAGCGGCTCACGAGCACGGTGTCCCGCTGATTGTCGATAATACTTTTCCAACCCCCATAAACTGCCGTCCGTTTGAATTCGGAGCCGATATTGTCGTTCATTCAACTACAAAATACATGGATGGGCACGCGGTTCAGATCGGCGGCGCGATTGTGGACAGCGGCAATTTCAACTGGGACAACGGAAAATTTCCTATGCTGACCGAACCGGACGAGTCCTATCACGGAACGGTTTATACGAAGGACTTTGGAAAAAGCGCCTACATTGTCAAGGCGCGCGTTCATCTGATGCGGGACCTTGGGGCACAATCGTCCCCTATGAACGCATTCCTTCTCAATCTTGGTCTTGAAACGCTGGCGCTGCGTATGCAGCGGCATTGCTCCAACGCGATGGCGGTTGCGGAATTTCTGGAAAGCAACGACAAAATCGAATGGGTCAATTACCCCGGCCTGAAAAGCAGCAAATATTATGAGCTTGCAAAAAAGTATATGCCGCACGGAACCTGCGGCGTGATTTCCTTTGGAGTAAAGGGTGGCAGGGACGCGGCGGCAAAGTTCATGGAAAACCTCAAACTTGCTTCCATTGTCATCCATGTTGCCGACCTGCGCACCTGTGTCCTTCACCCTGCGAGCACCACGCATCGGCAGTTGAATGATTCACAGCTGAAAGACGCCGGTATCAGCCCCAATATGATCCGTTTGTCCGTCGGGATTGAAAACATCGAAGACATCCTCGGCGATATCAAACAGGCCCTTGCTAAGCTCTGAATAGAATCTTATATCAACATTGCCTCCCGGAAAATAACCGGGAGGCAATGTTAGTTTTTTATTTCACCGTTTTTAATTTTCTTTTGATAAATATGCGGTCTCCGTGCTCCGAAAGCATCATTGCAATAAAAATCAGCAGAAATCCGCCAAAGGTTCGTTGTGTGAGGGACTCATGCAGAAAAACGATACCGCAGATAGTTCCGAAAACAGATTCCAGCGACATGATCAGCGACGCTTTTGCCGGCGGCGTATATTTTTGACAAATCGTCTGAAGAACGGTCGTCAGCATGGTGCCGATGACGCCAAGATACAGAAGAGAGAAAACGGATTGAGTCGGCAGAGAAGTCGGAATCTTTTCCGTCCATAAAGCAAACGGTAACGCAAAAATTACTGTGGCAAACGCCTGCGTAATGCAGATCAGAATAGGGTCGTGTTTTTCGGTAAGAATACTGATGGTTACTATCTGCATTGCGAAAAATAGCCCGCAGGCGAGAGAAAGCAGGTCGCCGGGATTCATGGAAAAACCATTCTGAATGGAAAGCAGACCGACTCCCGTAAGACACATACAGGCTGAAACAAGATGAAAAAGTCGAGGTTGCTGTTTTCGTACCGCCCAATATAAAAACGGAACAATGACACAGTAGACCGCGGTGAGAAACGCATTTTTTCCGGCCGTAGTATATTCGACCCCAACTGTCTGCAGTTCATATCCGGCAAAATTTTGAAGGCCGATTACAAAACCCCATTTGATGTAAAAGGGGTTGATCTGTTTTAGCTTTTTAAAAAAGAAAAGGCAGAGAAACACAGCCGCGATACTGAATCGCAGCACAATCATGGTTGCGGCCGGCACCGTGCCCGTTGTGTTTTTTACAACAACAAAGCTGCTGCCCCAAATCATTGTGACAAGAACAATGCCCAGCTCCGCAGCAACGGATCGATTTCGTAAAATCCTCAACTCAACACCTCAATCCTAAAAAACGACAATGCAATATTATAGCATTCCTTTCAAAAATCGGCAATACGGAAAAATACACTGTTTCTAATTTGTAAATTTTAATGGAATCCTATCGAATCATTCTTTTCTAACTTGTGGAACTGTGGTATAATTATTTTTGTTTCACCGAATCTGTTTTGGAGATGAAATCAATAATGACAGGAATTGAACAGCGGGCTGTTTGCAGCGGCGTGAATTTCCGCAGCATACGGGACGATCGTTTTAAAACAATCCGCATGTCCGTTCATTTTTTATGGCCTCTTGCAAAAGAGACCGTTTCTGAAAATTCCATTCTTCCTTTTCTGCTCAGCCGTGCAAGCAGAAAATATCCCGATTTTTCAAAATTAAACGCACATCTGGCTGAACTTTACGGAGCGGTACTGGATGCGAATGTGCAAAAGCTTGGGGACGTCCAGGTTCTTTCCGTTTCGGCATCCGGAATTGCGGACCGTTATTCCTTGAACGGGGAGAGCGTTTCCGCAGAATTGGCCAAGCTGCTGTGCAGCATTATATTTGACCCGCCGTTGGAGAACGGCCTGTTCCCCGTTCAGGGCTTTGAACAGGAAAAACGCCAACTGATCGAAATGGTGGACTCTGAATTTAACGATAAGCGCATGTATGCCAAGCTGAAGTGCGAAGAGTTGATGTGTGCAAAGGAACCTTACGGAATCGGCCGTTGCGGAACACGGCAGCAAATTCAGGAGCTGAAACGCGAGGACTTGACTCAGGTATGGGAAAACCTGATTCACCGCGCAAAAGCTGAGATTATGGTTTTGGGTGATTGCGACCCGGAACCCGTTTATCAGGATTTTTACGCCGCGTTTCAAAATCTTGCCAGAACTGATTCTGTTGATTGCCCGAATCAGTCAGTGCCGTCGGCAGCAAGCGCCTCCGAAACCACTGAAAAAATGGATGTTGTGCAGTCGAAGCTGGTCATGGGATTTCGCACCGCGTGCGCGGAACCTGATGCCGGCGTTCCTGCCATGAAACTTTTTAACGCGCTCTTCGGCGGTACTCCAAGCTCAAAGCTGTTCTTGAATGTTCGGGAAAAACTGAGCCTATGCTATTACTGCAGTTCCCAGTTTAACCCCATGAAAGGCATTCTGCTGGTTCAAAGCGGAGTGGAAACAAAGAACATCGACCGGGCAAAGCAGGAAATTCTCAATCAGCTGGAAGAGGTTCAAAAGGGCAACTTTGACGAAAATGAGCTGGCGGCAGCCAAATTGAGCCTTTGCAACAGCTACCGCACCTTGTCGGATTCTCTTGATGGACTGGAAGCCTGGTATTTATCCCAGACGTTCCGTCCGAAGGTTAAAAGGCCTGAGGAAGAGGCGGAGCTGGTAAACGCCGTCACAAGAGAACAGGTGATTGAAGCCGCGCGAAAGTTAACCCTTGACACGGTATATCGTCTGGAAGGAAGCGGGGTGGAAGCCTGATGGATTGGTTGAAAAAGATAACAAGCGAACGTACCGGGGATTTCTACTATACCGGAAAGCATTCCTCCGGACTTACAGTTACGGTTTATCCAAAAGAAAAAAACAATTCGACCTACGCGGTTTTCGGTACGAAATACGGGTCGATTGACAACTGTTTTAAAACTGCTCAGAAAAGCGAGCCCCATCGGGTTCCGGCCGGGATTGCTCATTATCTGGAGCATAAAATGTTTGAAAGCGAAGACGGGGATGCTTTTGAACGTTTCGCGAAAACCGGCGCGTCGGCAAATGCCTACACGTCGTTTGACATGACCTGTTATTTATTTTCCTGCACGGAAAACGTCTATGAATCCCTGAAGATTCTTCTTGATTTTGTTCAGTCTCCGTATTTTACGGAGCAAACCGTGCAAAAAGAGCAGGGCATCATTGGTCAGGAAATTAAAATGTACGACGATGACCCGCAGTGGAGGGTCCTTTTCAATCTCCTTGACGCTCTCTACCAAAAACATCCGGTCAGAACTGATATCGCCGGGACAGTAGAAACGATCGCTCAGATCACGCCGGAATTATTGTACCAATGCTACCATACTTTTTATAACCTCAATAATATGGTGCTTTGCATCGCCGGCAATGTTCAGCCGGATCGGGTTGCGGAAATGTGCGACGAAATGCTAAAGCCCGCGCAGCCCGTTCAGATTGATCGGATTTTTGAAAAGGAGCCCGACCATATCGTTAAAGCTAGAGTGGAACAAAAGCTCTCTGTTGCGGTGCCGCTTTTTGAACTTGGTTTTAAAGAAAAAGTCACATCACAGCGTCCATCCGTAAAAGAGATAGCGGAAACCGAAATACTGCTTGAGGCCATTTCTTCCAACGCAAGTCCCTTATTCCGCCGCCTGCTGGATGCGGGCCTGATTAATGAAGCTTCGTTCGGCAATGAGTATTTTGAAGGTCCCGGTTACGCATCCGTGATTTTTTCAGGTGAATCAAAAGACCCGGAACAGGTTGCTCAGGAAATCAAGCGGGAAATTGAAAACATTCGGAAAAACGGCTTTGACCGAAAAATCTTTGAATGTGCGAAAAGGGCGGTGTACGGCAGAAATATCGCTTCGCTCAATCACGTGGGCAGCATAGCAAATTCACTTGTGTCTCTAGCCTTTTCCGGCCGAGAATTATTTCAGTATATTGATGCCGTCGCGCAGACGGATATGAATTCCGTGATGGCCAGACTTGAAAACCAGATGCATACGGAATTTTCATCGCTTTCCGTCATCTTTCCCAACCAATAATGAACTAATACCGCCGGAGCTTTCCACGCTGAAGCCCGGCGGGTATCATCTATTAAAAACCTGCGCTGCGTGGAGAAATGGTGGTATAAGATGTATCATGTTCAATTCCCGGGACTTGGTATTAATGTTACCCTGAATCCCATCGCTTTCAAAATTGGAAATCATCCGATTGCCTGGTACGGAATCATTATCGCAACCGGATTCCTCCTGGCTTTTCTTTATGCATTGCAAAGCTGTAAAAAATTCCGGGTTGACCCGGACCGTTTTGTCGACGTTGTCATGGTCGGAATCATTTTCGGCGTAATAGGAGCCAGGATTTATTACGTCTTGTTTGATTCAAGCAGCCAGTATGTTGAAAATCCTATCAGCATTTTTTATATCTGGAACGGCGGACTCGGAATCTACGGCGGAATCATCGGCGGCTTGCTGTTCGGTTCCTTGATGGCAAAGTTCCGCAAGCTTAGTATTCCTGCCGTCCTTGATTTGGCTTCACTAGGTTTTTTAATCGGACAATGCATCGGGCGCTGGGGCAATTTTGTCAATCAGGAAGCTTTTGGAACAGGAACCAATCTGCCTTGGAGGATGATTAGTGAGAACACGGACCTCGTTTCGGCAACCGGAGTGCATCCGTGCTTTCTTTATGAGTCGCTCTGGTGCCTGCTTGGTTTTATTCTGCTACATATTTTCAGCAGAAAATACAGAAGATACGATGGGCAAGTCTTTTTACTTTACATTCTCTGGTACGGGGTTGGGCGTTTCTTTATCGAGGGTCTGCGAACCGACAGCTTGATTACTCCGGTCATCCCGCTGAGAGTGTCTCAGGTTGTTGCGGCTGCCGCCGTACTTGCAGCCATCGTACTTCTGATTGTATTCAGAAACAGAACGGTTCTGACCGGCTGCGGTTCACGCAAAATTATGGAACTGAATTCCATTGTCGATGAAGTAAAACCGGAAGAAATTGAAGAAACATACACGGACGACGGGACAAGTACAATTTTTGATTCCGCGGAGGAAGCCAGAACTTATATGAACGAAGAATCTGAAACAGCCGACCAATCTGAAAGCAACTCTGAAGATAAGCCGCAGGATGCCCCGGCGGCGGACGCTTCTTTCAAGGACGAAAAAGACGGAGGGGAGGAAACAAAAGATGGCGAAGCTGATTGACGGTAAGGCAATTTCAGCGCAAATCAAAGCGGAAACAGCGTTGGAAGTTCAGGAATTGAAGGACAAGGGAATTATTCCCGGTCTAGCGGTGGTCCTGGTCGGCAATGATCCGGCCTCTCAAACTTATGTGAATCTGAAAGAAAAGGCCTGCGCTGCGGCCGGAATTTATTCGGAGAAATACGCATTGCCCGCAAATACTCATCAGGACGATCTTTTTGATTTGGTGAACCGGCTGAATCACAAAAAAGAGATTCATGGCATTTTGGTTCAGCTGCCTCTTCCCGATGACTTGGATGAAGAATCCGTCATTGAGACGATTGATCCCTGGAAGGATGTCGACGCATTTCATCCTTCCAACGTCGGAAGAATTATGATTGGAAATTATCGTTTTCTGCCGTGCACACCTGCGGGAATCATGGAGATGCTGCATCGTGAGAAAATTCCTGTTGCCGGTAAAAAATGCGTGGTTGTGGGACGGAGCAATATTGTCGGCAAGCCAATGGCAATGCTTTTGCTGCACGACAACGGAACCGTTACCATTTGCCACAGCAAGACAAAAGACCTCGAGGAAATCTGCCGCGGCGCCGATCTTCTGGTTGCCGCCGTCGGCAAGCCGAAATTTATTACCGCCGATATGGTAAAGCCGGGCGCATGTGTGATCGATGTGGGAATGGATCGTGATGAAAACGGCAAGCTTTGCGGAGACGTTGATTTTGAACCCGTCAGCAAACTTGCATCCTACATCACGCCGGTTCCGGGCGGAGTCGGTCCCATGACAATCGCGATGCTTCTTCGGAATACGGTTACGGCCGCAAAAATCCAAAACGCGATTCCGGACCGCCAGAAAGTCTGCTGACTGTATGGGCAGCCTCTTAAACTCGGTCCGTTCTCCTAAGGATCTGCAACAGCTGACGCCGGAGCAGCTGCCTCAATTATGCGCAGAGATCCGTGAAAAAATAATTCAGACCGTTTCCACAAACGGAGGGCATTTGGCATCAAATCTCGGAGTCGTGGAACTCACGGTTGCGCTGCACCGGGTTTTTCATTCACCGGAGGACAAAATTGTCTGGGATGTCGGACATCAGGCTTACACACATAAAATGCTGACCGGAAGACTGGACCGGATCGGGACGATACGGACACGCGGAGGACTTTCCGGGTTTCCCAATCGGCAGGAAAGCCCTCATGATCCGTTGACTTCCGGGCACAGCAGCACTTCCATATCGGCGGCACTGGGCATCTTCAAAGCAAAGGAACTAAGGGGTGACGCGGGTCACGTTGTCGCCGTGATTGGTGACGGCGCGCTGACCGGCGGACTTGCTTATGAAGGGATGAATAACGCGGGCCGGCTTCATAAGAATTTTATTGTTATTTTAAACGATAATAAAATGTCAATATCCCGCAATGTCGGATCCATGGCGCGCTATCTTGCGCGAATTCGCACAAAGCCCTCCTATTTTAGGATCAAAGGTAATATTGAAAATACTCTGGATCATATTCCGGGAGTAGGAAGACCGTTTCGGCATGCCCTGACGAAATCGAAATCCATTCTGAAACAACTTCTGTATAACAGCACGATCTTTGAAGATATGGGGTTTTACTATTATGGTCCGTTTGACGGACACGACACGGAGAAGCTGACGGAAGTCTTTCAAAATGTCAAAAGTATTCCGCACCCCGTTCTGATTCACGTTTTAACACGGAAGGGAAAGGGGTATTCCTATGCGGAGGAAAATCCCAAAGCCTTTCATGGGGTTTCCTGCTTTAATGTCGAAACCGGGAAATCGGTAACGGCTACGGGCAGTTTTTCCTCGGTTTTTGGCAGCAAACTCTGTTCTCTTGCCTCTGAGGACGAAAGAATCTGTGCCATAACGGCCGCAATGCAGGAAGGCACGGGTTTATCGGTCTTTTCACAAAAGTACCCGGAGCGTTTTTTCGACACCGGTATCGCGGAAGAACACGCCGTTACATTCGCGGGCGGGCTCGCCTGCGGAGGAATGCTTCCTGTTTTTGCGGTTTACTCCTCGTTTCTGCAAAGAGGGTACGATCAGCTGATTCATGATGTTTCCCTGCAAAGGACAAAAATTGTTCTTGCGGTTGACCGTGCCGGAATTGTCGGGGAAGACGGTGAAACACATCAGGGTATTTTTGACGCTGCTTTTCTGAAAACGATTCCCGGCATCACAATTTACTCTCCTTCCTATTATGATGAGCTTCAAAGTAGTATGAGGCAAGCCCTTTATGATTGCGACGGATTGGCTGCGGTTCGTTATCCCCGCGGAGAACAGCTTTTTCGACCGTTTGATTTTCATGGGAGCCGTAAAGCCTATTGCCTTTACGGTAACGAATCCGCTGACATTGCACTCATTACCTACGGCAGACTTTTTTCAAACGCATGTCAGGCGCTTTCCCTTTTGAAAGAAAGAGGGATTGAGGCCAGAATTATAAAGCTGAACCGGATCTTCCCAATCGACCGGGAAGCCGTCCGGGAAGCACTGAAAGCAAAGGCTGTTTTTTTCTTTGAAGAAGGAATTGCACAGGGCGGCATTGGCGAACATTTTTCTTTTCTGTTGAACCAGGCCGCTTATCAAGGCAGGTTTTATCTCCGTGCGATCAACGGTTTTGTGCCGCATGAAACGATGATGCAGGCTTTGGAACAGCTTGGACTCAGCGCCGGAGAAATGGCAGAATTGATTGTATCGGAGTGCTCGGATTGATTGAGAAAAAAAGGCTTGATTGCCTGATTTTTGACCAGGGCTATACGGAAAGCAGAGAAAAGGCCAAAGCGATCATTATGGCCGGAAAAGTGTATGTAAACGGGCAGAAACAGGATAAGGCCGGGACGATGTTACCGCAAGACGTTCAAATTGAGGTTCGCGGCGACCGGCTGCCCTACGTAAGCCGGGGTGGTCTGAAGCTGGAAAAAGCCCTTGCATCTTTTCCGATTGATCTGAAAGATAAAGTGGTAATGGATATCGGCGCTTCAACCGGCGGCTTCACGGACTGCATGCTTCAGAACGAAGCCAAAAAGGTATATTCCATCGATGTCGGGTACGGTCAGCTGGCATGGAAGCTGCGTACCGATCCCCGCGTGGTCAATCTTGAAAGAACCAATGTACGTTATCTGACGGAAGAGCAGATTCCGGAACCAATCGATTTTTTCAGTGTGGATGTATCTTTTATTTCTCTGCGCTTGGTTTTACCGGTAGCTCATCGGTTTCTGGCGGCAAACGGCCAGGCTGTTTGCCTGATTAAGCCTCAGTTTGAGGCCGGTCGGGAAAATGTAGGGAAAAAAGGGGTTGTCCGGGATAAAAGGGTACATGTTCAGGTAATCGAACGAGTGATCGGCTTTGTGAAGGAAATCGGATTTTCTGTCCTTGGTCTGACTTTTTCGCCTGTTAAGGGACCAGAAGGAAATATAGAATACCTTTTATATCTTCAAAAATCCGATCTGCCCACGGACTTCGCGCCGGATATCGCTTCATTGGTCGAAGAATCCCACCGGGAGCTGAATGGCGGTGAAACAAAATGAATGTCGCGGTGATTCCAAACCTGAGTAAGGATCATGCCGGGCGCTATACGCAGAAACTCATTCAAAAGCTTCGGGAGCTTGGCATGAATGTATTGATGAAAGCGGAATTCCAACCGTCCTTTCAGAATGCGGATGCTGTTTTTTTTAACAACATGGCTGAGTTGGTTTGCTCCTGTGATCTCATCATTGCCGTCGGCGGGGACGGCACCATCATTCACTGTGCCAGAAACGCCGCTGCCGCCGGAAAACCGATTCTCGGAATGAATACCGGAAGGCTTGGGTTTATCGCCGGTTTAGAGACCGATGAGTTGGACAGTCTGATGAAACTCAAAAATGGAAATTACTCCGTTGAGGAACGAATGATGCTGGAAATCCGGGTGAATGACAATGGTACGCCAAAGGTTTTTACAGCACTAAACGATGCCGTTGTCGCACGGGGAGCACTTTCGCGGATTCTGGATTTAAAGGTCAGGCTGGACGATACCAAAGTATGCGATTATCGCTCCGACGGTTTGATCATCGCGACGCCGACCGGTTCCACGGCGTACTCTTTAGCCGCAGGGGGACCAATTATCGACCCGGAGATGAACTGCATTCTTCTTTCTCCTATCTGCCCGCACTCCTTGCTGAGCAGACCGGTTGTTTTTGGGCCGGGCGCAAAACTGTGTGTGCAGGCTCATTCCGACTATGAGAGTGAAATAATCCTTACGATCGACGGTGAGATTTTTATCAAAATCCCGGACGGTACCAAGATCGAATTTTCGAAATCGCCCGGCACCGTTAAAATAATAAAACTGAAAAGCAGTAATTTTTACGAGATCGTAACCGATAAACTTGGAGAGAGGAGAAATGAGCATGAAAGAACGACGGCATGCGAAAATACTGGAATTAATCGGGAAATATTCCATTGATACGCAGGAGGAATTACTTCGCCGTTTACGGGATGAAGGTTATGAGGTGACACAGGCTACGGTCTCCCGCGATATCAAGGAGCTTCGTCTGATCAAAACGCTGACGGCAAGCGGTAAATACAGATATACGGTTGGACAGGAGGAAGCGAAAGATTACACCACAAAATTCTATTCACTTTTTTCCGACGCTGCTTTATCGGTGAACTTTGCACAGAATATGATTGCCGTAAAGTGCCTGACCGGTATGGCCAACGCTGTCTGTGCTGCAATGGACACCCTTCATTGGGAGCATATTGTTGGCACCCTGGCAGGGGACGATACCATTTTTATTCTAATGAGCGATGAGAACGCTGCGGAAGGGCTGTCTGCGGATCTGAAAAAATTTATCAGGTGATTGCCATGCTGACACAGCTTTATATTGAAAACATTGCCGTAATCGAAAAGGCGCGAATCGAATTCAGCGCCGGCTTTAATGTTTTGACCGGTGAAACCGGAGCAGGTAAATCCATTGTCATTGATTCCATCAATGCGGTCCTGGGAGAAAGAACTTCCCGGGAATTGATTCGCACGGGCGCAAACCACGCCCTGGTTTCCGCCGTTTTCCAACTGAAAGACGGATCTGCGGTGAAAAAGCTGGAGGAATCGGGCTATTCTGTGGAAGAAGACGGAACTTTGATACTCCAGCGTGAAATCTCCTCTGACGGTAAGTCTTCCTGCCGAATTAACGCGCGTCCCGCCACGGTTTCCGTCCTCAAGGGGATCGGCAGTATGCTGATCAACATCCATGGTCAGCACGAAAGCTATGGCCTGCTGTCGCCTGAATTACATATCGCTTATCTGGACAGCATGGGTTTGCCTGAGACGCTTTTGAAACGGTACCGGGAAGCTTTCCATTCCATGCAGAACATGAAGGCAAGCCTGGAATCCAGTAAAATGGACCAATCACAAAAAGCACGGCAAATCGACCTTCTGACTTATCAGATTAATGAGCTTGAATCGGCGGACCTTCATCCGGGCGAGCAGGAAGACCTGAACCGTCAAAAGAATCTGTATCGGAATTCAGAGCGCGTTGCGCAGGCAATTTCACAGGCAAAGACCGCATTGAGCGGGGATGAGGAAACCCCCGGGGCGGTTTCTGCCGTATCAGATGCTGCCGATGCGCTGAACACCGCGGAAAATTATCTTCCCGAACTGCACGGTCTGGCGGAACGGCTGCAGGCGATTTCCTATGATCTGGAAGACTGCAGCGATGAAATGCGGAATTTTTCGTCTCTGTTGGAGTATGATCCCTCGGAGCTGGACGAAATTGAGGCCCGGCTGGATTTAATTTACCGTTTAGGCTTAAAATACGGCGGTTCCGTGGATGAAATGCTGGGATATCTCAAAAAATGCAGGCAGGAGCTGAACGCAATCCAGCTTTCGGATGAAACCGCGGAAAGATTCAGGAAAGAATATCAGAAGTACCGGTTACAGGCGGAATCCCTGGCAGCGGAACTGTCCGAATGGCGCGCCGGCGCGGCAGATCTTTTTACCCAAAAGGTAAAAGAGGAACTTTGTTTTCTGAACATGCCGAATGTACTGTTCGAAATCCGGCGGGAACAAGTCCCAATGAATGAAACGGGCTGCGATCGGATTGAATTCTATCTCTCAACGAACGCGGGAGAACCGGCGAAACCGATTGCAAAGGTTGCGTCGGGCGGCGAACTTTCGCGAATCATGCTTGCCATCAAAACGGTCCTTGCCGGCAGGGACGATATCGGCACCCTGATCTTTGATGAAGTGGACACGGGCGTCAGCGGCAGCGCGGCACAAAAGGTCGGGTTGAAACTCCGGGAGGTTTCGGGAAACCGCCAGGTTATTTGCGTGACGCACCTGGCTCAAATCGCCGCGCTTGCGGATACCCATTTCTTGATCCACAAACAGATTCGCGATCAGCGTACATTTACTCAGGTTGACCGTTTGGACCGGGAAGGCAGACGGCAGGAACTTGCGCGTATTATGGGCGGAGAAAAAATCACCCCGCTGATGCTGCAGAATGCCGAAGAAATGCTGCGTATGGCGCAAAACGATTCTTCCGGGGCTTGACAGGCACCAGAAAACATCTTATAATTTTTTTAACAGCTGAGAAGGGAAGAAGTAATCCGAAGCAAGAGTTCAGAGAGCCTGCGTTGGGTGCGAGCAGGTACGATTGCCGGATGAAATACATCCCGGAGCCGCCGAATTGAACCCCCCTAGTAGGTTCGGCCGTGAAAACGCACGTTACAGCGCGTGGGTATGAAATCGTACCCATAAGGCCGCTTCCGTGAGGAAGACGGTAAACTGAGGTGGTACCGCGGAATTTTCCGCCCTCTGCAAAAAATTTGCAGGGGGCTTTTTGATTGTCCCCTGACAAAATGGAGGAACTCAAAATGGGTGTTTTTGAAACTTTGGAAGAACGAGGGCTGATTGCGCAGACAACGGACAAGGAAAAAGTCCGCCATCTGCTCAATGAAGAGAAAACCGCGTTCTATGTCGGGTTCGATCCGACCGCAGACAGTCTGCACGTAGGCCATTTTATTCCGATCATGGTCATGGCGCATTTGCAGCGCGCCGGGCATACTCCAATCGCGTTGTTTGGCGGGGGAACCGGCATGGTGGGCGACCCGTCCGGAAAAACGGATATGCGTAAAATGCTGACGGAAGAAGAGATCGCGCACAATATCTCATGCTTTCAGAAGCAGATGTCCAGGCTGATTGATTTTTCCGATGACAAGGCAATTATGGCAAACAACGCCGACTGGCTGACAAACCTGAATTATATCAATTTCCTTCGGGATATCGGCGTATGCTTTTCCGTCAACCGTATGCTGAACGCGGAATGCTATAAGCAAAGACTGGAACGCGGACTGTCCTTTTTTGAAATGAACTATATGATTATGCAGAGTTATGATTTTCTGGAGCTGAACCGCCGTTACGGCTGCAGGCTTCAGTTGGGTGGGGACGACCAGTGGAGCAATATTATCGGCGGCGTAGAGCTGATCCGCCGGAAGGAAAACCGGGAAGCTTACGGCATTACCGTTACCCTGCTGACAAACAGCGAAGGGAAAAAGATGGGGAAAACGGAAAGAGGCGCCGTGTGGCTGGATCCTCAGAAGACTTCTCCGTTTGAATTCTATCAGTACTGGAGAAACGTCGGGGACGCCGATGTGCTGAAATGCCTGAAAATACTGACCTTTGTCCCGATGGAGCGGATCAATGAATTTGCCTCGCTTTCAGGGGAAAAGCTAAACCCTGCAAAGGAGCTTCTGGCTTTTGAGGTAACAAAGCAGATTCACGGCGAGGAGGAAGCGATTAAAGCCAGAGACGGGGCACAGGCTCTGTTTGGAAACAGTACCGATACGGAGCATATGCCGACCACGGAAATCTCATCTTCCGACCTTTCAGACGGAACCATTGGGATCCTTGATCTGCTGATCAAGGCAAAACTTGCTCCGTCACGCGGCGAAGCAAGAAGGCTGGTCGTTCAGGGAGGTATCTCCGTTGATGGCGAAAAGGTGTCGGACCCAGCGTCCGTATATTCAAAAAAAGATTTTCAGAAAAATGAAAAACCCTGTCTGATTCTTAAAAAAGGCAAAAAAGTTTACCATAAAATTGTTTTGATGTAAACTACGCCGAGCCTGTTTGGATTGTTTCCAAACAGGCTTTTTCATCTTCACATGGTTTGTAAAAGAGCTACTCTTTTGCATTTGATTTGAAAAGAAGCTGCAAAAACAGGGAAAACCTCTGGAAACGTGTCAGATTTTGTGCATTAAAATGAAATCGCTCTTTCAATTCGAAAAAGATTGACACGGCTTTTGAAAAAGCATAAAATTATAGACATAAGTCTGAAAAGAGATACCCGACAAAAAACAAGTCCTATACTTTGGGTCTTTGGAAGGGGTGATGACGGCACACATGGAAAAAAATGATATAATCCGCGTTTTGAACGAAAATCATACCGATTTTTTGAGCCTTCAGTTTACCGATATTCCGGGATCTTTTAAAAATGTAACCGTTTCTGCCGATCAAATTGAAAAGGCTTTCCATAATAAATGCATGTTTGACGGTTCTTCCATGGAGGGTTTTGTTCGAATTCAGGAATCGGACATGTATTTGCATCCTGATCCGGACACTTTTCTGATTTACCCATGGAATACGCAAAGCGGTCAAGCCGCACGGCTGATTTGTGAAATTACCCTGCCGGACGGGACTCCATATGCGGGTGATCCCAGGCACGTACTGAAACGCGCGTTGAAAAAGGCCGCCGGTCAGGGCTTTACTTTTTATGTTGGAACGGAGTGTGAATTCTATCTGTTCCAGACGGATGAATTAGGTCACCCGACAACCGAAACAAATGATACCGCCGGATATTTCGATCTTGGTCCTTCGGATCAGGGCGAAAACGCAAGGCGCGATATCTGCCTGAACCTTGAGCAAATGGGATATGAAATTGAAGCGTCTCATCACGAGGCCGCGTTCGGGCAGCACGAGATTGACTTTAAATATGCGGAGGCCCTGACTGCCGCGGACCGCTTTGTCACATTTAAAATGGTGGTTAAATCCTGTGCAAATGAGAATGGACTTTACGCCACTTTCATGCCCAAACCTGTTTTCGGGCGTGCCGGTTCAGGAATGCATATTAATCTTTCGCTGTTTCGGGATGGTCAAAATGCTTTTTATGACGAGTCCTCACAGAACGGGCTCAGTCATATTGCTTTGAATTTTATCGCCGGCCTGCTGCTGCATATCAAAAGCATCTGCGCTGTAACAAACCCATTGGTTAATTCTTATAAAAGAATGATTCCGGGTGGGGAAGAAGCTCCCAGTTTGGTCGGGTGGTCCTCAAATCGCAGGGGCACCTTGATTCGGCTTCCCGCTTCACGTGGAAAGAGTACCCGGATCGATTTGAGAAGTCCCGACCCAACATGCAATCCATATCTGTCTTTTGCATTGCTTCTTTCCGCCGGTATGGATGGAATAAACCGCGACCTGCTTCCGCCTCCATCCATCGCTTCTGGGGAATCTTTTGAGGATATTCAGAAAAACACGGATGTTTTGCCGGCAGATCTTGGAGAAGCAGTTCAGTATATGAAAAGCGATCCTTTTGTAAAAGAGGTTCTTGGCGATCTTGTGTTTCATAAATATGTGGAAGCAAAAGAAGAAGAATGGCGCCAATATTCTACTTCGGTAACAGAATGGGAACTGCGCCGTTACTTAAACCGCCTCTAGATTCAAGCACCACATCCTACCCCTACGGAGTTGTTAACTATGAGCAGCATTGTCGTAGCGAATTCGAATCCGGATTATGCGAAAAAAATAGCGTCGGTCCTTCGATCAAGCGGCTTATATGTGGGCGGCGTCTGTACAACCGGTGCTCAAGTGATGGAATTTACCAGTAAGCATTATCACGGCGGCGTTGTGGTATGCAGTGTAAAACTGAGAGATATGCCTGCCGTAAATCTTCCTCGCGTAGCGGGTACCTCGTATGATTTTCTTTTTCTGGTCAGTTCGCAGCTCGCTTCCATGAGCGAATCATTGGAACAGGCTACTTTGATGCTTCCAATCAACAGGGTAAATCTGATTTCCACCGTGAATATGTTTTTAAATCTTTCGGACTATACTTCACTCAATATCAAAAAGAAACTGGCGGCAGGAAATTTCGACGAAAAGCAACTGATTAAAAACGCAAAGGATCTGTTGATCGAACGAAATAACTTTACCGAGCCGCAGGCACATCGTTTTATGCAGAAGAAAAGTATGGATACCGGGAAAAAGATGGTCGAGACAGCCTTGATTATCTTGAATTCATAAGGAGGACTGCAGATGAATTTTACAAAAATGCAGGGGATCGGCAACGATTATATCTATATAAACTGTTTTGAAGAGAAAATTGAGAATCCTTCGGAAATTGCCGTCAAATTGAGCGACCGCCATTTTGGCGTTGGCTCCGACGGCATTATTTTAATTCAGCCCTCTTTGGCCGCCGACTGCAAGATGGATATGTACAACGCCGACGGTTCCCGTGGAAAAATGTGCGGAAACGGCATTCGCTGTGTCGGAAAATATGTTTATGAACGCGGCATTTCAAAAAAGGATATACTCACAGTGGAGACGCTTAGCGGCGTTAAAACATTGCATTTGGATCTCGACGGTGAGAAGGTGGCAGCGGTTGAAGTCAATATGGGAAAACCGGTCAGGAAAGCTTCCGATGTGCCCGTGCTTTTTTCAAAAGACCATGTTTTGAACGAACCGGTTATCGTTGGCGGGAAAAAGTACCGAATCACATGCGTTTCCATGGGGAATCCCCACTGTGTTGTTTTTGTCGACGACGTTGATTCCTTTCAATTAGAAGAAATCGGGCCTTTATTCGAGAACGACCCAATGTTTCCAGACCGGGTCAATACGGAGTTCGTACAGGTTTTGGGAAAGAATGAATTGAGAATGCGGGTCTGGGAGCGCGGTTCCGGCGAAACCCTTGCCTGCGGAACCGGCGCCTGTGCAGTCGCATGTGCCGCCGCATGGAATCAGTTTGCTGAACGCAAGGTAAAAATTCATTTGAAAGGCGGGGATTTATCCATCCGCTGGGACAGCAATACCGATGTAATTTTCATGAAGGGACCAGCGAAATTTGTCTTTGACGGAACGGTAGAAATATGATATAATATTCATTTGGAATGTATATTATGAATCGCTTGTGAAAGGAATGGCTGATTTTGCTAAAAATTAATGAGAATTTTGTAAAGCTGCCCGCAAGCTATCTCTTTGTTGATATTGCGAAAAAAGTGCAACTTTTTTCGCAGCAACATCCTGAAAAGGAAGTCCTCCGCCTTGGAATCGGCGATGTAACCAGACCTCTGCCAAATTCTGTCATACAGGCAATGAAAGACGCCGCAGAGGAAATGGGGAGCTCGTCCACCTTTCGCGGATATGGCCCCGAGGCTGGATATTTATTCTTAAGAGATGCAATCTGCAAGAATGATTACCAAGGCAAAGGGATCAAGATAGACCCCGACGAAATTTTTGTCAGTGACGGTGCAAAATCTGATACGGGAAATATCGGTGATATCTTCGACCGTGAGAATACCGTAGCGGTCTGTGATCCGGTTTATCCCGTTTATGTTGACACGAATGTCATGGCGGGACGAGCGGGGGATTATTCGGCCGATGCCGGTTGGAGCAAAATCATTTATATGCCTTGTAAAAAAGAAAACGGATTTCTGCCGGAGCTGCCGGAAGAAAACGCGGATATGATATACCTTTGCTTTCCAAACAACCCAACCGGGATTGGAATTCACAAGGATGAACTGAAAAGATGGGTCGACTATGCTTTGGAACATCATTCCGTCATCCTGTATGACGCTGCTTACGAAGCATTTATCACGGACCCGGAAATGCCCCACAGTATTTATGAAATTGAAGGCGCCAAAAAATGTGCGATCGAATTCCGCAGCTTTTCCAAAACGGCCGGATTTACCGGGGTTCGCTGCGCGTTCACGGTGATACCGAAAGAGCTTGCCTTTAACGGAATTTCTTTAAATCGCCTCTGGGGACGCCGCCAATCAACGAAAATGAACGGTGTTTCCTATATAGTACAGCGCGGAGCGGAAGCGATCTATTCCGAAAAGGGAAAGTGCGAAGTCCGCGAAAATATCGCCTACTATCAAAGTAACGCAAAAATTATCCTGAACGGTCTGGCTCAGGCTGGATTTGAAGTGTACGGCGGAGTCAATTCGCCGTATATCTGGCTGAAAACACCGGAAGGCCTTTCTTCCTGGGAGTTCTTCGATCTGCTTCTGGAAAAAGCAAATGTCGTAGGAACGCCAGGCTCCGGTTTTGGACAGGCAGGCGAGGGGTATTTCCGACTGACCAGCTTTAACACGACAGAAAACACGAAGGAAGCCGTTAAGCGAATTATCAAGTCCTTTTCCGCCACCTAAAGAATCGGAACATTGAAAACAGATATTAAGAAATGGTTGGTGATAGAATGAAAGCACTGCTGATGCTTGAAAATGGCATGACTTTTGAGGGATTGGGTTTTGGCGACGAACACGATACCCTCTGTGAAGTCGTTTTCAACAGCGCAATGTGCGGTTATCCAGAACTCTTGACAGATCCGTCCTATGCCGGGCAGGGCGTTGTGATGGCATACCCCCTGATTGGAAATTACGGGGTCTGCTACGACGACATGGAATCCGTAAGGCCTTGGGTCTCCGCTTATATTGTTCACACTCTTTCCGAAGCACCGAGCAACTTCCGCTGTGACGTTGACCTGAACACATTTCTAAAGAACAACCATATTCCCGGCTTGCAGAACATTGACACAAGAACTCTGACAAAGGTACTGCGTGAAAGCGGAACAATGCGGGGGATGATTGCTTACGGGGATCCTATTGACACAGACCGGATGAAAAATGAAATTCAGTCCTTTACTCTGAATCCGACTGTTCCGATTGTCAGCTGTAAAGAGAGCTCTGTTTACGGCGATGGGCCGATTCGCGTTGCGTTGCCCGATTATGGAGTGAAGAATAACATTATTCGTTCCCTTGTAAAACGCGGATGTACGGTAAAGCGTTTTTCATACGATACTTCTTTCGAAGAAATGATGGAATTTAATCCTGATGGAATTATGCTGACGAACGGTCCGGGAGATCCGAAGGACTGCAAAAAATCTATTTCTGAACTCAAAAAAGTATACTCATACGGGATTCCCACTTTCGCAATCTGTCTCGGACATCAGCTGATGGCGCTTGCCATGGGATTCGATACTTATAAATTAAAATACGGCCATAGAGGAATTAATCACCCTGTCAAGGATCTTTCGGAAAACAGGGTCTTTATCACTTCCCAGAACCACGGCTATGTGGTGAATGGCGACACAATTGATCCTTCAGTTGCGGACATTCGTTTCATCAGTATGAACGATGGCAGCATTGAGGGATTAACTTATAAAAGCGGTAAAGTGTTTTCCGTGCAGTTTCATCCGGAGGCCTCACCGGGTCCTCTCGACACCGGTTTTCTTTTTGATAAGTTTATCACCCTGATGGGAGGGAGCCGTCTTTGAGCAAGAGACAAAATATTAAAAGGGTCGTGATTATCGGTTCCGGGCCAATCATTATCGGTCAGGCCGCGGAATTTGACTATGCAGGCACGCAGGCCTGCCGCGCGCTTCGCGAAGAGGGGATAGAAGTTGTCCTGATTAACTCGAATCCCGCGACAATTATGACGGACAGGCAGATCGCGGACAAGGTTTATATTGAACCGCTGACGATTGAAACCATCAAAAAAGTGATTCTGAAAGAGAATCCCGACAGCATTCTTCCGACTCTGGGAGGACAAAATGCGCTGAATCTGGCGGTTGAGCTGGAAGAATCCGGTTTTCTGAAACAGAATCACGTGGAAATGATCGGCACGGATGCCAACACGATTCGTATGGCGGAAGACCGCGAACTGTTTAAAGAGGCCATGGAACGCATCCGCCAGCCGATGGCGGAAAGCTCTATCGCGGAAAATATGGAAGAATGCCTGAATGCCGCACAGAAGATCGGGTACCCGGTTGTCGTGCGCCCCGCATACACTCTGGGAGGAACCGGCGGCGGCATTGCGGCGAACGAAGAAGAGCTGATCAATATCGCAACGGTCGGTCTGCACAGAAGCCGCGTCCATCAGGTTTTGATTGAACGCTGCATCGCAGGCTGGAAAGAAATCGAATATGAAGTGATGCGGGATAAAAACGACAACTGCATCACGGTCTGCAACATGGAAAACATCGACCCGGTCGGCGTGCATACCGGTGATTCCATCGTTGTCGCTCCCTGCCAGACGCTTGCGGACAAGGAGCTTCAGATGCTTCGCAGCGCAGCGCTCTCCATTATCCGAGAGCTGAAAGTGGAAGGCGGCTGTAACGTCCAGTTCGCATTAAATCCAGACAGCTTTGAATATGTGGTCATTGAGGTAAACCCCCGCGTCAGCCGCTCTTCCGCTCTGGCATCCAAGGCGACCGGCTATCCCATCGCGAAGGTGGCTTCAAAAATCGCGCTCGGCTATACGTTGGATGAAATACCGAACGCGATTACGAAAAAAACGTTTGCCTGCTTTGAACCGACACTGGATTACTGTGTTGTGAAAATTCCACGCTGGCCTTTCGACAAGTTCGTTTTTGCCAAACGGATTCTTGGGACACAGATGAAAGCCACCGGTGAAGTTATGGGCATTGCGCCGGACTTTGAAGCCGCGCTGATGAAGGCGATCCGCTGTTTGGAACAAAATGTTTACAGCCTGATGGATTCTTCCTTCGCCGCGCTCTCGGACCCGGAACTGGAAAAGAGGCTGCATGTCGTTGACGATCGCCGTATGTGGGCGGTCGCGGAAGCGCTGCGGCGCGGTGTTTCCTTTGACCATATCTTTGATATTACAAAAATTGACCGTTGGTTTTTACAGAAGTTTTATAACATCATCCAGGTAGAAAAAGAACTCACTCAGAAGGAACTGGATTACAGCCTGCTTTTAAAAGCCAAAAAATATGAGTTTATGGATAAAACTATTTCTGAACTGTGCGGCAAAAGCGTTGAAGAAATTCGTTCGTTTGAAAAAGAATGGAAGATCCGCCCCGTTTATAAAATGGTCGATACCTGTGCCGCCGAGTTTGACGCGGAAACCCCCTATTACTATTCCAGCTATGGAACCGGGAACGAATCCGTTCCGCAGAAGGAACGGAAAAAGATACTGGTAATCGGTTCCGGTCCGATTCGAATCGGGCAGGGGATCGAATTCGATTTCTGCTCCGTACACAGCGTTTGGGCACTGAAGGAACTGGGCTATGAGACGATTATCGTAAACAACAATCCGGAAACCGTCAGCACGGACTTTGATGTTGCCGATAAGCTTTATTTCGAGCCGCTGACGGAGGAAGACGTTCTTCATATCGTCATGCTGGAAAAACCGGACGGTGCGGTCGTTCAATTCGGTGGCCAGACCGCGATTAAACTGGCGCAGGCGATTGAAAGTATGGGCATTCCTCTGCTGGGCACCAATTATGACAGCATCGACGCCGCGGAGGATCGCGAACGGTTCGACGCCATTCTGAATCAGTGCAGCATTCCGCGCGCGGAAGGCAGAACGGTATTCACCTGTGACGAAGCGATCGCGGCCGCGCGGGAACTGGGGTACCCGGTATTGGTTCGGCCCTCCTATGTTTTAGGCGGGCAGGGAATGCAGATTGCTTACTCCGACGAGGACGTGATTCAGCAGATCGGCATCATTAACCGTGTGGCGCAGGAACATCCGATTCTGGTCGACAAATATATTATGGGAATTGAAGTTGAGGTTGACGCTGTTTGCGACGGCACCGATTCCGTCATTCCCGGAATCATGCAGCATATTGAACGCGCCGGTATCCATTCCGGCGACAGCATCTCGGTTTATCCGGCCATCGGTGTTGAAAAAGAGATGCAGAATAAAATTGTGGAATATACCCGCCGCCTGGCAAAGTCCCTGAACGTGATTGGCCTTTTGAATGTTCAGTATATTGTCAAGGACCATGAGGTTTATGTGATCGAGGCCAATCCTCGTTCCTCCCGGACGGTTCCTTATATCAGCAAGGTTACTGGAATTCCGATCGTACCGCTGGCAGTCGGAACTTTCTTTGGAAAGAAGCTCCCCGATATGGGGTATCATTACGGACTTCAGCACGAACGGGATCTGGTGGCCATTAAAATGCCGGTGTTCTCATTTGAAAAGCTGTATGGGCAGGATGTCAACCTCGGACCTGAAATGAAGTCGACCGGCGAGGTCCTCGGCATTGCGCGCACCTATGATGAAGCGCTGATTAAGGCTTTCTACGGCGCCGGAGTGCATATGATTCAAAAGGGACATGTCATCCTCACCGTCAAGGACGGCGACAAGGAAGAAATGCTTCCAATCGCCGGCGGGCTGTATGATCTCGGCTGGAAAATATACTCTACAAAGGGAACGTCCGACTTTTTGAACGACCATGGAATCCCAACGATTCGAACCAAAAAAATCGGAGCGGGAAAGCCGGATATTCTGGACCATATCATTTCCGGGGAAATCGACCTGGTCATCAATACTCCGTCAAAAGTGGATGAGCATAAACGCGACGGATATATTATCCGCCGGAACGCCGTGGAAGCCGGCATCCCGTGCTTGACCTCCCTTGATACGGCCAACGCGTTTTTAAACTGTGCTCTTCATGCGGACAGTATGAATCTTTCGGTCATCGATATCACAAAAGTTTCAACTTTTTTGAATTTCATATAACGTCTGGAGGATAATAAAAATGAAAAAAATGGAACAGCTCTACGAAGGAAAAGCCAAAAAGGTTTTCGCAACCGACGACGCAGATCTTTGCATTGTCGATTACAAGGACGACGCGACCGCGTTCAATGGTCAGAAAAAGGGAACAATTATCGGCAAGGGCGTTGTAAACAATAAAATGTCAAATTACCTATTCAAACTGTTGGAATCAAAGGGAATTCCAACACATCTCATGGAACAGCTCAGCGATCGCGAAACACTGGTCAAAAAAGTGGAGATTGTTCCTCTGGAAGTGATTGTTCGAAACAAGGCTGCCGGAAGCATGGCAAAACGCCTTGGCTTAAAAGAAGGGACCGAGCTTCTTTGCCCCGTCCTGGAATTCAGCTACAAATGTGATGAACTCGACGATCCTATGATTAACGAAAGCCATGCTCTGGCCGTCGGTTACGCGACAAAGAAGGAGATTGATAAAATTTCGTCCATGGCGCTGAAAGTCAACGAGATTCTCTGCGACTTTTTCCGTTCTGTTAATATTGAACTGATTGATTTCAAACTTGAATTCGGACGCTATCACGGAGAAATTCTGCTGGCGGATGAGATCTCTCCGGACACCTGCCGTTTCTGGGACGTAAACACGCATGAAAAGCTGGATAAAGACCGTTTCCGCCGCGACATGGGCGGAGTAGAAGAAGCATACCAAGAGGTCATGGGAAGAATCGGTTTATAAAGGAATGGATGGTGATCTTTTGAATTGTTCTGTCTCGGAACCTGATTACGGACATCCGCATGAGGAATGCGGTGTGTTCGGCGTTTATTCCGACGGCACGCTGGACCCCTCCTATGCTGCATATAACGGGCTTCTCGCTCTGCAGCACAGGGGGCAGGAAAGCTGCGGCATCGCGGTGAACGACAGGGGAGTTATTTCCTATTATAAGGACATGGGACTGGTCACGGAAGTGTTTAGCCACGAAATTCTAGACAGACTCAGGGGACAGATGTCCGTGGGGCACGTCCGGTATTCCACCGCGGGCGCAAGCGTAAGGGAAAACGCTCAGCCGCTTGTGATGCGTTATATCAAGGGAACTCTTGCGATTGCACACAACGGAAATTTGACGAACGCATTCGAGCTGCACCAGCTGCTCGCAAAACAGGGCAGTATCTTTCAGACTACAATCGATACGGAAGTATTCGCCTACATGATCGCACGCGAACGGGTCGAGGCTCCTTCCATTGAGGAAGCTGTTCGCCGCGCCGTGAAAAAGGTACACGGCTCTTATTCCATGGTGATGATGAGCCCGCAGAAGCTGATTGGCGTGCGGGATGTTCACGGATTCCGGCCGCTTTGCATTGGCAAAATCAACAACTCCTATGTCTTTGCGTCTGAAACCTGCGCGCTTGACGCCTGCGGTGCGGAATTTGTCCGGGACGTGCTGCCCGGCGAGATTGTTGTGGCGGATGAAAACGGTCTGCGTTCCATTCGCGATGAAGTAACAGAAAAGAAATCGCTCTGCGTTTTTGAATACATTTATTTTGCCAGAACAGACAGCGTCATCGACGGAATCAGCGTTTATGAGGCACGGAAAAAAGCAGGACGCCTGTTGGCCCGTCAAAATCCGGTTGACGCGGATATTGTTATCGGCGTTCCGGAGTCCGGAATCGACGCCGCAATCGGTTACAGCGAAGAATCAGGAATTCCCTATCAGAAGGGAATTGTGAAGAACAGTTATATCGGGCGGACATTTATCAAACCAAGTCAATCGGAACGCGAAACCAGCGTGAGAATCAAGCTGAATTCTCTTCATACCGCAGTAAAGGGAAAGCGAGTCGTCATGCTTGATGATTCGATTGTACGCGGCACGACAAGCGCGCGAATCGTTTCCATGCTGAAAGAAGCCGGAGCGAAGGAGGTCCATCTCAGAATCAGTTCCCCTCCGTTTTTATGGCCCTGCTACTATGGAACCGATATTCCTTCAAAAGATGATTTAATTGCTTGTCAGCACAGCATTGAAGAAATCGGCAAAATGAGTTTTGCCGACTCAATCGATTTTCTGAAACTTGAAAATCTGCCAAAAATGCTGGATGTCTCAGGGGCCGGATGCAGCGGTACCTGCGACGCCTGCTTCTCCGGAAAATATCCGGCTGAAATTCCGGACTACCTGGTTGCCCAGAAAAATTATGATTACTGCATGCCGATCAAACGGCTGTAATCTGCTTGGAGGCCCAAAGATTGAAAAACACCTATGAAACGCCGCTTTCTACCCGGTATGCAAGCAGCGAAATGAGCTACCTGTTTTCTCCGGATAAAAAATTCCGTACCTGGCGAAAGCTCTGGATCGCCCTTGCTCAGGCGGAACGTGAGCTCGGCTTGAATATTACTCAGGAACAAATCGACGAAATGATCACCCATCAGGACGATATTAATTACGAAGTGGCACGGGAACGTGAAAAAATCGTTCGTCACGACGTTATGTCCCACGTCTATGCTTATGGGGAACAGTGCCCGAAAGCAAAACCGATTATCCATCTGGGTGCCACTTCCTGCTATGTAGGCGATAACACGGATCTCATCGTCATGACGGAGGCGCTCCGTTTAATCAGGGACAAGCTGGTCGGTACAGTCCGTATTCTCTCCAGATTCGCTATGGAATATAAAGATCTGCCGACTCTGGCGTTTACCCATTTTCAGCCGGCCCAGCCCACAACGGTCGGGAAACGCGCAACCCTCTGGATTCAGGATCTGCTCATAGACCTGGACGATGTAGAATATCTGCTTTCGCAGGCAAAGCTGCTTGGTTCCAAAGGAACGACCGGAACGCAGGCCAGCTTTCTGGAGCTGTTCGACGGCAACCATGAAAAGGTAAAACGTCTCGACGACCTGATTGCCGAAAAAATGGGTTATCCGTCGTGTTTCGCTGTTTCCGGACAGACCTACACCAGAAAACTTGACAGCCGCACCCTTTCCGTGTTAAGCGGAATTGCCCAGAGTGCCGCAAAGTTTTCCAACGATATTCGTCTGTTGCAGCATCTGAAGGAAGTTGAAGAACCGTTCGAGAAAAATCAGATTGGTTCCTCCGCCATGGCCTATAAGCGCAATCCGATGCGAAGTGAGAGAATTGCGTCGCTGGCCCGCTATGTGATTGTCGACAGCCTGAATCCCTGCATTACCGAGGCGACGCAGTGGTTTGAACGCACACTGGACGATTCAGCGAACAAAAGGATCAGTGTTCCGGAGGCATTTCTGGCGGTTGATGGAATTCTGAACCTCTATGAAAATGTTTCAGACGGTCTGGTTGTTTATCCCAAGGTGATTCTTCAGCATTTGAGCAGAGAACTTCCGTTTATGGCCACGGAGAATATTATGATGGACGCAGTGAAACGCGGAGCGGACCGTCAGCAGCTTCACGAAAGAATTCGTGTGCATTCCATGGCCGCTTCACGGCTAATAAAAGAAGAGGGCGGAGAAAACGATCTGCTGGACCGGATCGCAAACGACCCGGTTTTCGGTGTTACCAGGGAAGAACTGGACCGCGTCGTCAGTCCGGAGCGTTTTGTCGGCAGAGCTCCCGAACAGACGGAAGACTTTATCTGTAATATTGTACAGCCGATTCTGAAACAATATCTTCTGGTGAAAGAAACGAAACCGGATATTAACGTTTAAATTGTTTTTCCCATCATTTTATGATATGATTAATAGGTTGTTGCAATGCTGCCTAAATCCTGCCGCAGGGCAGTATGTACTTTCCGTAGCGGCGCGGCGGAGTGATTCAAAATGATTACAGCTATTGTTGGTGCCAACTGGGGCGACGAGGGAAAAGGAAAAATCACGGATGTGGAAGCCGCCAAATCCGATATTGTGATCCGTTTTCAGGGCGGTAGCAATGCCGGCCACACCATCATTAACCACTATGGCAAATTTGCCCTCCATCAGCTTCCGTCCGGCGTTTTTTATAACCACACGACAAACATCATTGGGAACGGCGTAGCCCTGAGCGCAGAGAAGTTTATCGCCGAACTGCAATCCCTAGAGGAACGCGGGGTACCCAAACCAAAGATTATGGTTTCAAACCGTGCGCAGCTTGTCATGCCTTATCACATTCAGTTGGATTCTTTTGAGGAGGCGAGGCTCTCCTCCCGTTCATTTGGTTCCACAAGATCCGGAATCGCACCGTTCTATTCCGATAAATTCGCTAAAATCGGCTTTCAGATCAGTGAACTGTTCGGCGATCAGGCGTATTTGGAAGAAAAAGCAGAGCGGATTGCGACCCTGAAAAATGTCTATTACGAATATTTATATCATCAGCCCAAACTTACGGTGGACGCGATTCTACAGCAGCTTCTGAAATATAAAGAGATGCTGGCCCCCTATGTGGCCGATACTTTTGATTTTCTTTACAACGCAGTCCGAGAGGGAAAGAATATTCTTCTGGAAGGCCAGCTTGGGGCATTGAAAGACCCGGATTTTGGAATTTACCCGATGGTTACCTCCTCTCATACGCTTGCCGCCTACGGCGCGGTCGGCGCGGGGCTTCCCCCCTACGAGATTAAAAATATTATCACGGTCGTCAAGGCGTATTCCAGCGCGGTTGGCGCGGGAGAATTTGTCAGTGAGATATTCGGCGACGAAGCCGACGAGCTGCGCCGCAGAGGGGGAGACGGCGGAGAATTCGGTGCGACCACAGGGCGTCCCCGCAGAATGGGTTGGCTGGATCTGGTCGCATCCCGCTACGGGTGCCGCGTACAAGGTGCCACTTCTGTCGCGTTCACCGTTTTGGACGCATTGGGATATCTGGATGAAATTCCTGTTTGCGTCGCTTATGAACTTGACGGAAAAACAATAGATTATTTCCCCACAACAGCGGAGCTGAAACGCTGCAAACCGGTTCTGAAAAAACTTCCCGGTTGGAAATGCGATATCCGCGGAATTAAAAAATACGAGGCTCTTCCCGAAAACGCACGCAAATATGTTGAATTTGCGGAAAAGGAAATCGGGATTCCGATTCACATGGTCTCAAACGGTCCTTCCAGAGAGGATATTCTTTATCGGTAAAGTTTCAAAGTACAGCTTAAACAGAAATCTGAAACGGCCGGTTCGGCTTCCTGCTGTAAAGCAGCGCGCCTGCCGGCGTTTTGGATTTACCTGATTTCAGCGTCTGAAAGAGGGGAAACCCAATGTGCGGTATCTTCGGATATACCGGCAGAGAACAGGCCGCCCCAATTCTTCTCCAGGGGCTGGAAAAATTGGAGGATCGGGGTTACGATTCCTCCGGCATGGCCGTGGTTGACGGCGCTTCTCTCAAAGTAGTAAAAACAAAGGGCAAGCTGAGGGATCTGAAGGATAAGATTCATAAATTCGGTGATCTCAAGGGGACTGTTGGAATCGGCCACACTCGTTGTGCGACACATGGCGAACCGCTGGATGTCAACGCTCATCCTCAGTTCAGTGGTTCCGAGATGTTTGCCGTTGTTCATAATGGTATTATAGAAAATTACCGAACCCTGAAGGATTCTTTGATCTATATGGGATTCCATTTTATTTCCGATACGGATACGGAAGTAGTAGCCCAGCTACTTGAATTTTATTATGAAGAGAGTGTTTTGGAAGCAGTCTCTAAAACGATACAGAAAATTGAGGGCTCTTACGCGCTTGCTATTCTTTGCAGAAACTTACCCGATCATATCATTGCGGTTTGCAAAAACAGTCCAATGATTGTGGGAATCGGCAAAAATGAGAACTTTGTCACTTCCGATATTCCGGCTGTTTTATCCAGAACGCGAGATGTTTATTATTTGAATGAAAATGAGATTGCCGTTGTTGCAAAGGGAGAAATTAAATTCTATGATCTGGACGGTAATGCAATTCGTAAAGAAACCTATCCTATTTCCTGAAACCTTGCCACCGTCTTGCGTTCTTTCCGCTGCAGTTGTTAGCTTATGATATTGCTTTTCGAAAATCTGCAATACTGATAGACCGTGTAATTGTTCAAATCAGTCACCGTTATATAAGGAGAAAAACAGTATGAAACAAAACGAGGCAGTCTTAATTCTGGATTTCGGGGGGCAGTACAGTCAGTTGATTGCACGCAGGGTGCGCGATCTGAATGTATACTGTGAAATTAAGTCCTATCAAACTTCCGCGGATGAAATCGCTTCTTCCGGCTATCATGGAATTATATTTTCCGGTGGACCGGATACTGTTTATGATGATCAAGCTCCCAAATGTGATAAGAAGATTTTTGACCTTGGGATTCCGATTCTAGGCATTTGCTACGGCGCTCAACTGATGGCGTTTTCACTCGGAGGGGAAGTTGACAGCGCTGCTATTCGGGAATACGGCAAAACAGAATTTCAAATCACTGCGGAATCTCCTATTTTTCAGGGAATCGACCGGAACTCGGTTTGCTGGATGAGCCACACCGTATATATTAAAACTCCACCGGTCGGCTTCCAGATTACGGCGGTCAGCTCTACCTGCCCGGTTGTCTCTATGCAGAATACGGAGAAAAAGCTTTACGCCACACAATTTCATCCTGAAGTAGAACATACGCTTCACGGTCAGGAGATTCTTCATAATTTTCTGTATGAAATCTGCGGATGCACCGGCGATTGGAAAATGGATTCTTTTATCCAGACTTCGGTGGAACAGATGAAGAAAACGATCGGGGAGAAAAGGGTTATTTGCGCACTTTCCGGCGGCGTAGATTCCTCCGTGGCTGCCGCACTGGTGCATCGTGCGGTTGGCAAACAGCTTACCTGTATTTTCGTCGACCATGGCCTTTTGCGCAAGGGGGAAGCAGAAGAAGTTGAGCGAGTATTCCGCAGCCAGTTTGATATGAATCTGGTTCGTGTCGACGCACAGGCCCGCTTTTTAGCTCGTCTTTCCGGTGTTACGGAGCCGGAGCAAAAACGTAAAATCATTGGGGAAGAATTCATTCGGGTGTTTGAAGAAGAGGCCAAAAAGATCGGACAGGTCGAATTTCTTTGCCAGGGAACAATCTATCCTGACGTTGTCGAAAGCGGAACCGGGAACGCGGCGGTCATCAAAAGTCACCACAATGTCGGCGGACTGCCGAAAGATATTGGCTTTACGGGCCTTGTGGAGCCGCTGCGTTATCTTTTTAAAGATGAGGTAAGAAGAGTCGGCACCGAACTGGGACTGCCTGATTCACTCGTGTGGCGTCAGCCGTTCCCCGGCCCCGGACTTGCCATCCGGATCATGGGTGAGGTGACCGCGGACAAACTTTCTATACTGACAGATGCGGATGCCGTTTTTCGCGATGAAATTGCAAAGGCAGGGCTTGACCGGAAAATCAATCAGTACTTTGCGGTATTAACCGGAATCAAAAGTGTCGGCGTCATGGGGGACGGACGCACCTATGACAATACGATCGCTCTCAGAGGCGTTACCACTTCAGACTTCATGACTGCGGACTGGGCCAGAATTCCCTATGATGTGCTTGAACAGGCCTCCAGCCGCATCATTAATGAAGTTAAAAACGTGAACAGAATTGTTTATGATATTACTTCAAAGCCACCGGCAACGATTGAGTGGGAATAATCGGATCACTCTCACAGGTAAACTAGTGTAAAATTCGTCAGTTGTTTCATTGCTGAATAAGCAAATTAAAACGAGGCACATAACCGGTATTTCTCCGATTATGTGCCTCGCTTTTTACTCAATGCCTTATTTCAGCGAATTTCATCGCGAAGTTTGGCAGCCTCTTTTGTTAGAGCTTCGATCTCATCGAATTTTCCGTCAGTAAGCAGATTTTCCGGTACCATCCATGTTCCGCCGCATGCAAGTACGTTTTTCTGCGATAAATATTCTTTTACATTCCCCGGCTTTACTCCACCTGTCGGCATGAATTTCATTCCGGAATAAGGCCCTGAAAGGGCCTTCAACATAGCAATGCCGCCGACAACTTCCGCCGGAAACAATTTAACCACCGAAAGCCCTTCACGCATACATGCTTCCACTTCCGTAGGTGTGGCACAGCCTGGAAAAACAGGAATTTTGTTTTCAATACACCAGCGAACAACGCTGAGATTGGTACCGGGGCTTATAATTGCCTTGGCGCCGGCTTCAACCGCTAGTTCTGCATTTTGTACCGTCAAAACTGTTCCGGCGCATACAAAAAGCTCCGGGACTTCCTCTGTGATTGCACGGATAGAATCCGCGGCCGAATCACTTCGAAACGTGACCTCCGCGGCAGGCAGACCGCCGTTCTTCAGGGCTTTCGCTAACGGAACAGCATGCTCAATACAATCCATCTTGATAACCGGAATAATTCCGATTTTATATAACATCTGAGTCATATCAATCATCCAGAATTTCTCCTTACTCAGCTTGCTGCTGATAATTCGTCATGAACCGATTCAACTCGTCGCGAGTGGGAAGGCCTTCATTATCGCTAATATTCATAATCTGAATGGTCCCAATCGCGTTCGCGCGCCGCACAGCTTCATCGAGAGACAGTCCCTCTGTCAACGCACTGATAACACCCGCCGCAAATCCGTCTCCGGCACCAACCGTATCTACGATTTTTTCAGCAGGATAAGTAGGGGAGTAGAAACTGTTCTTTTCAGTTGCAGCATAAGCGCCCTTGGGACCGATCTTTACAATCACGGCCCTTGCACCACGCGATAAGTAAAATTCTGCGATTTTCTTCGGGTCTCTGGTTCCGCAAAGGATTTCGCCCTCGTTTTCACCCGGCAATACATAATCTGCCATCGACGCAAGTTCATTAATCGTTTGAATCATAACCTCACGGCTTGGCCAGAGCTGAGGCCTTAAATTTGGGTCAAAGAAGACCTTAAGGCCCTCATTCTTCGCCTTCCGGATTAATTCAAAGGCACTTTCCCGTGCGGAAGATGAAAGCGCGGGAAGGATGCCGGTCATATGCAATGCACAATATTCTGAAAGGTCAAGCCCATTCAGATCCTCTGGACAAATCGTGGAAGCAGCGGAATTTTTCCGATAGTAATAAATATCCGGATCACCGTGGCTTGTTTTGCTTTTCAGCATAAATCCGGTTGCATGGTCCTCGCTTTTCATCACCATGGAAGTGTTAATGGAATTACGATTCATTACTTTGACGATCTGGCGACCAAACGGATCGCTGCCAAGTTTGGTCAGGTAGCCAACCGGATGACCCAGGCGGGCCAATCCGACGGCTACATTAAATTCGGCGCCGGCCACGGAGGTGGAGTAGTGGCGAACATCTTCAAGGAGGGCCTCTTCTTCAGCGATGAACAGACCCATCGGTTCCCCGACCAGCATGATTTTATTCTTCATGGAAGAATTCTCCTTAACATATCATATTATGGCTGTTTTCCAATATAAGCCAGAATACCACCGTCAACGTAAAGCACATGGCCGTTGACAAAATTGGAAGCTTCGCTGGCAAGAAATACAGCCGGTCCCATCAGGTCATCGGTTGTGCCCCATCTTGCAGCTGGAGTTTTGGCAACGATAAACTGATCGAAAGGATGGCGAGAGCCATCGGGCTGGCGCTCACGCAGGGGAGCGGTCTGCGGCGTTGCAATATAACCGGGTCCAATGCCGTTGCACTGGATATTGTGTTCGCCGTATTCCGAGCAGATGTTTCTTGTCAGCATTTTCAGGCCGCCTTTGGCAGCCGCATATGCGGAAACCGTCTCACGGCCCAATTCACTCATCATGGAGCATATATTAATAATCTTTCCATGACCTTTTTTGATCATTCCTGGGATTACCGCTTTGGAAACAATGAAAGGTGCGTTCAGATCAACATCCACAACCTGTCGGAACTCATCGGCAGTCATGTCAAGCATCGGGATTCGTTTAATAATCCCGGCGTTATTCACTAAGATGTCGATCACGCCAATCTCATCCGTGATTCTCTTGATCAGTTCTTGAACCTGAGCTTCATTTGTAACATCGCACACATAACCGTGAGCCTTAATTCCCAGCTTTTGATAGGAATCAAGGCCTTTCTCTACCAGTTCCTGCTTAATATCGTTAAAAACAATTGTAGCTCCCATGTTGGCATATGCGCAGGCAATGGCGAAGCCAATTCCATAAGAGGCACCGGTGATAAGGGCAACTTTTCCATCCAAACGAAAACTGTTGTTATCAACCATGGTAATACCTTCTTTCTTTTCAACCGAATTGCAGCCTCAGCGCATTTCCTGAATCGGGATTTCATCCATGTCGTCAAAAGCCTTGTTTTCTCCGCCCATGGCCCAGATAAAATGATAATTAGTCGTTCCGCAGCCTGCGTGGATGCTCCAGGAAGGGCTGATAACAGCCTGTTCATTCTGCATTACGATGTGCCTTGTTTCTTTGCCTTCACCCATCATATGAAATACGACGTTACCTTTCGGAATATTGAAGTAAGTGTAAACCTCCATGCGGCGTTCGTGGGTATGCGCTGGCATGGTATTCCAAACACTCCCCGAGTCCAAGCAAGTAAGCCCCATGGAAAGTTGACAGGTCTCAAGGACATCAGGATGAATAAACTGGTTGATGACCCGCTTATTGCTGGTTTCAGAAGAACCGACCGGACGCTTATTTGCATCCGCAATAGAGATAAAAGTAGTTTTACAGGACTTATGAGCCGGTGCGGATACCATATAGAATTTTGCAGGTTTCTGAGGGTCTTTGCTTTTAAAGGTTACTTTTTTGGTTCCCATGGTCACATAGAGGCAATCCTCAAATTCCATAGGGTAGCTGGCTTCATCCGCAGTGATTTCACCAGGGCCACCGATATTGAAGATCCCGATTTCACGGCGTTCAAGAAAATAATGCGTTCCAAAATCTTTCCAGCAATCAATGCCTTTGTCAATAGAAACCGTTTCGTTTACAGGCATGCAGCCCAATGTGACCATTCTGTCCACATGGGAGTAAACAGCAACCACTTCATCCGCACAATAGAGGTTTTCTATCAGGAATTCCCGACGGATCTCCTCGGTGGTATAGCGTTTAAAATCACGCTGATTGGCAGAATACCGAATATCCATAGTAACTCCTTTTCCGATTCGAAATTTCGAACCTGTTTATTTTTTCTGCAACAGATGAAAGGCAAACCCCGCGATTTCATCCCGAAAGTAAATAGCGCCCAGATTGCCTTTTTCATCGCAATTTGCAGACTCTTCATTGAATGCGATTCCCTTGGATTCCAGATACTCCTTCGCACGGTTAATATCGGTTGTACGGATTGCAATATGCCCATATCGACCCAGAAATTTCGTTTTCATGATTTCAAATTGCTCGTTAACAAAAATGGAACCCGGGGTATTCCGACTCTCAAATCCGAAAAGATCGCAGAGCAACTGTGCGATTTTCTTTGCCTCCTCTTCGTTGTCCTGGTTAATGCCGATGTGATCAACTTCGAAGCCAAAACCCTTCCCATCAATTTTATCCATTTTTCAGCTTCCTTTCAAGCTTTATTTTGCAAGGTAACCGACGTCAATCGGAATGACAACGCGGAATTCTGCCTAATGACGTTCATAACTAGCATAGGCGCGTTTCTTTGCCATAAAGGCAAACAGGATCATGCAGCCAATGCCCCATAAAATACCGGGAATATAGCCTGCCATGAACACGGCGGCAATTGACACGGAACCGGCGACGACAGCTGAATAAACATCATCCGGTTGTTGGGGGGAATCATCCATGCCGGTCGGGCTGGAAGCGATATTTACATCCGCAAAAACTACTTGGAATAACCTTCTTTTTCTTCGAGCGGTCCTAAAATGCCGCCCATAGCCGCTACGGCGGCAAACACCGGAACCTGAAATGGAACCGAAAAGCATGTTGGCAACAATATTGGTTTGAGCAAACATCCTGCAAGCGATGGGCAAGGAACTTGTAATGATGTACCAATATAACAATAAAATAATAGTGATTTTACTTGTTAACCGTTATACGAAACCGGTAAATAAAAAGCCTGAAAAAAAAGCCTGATTTATTCAGGTTTTATTCTTCATTTTGTTAGCTAAAATTTATCCTACCTCGAACGCAAATTCATCCTACCTCATCAATTTGGATTTGTCAATCGTTTTTAAACATATTGCCCTAATTTTAGTATTATTTACATAAAATAAAACGCATTTGTCGATTAAGGAGATTTCTATTTCTGGAAAAGTCAAGAATGGTGCAGAACCTAAACACCCAAAAACTGTTGGTTAAGCAGCCAGACCTCTGGCGGCCTGAGGGTACATAGCGGGAGCGAGGCCGCCCGGATTGGCGGTATAGATTCGCTC
>NZ_JBJKOP010000046.1:0-76185 GCF_046707225.1 Caproicibacter sp. | reverse complement strand
CGTTAACGTGGGTTCGATTCCCGCACGGGTCACCAAGTTTCATCATAAGACAGTTGAATATAGTTGGTATCGATTGCGATGAGGGTACACCCGTTCCCATTCCGAACACGGAAGTTAAGCTCATCTGCGCCGAAGATACTTGGCTGGTAACGGCCCGGAACAATAGGTGGTGCCAACATCTTCATATTCCTCAATAGCTCAGCCGGTAGAGCATGCGGCTGTTAACCGCAGGGTCGTTGGTTCGAGTCCAACTTGGGGAGCCAGAATCAGCAGTTCATGTTAAGCATGGGCTGCTGATTTTTTATTGCAGTGCGAAAACTTTGCACAGCCGAGGGTTCAAAAAAGCTTTGCGGGGACCAAGAATACAGGACAAGCCATACCCACAATTTTTCCGTTTCGGTCTCAAAGCAAGAATAGGCATTTTCCGTGAAACAAGAAGAGCTTTGGCAGGGGATGAGAAGGAGTGTTGCAAGCGGAAGAAAGAAAGCCCGAGCGCCTTTGAGGTGCTGCCAGTATGGCGGGACTTTGCCCGCATAGGAAAACCCCCGGGGGGGTGAAGAGGACTATTTCCGCATGGCTTTTAACGGGGCACAGCCGCCTCCGGTGGCGGAGGAAGGCTGTCGGGGTTTCGCGGCTCAGGCTCTGCCGCTGGCTTTCTTTGAATCGACTCATGATGAAACCCAAAAGCCGGGGCAGCCATACCTTCTGGTATTGGCTGTCCCGGCTTTTTAGGATAACAAGTTATGTAGACAGAGTACCTATGTGCAGCGTTTCTGAAGAAAAGGCAAGAAATCCTTATTCGCTCAATCCCATTTTTTCATCTTTGAAAATCCGTGCGTCCATCAGATGAAAATCCGGAGCAATGATAGGACGAACCGGCATGAGCGACAAAATATCCTTTTCCACATCGACGCCCGGTGCGGCCTCACATAACGTCAGCCCTTCTTTGGTCAGGCGGAATACGGCACGCTCCGTAATATACATAACCGGCTGATTATTTGCGATTGCGGTTTTTGCACTGAAAGTGATCTGTTCAACCTGTTCACAGAATTTCATTGATTTTCCTTCTGTGACAATTTTAAGCTTTCCATCGCCGATTTCTGTTTTCAGCCCGGCCGCCGAGAAGGTTCCGCAGAAATAAAGCTCTTTTGCGTTTTGCGTAATATCAATAAATCCGCCGCATCCGGGAAGTCTCCCGCTGAATTTTGAAACATTGACGTTGCCCGCCAAATCTCCCTGGGCAAATCCGACAAAAGCCTGGTCCAGTCCGCCGCCGTCATAGAAATCGAACATGGAGGGCATTGCAATCATACTTTCCGGATTCAGACTTTCGCCGAAATCGTGCCCGCTCTGAGGATTTCCTCCAAAAAGCCCGGATTCCACCGTCAGGGTGAATTTATGATCGATTCCCTCTTCAACCGCTACGGAAGAAATGTATTCAGGAACACCGATCCCAAGGTTAACGGTGCTGCCGTCTTTCAACTCCATGGCGGCACGGCGCGCAATTACCTTTTTACTGCTGAGCGCCGCCGGCGAAAATTCCGACAGGCTCATCCGGTGTTCGCCGGAAAATCCGGGATTATAATCAGTCCCGAAATTCTGCGCGCAGTATTTCAGATCGCTGGCCACAACAACATAATCAACCAGAACGCCCGGAATTTCAACTTTCTGGGGATCCAGCGAGCCTGCCTTTACGACTCTCTGTACCTGGACGAACACGGTCCCGCCGGAATTTCGGCAAGCCTGCGCCATTGCAAGGGCTTCCGCTTTAGAACCTTCCCGTTCAAAGGAGATATTCCCGTTTTCATCCGCGTAGGTTCCGCCGATGATGACATAATCGAGAGGGATGCTTTTATAAAAAAGATAATCTTCTCCGTTTACCTGCAAAAGCTGAACAAGATCCTCTTCGTCCTTGGTCAGATCGTTCATTTTTCCGCCGGAGATCCGCGGATCGACAAAGGTTCCCAACCCAACCCGGGTTAATTCGCCGGGCTGATGGGCAGCTGTGGTGCGAAGCAGATGACACATGACGCCCTGGGGAAAATCATAGGCGATAACTTTGTTCTTTACAACAAGTTCGCCGAGTTTGCGGGCCATGCCATAGTGTGCCCCGATCATCCGGCGAACCATGCCTTCATGGGCCAGATGCTGAAGACCGCGTTTGTCGTTGTCTCCCTGAGCGGCACAGAACACAAGGGTCAGGTGGTTCGGTTCCCCTGTTTCAAGAAATCTTTGTTCCAGCTCCGTCGCGATTTCTTCCGCAAAGGCAGTGCCCATGAATCCGTTTGACCCAAAAGTAACACCGTTCGGCACCATGGATGCGGCTTCCTTCGCTGTGATAAATTTAACAGCCATATTGTCAATTTCCCTCCAAATTGTCATTTCGGTATAATTGTTAATATTATATCATGCAAGGCTGCGGGAGTGCAAGGCAAGAAAGGAAAAATAGGAAGAAGAATTGATTTGTTCCCAAAAACAGGAAGCCTCTTTTTATAGGATTCGCTTGACAGAATACTGCCAAAAAAATATAATAAAATATGTAACAGAATTCGACGGAAAGCGCTGCTTTCCATAAAAAATGAAACCAACCGAAATGAAACGGAGGAACAGTGTTGAAAAAAAAGATTCTTGCTCTGATCTTGGTCGTGTCGGGTATGATATTAATGTCTTTTCCGACCTTTGCTGCAGATAACAGTTCGGGGGGATTCCAACTCAATGAATCATCGATCGGAGTAAGAGTAGGTGATTACACGACACTATACGCTTACTTTGGTTCCTCGGTCGATACGGATGTTACATGGACATCCGCCGACAGCACGATTGCTACGGTGGACAGCCAGGGGCAGGTGACCGGCAAAAAAATCGGGCAGACGATTGTAACCGCCGCTACTGGCGCGTACAGCGCGTCCTGCGTTGTCAACGTCGCTTATAAGGGAATCGACGTTTCCCGCTATCAGGGAACAGTTGACTGGGCCGCCGTGAAAAATTACGGCATAGATTTTGCCATGATCCGTACCGGATTCGGCAGTGAGAACTGGTCTACGCAGACAGACCCGTACTTTGAAACCAATTATTCCAATGCAAAGGCAAACGGTTTGAAAGTCGGCGCTTATCATTACAGTTACGCCACCAGCGTGGCCATGGCGGAGGAGGAAGCCGACTTCTGCCTGCATGTCCTCAACGGCAGACAGCTGGACTATCCTGTCGCCTATGATGTCGAGGACAAGGGCCAGTGGGGATTGTCCACAGACATGCTCGGACAGATGGTACAGGCTTTTTGCAGTAAACTTGAGGCGGCCGGGTATAAGACCGTTGTTTACAGCTACTACAGCTTTTACAAAGCTCATTTGACCAGTCCGCTGGTCGCACAGTACGACACATGGATAGCGCACAGTACGGATATGACGAGCTTCAGCCCATATACCATGTGGCAGTACGGCCAAAGGTCGGTGCCCGGCGTATCAGGCTCGTGCGACGTTGATTACAGCTTCTATGATTATTCCGGCAGCGGCAGCGGCGGCGGGATCACGACTCCTACGGTACCGGATTCTTCCGAGCAGAATTTCACCTGCGATACCACAGGAACCTATACATTTGGGACGAATTCGACTTATTATTATAAGATTTCGACCAACGACACCTTTACACCCTCCGCTTCCTCCTCAAATCCTGCTGCCGTCAGCGTATCCTATTCCAAGAGGCTGGCGGACGGCTTCCAGTTTAAAATTACGAACAACGGACCGGGCGATGCCGTGATTACGACGACGGCGGGGAACGGGACCACGGTCTCCTTTACGGCGGTCGGTTCCGGAAATTCCACCTCTTCGACCCCACAGGACAACTCCGGTTCTGCCGATCATGGCGGAACGCTGAAATGCGACACAACGGCCTCTTATACGTTTGGATCCAACCAATCCTATATTTACAAAATCTATTCGAACAGTTCAACAGCTCCGACCGCGGCTTCCTCCAATCCGTCCGCGGTGACGGTTTCCTATTATGGCAAAACTTCCGGCGGATATCTGTTTAAAATCACAAATGCAGGAACGGGCGCGGCGGTGATCACAACCAAGGACGCAAGCGGAGCTTCCGCGTCCTTTACCGCCAACGGGACGCTGCAGAATACGGGAACATCTTCCGGCACTCCGGTTTCGACGGGGTCTCTCAAGTGCGACACGACGGCCTCTTATACGTTCGGATCGAACAATTCCTATATTTACAAAATCTATTCGGCTGATTCGACGGCTCCGACCGCCGCTTCCTCCAATCCGTCCGCGGTGGCGGTTTCCTATTACGGCAAAACTTCCGGCGGATATCTGTTTAAAATCACAAATGCCGGAACGGGCGCGGCGGTCATCACAACCAGGGACGCAAGCGGAGCTTCCGCGTCCTTTACCGCGAACGGAACGCTTTCCGGCCAGGTTCCCGCCGGGATTCGATCCGATACCCCCTATTTGTTTACCATGTCGAAAGGTAAAACCTACATATTCAAATTTACGCCGACTTCCGGGAATCCCGTTTTACATTTTACCACCGGGAACAACTCGGTCATCCAGTCCGTCTCCGTCACGCAGTCCGGCGGCAGTTATTTCTACAAAATCAAAGCGGCAGGCTCCGGTCAGGCGGGCGTTTATGCGGCAGGATTGGAAAAGTCCGCTCAGCGGTTGAGTATTGTCACGGTTTCATAAAAACAGAAACGCAAGGTGCCCGCGAACAGCTTTCAAAGCTGTTCGCGGGCCTTTATCGTCTTCAGAGCTAAATTAATTGGCCAATGTTCGCTATACCGGATCGGAACAGCCGGAAATTCCGGTATTGTGGGGGGCGGAAGAAGATCATGTAAAATTGTGCTGTTTTTCGAACAGCGAGATCATTCTCTTTCCCAGGTTATGTTAGAATAAATTCAAAATCAGGGGTGAAATTGTAAAATACCGGATTGGAGGTACCCAATCAAACCTTATGGTAGGATCCTTTGTTCCTGCAAGGCTGTGACCCGCAGAAACGGACGGATATTCTGTAAGCGGGGAAAATCGGGAGGGGGAAATAAATTGTGCGAGATGAATCAACAGGCTGTCCGCGCGGCAAAGGACGATCTTTTTTTTAATTCCTTTGTACAGGAAAATGAATTATTTATTCTGAAATGCGCATCGGAGACAACAAAACGCTATTTGACAAAAAATGACGACGAGTGGTCGGTGGCACTGGGGGCATTTTCGCAGGCGGTAAAGGCGTATTCGGCGGATCGCGGCAGCTTTTCAGGGTTTGCCAGACTTGTAATTCACAGAAAACTGATTGATTACATACGGTCTCAGGCGAAATTCCGCTCGGAAACCGCGGTGAGTCTTTCCGCGCTGGATTCCGACCCGGAGGAGGGCGAAGAAAACGCGACGGTGTCAAAAGCGGTTTTCGATCAAAGCGAGAAGGCGGCGGACGATTCCCTGAAAACGGAAATCGAGTGCGTGGGGCAGGACTTTTCAAGATACGGATTTTCATTTTTCGACCTGATCAAATGTTCCCCAAAGGCGGAGAAGACGAAAAAAGCGTGCGCGAAAGCCATTGCCTGCATCGTAAGCAGCCCTGTTTTGGTCAGTGAGATGAGGCATTCCGGGTGCCTGTCGATCAAAACTTTGGAAAAGAAAAGCGGAGTACCCCGAAAAATACTGGAACGTCACCGAAAATATATCATAGCGGGGGCAGAGATAATGACCGGGGATTATCCCATTCTCGCTGGATATATGCGATATGTCCGGGAGGAGCTGAACAGATGAAAGGCGTTATTGTAGAAATCAGGGGAGCTCATGCTGCGGCCCTGTCGGACGATGGTTGCATAATCAAGGTTAAAAACAGAAATTATGCGATTGGACAGGTGATAGAAATGAAAAAGCAGGTGTTTGGAAAACCGGCGAAAACAGTGGCTGTGACTGTCGCCGCGGCGGCTTTGACGCTTATGTTCGGCGTATCGGCGTGGGCCTATTGCACCCCTTACACTTATGTCAGTCTGGATGTCAACCCTTCGATTGAGTACTCCGTCAACCGGTTCGGCAGGGTTCTCAGCGCAAAAGCGGTGGATCAGGATGCCGTAAAAGTTCTGGAGCAATTAAGACTGCAAAATCAGTCGATCGACGATGCCGTCAGAAGCACGGTTCAGCAGATCAGTCAGGAAGGTTACTTTCAGCCCGATGATCCGGGCGGAATCATGATCGCGACTTACAGCGATAATGAAACGAGCGCGGAGGAACTGGCAACCGACCTGAAGGATACTGCCGAACAGGAAGTGGACGACGCGCAGGCACCTGTGGAAGTGGAGTCCGTCAGCGTCGGGTATGAAAGAGTCCAGGAGGCCCGCACACTTGGCACCACGCCCGGCAAACTGAATCTGGTGGAAAAGCTGCAGGCCAGCACGGGCGACCCAAACAGCGTTGATGTTACCCAGTGGCTGAAAAAGCCCGTCAAAGATATTATGAAAGCAATCAAAGAAACGAAAAAGGCCTCCGGGGACAACGGGAATCAGGAGGTACAAAATGATGCCGGAACCGACGGGAACAGCGCGTCGGGCAGCCCGGAAACCGCCTCTTCGGAAGATTCCGCGCAATCCGCGACGCAGGCCGTCTCCTCTCAGCCGGCCGGGCAAAACGGCGCTTCCGCAAACAAAGCCGCCTCTTCCCAGAATCATCCGGACAAGTCCGGAAATCAGGGCCAGAGTAAGAAGTCGGAAAAAGCCGATGCCGAAATTCAGGATTCGTCCTCTTCGGCGGCCCGGACGGAGATCAGGGAAGAATCAAACAACGGCAGCAGCGCGTCCAGTGAAGAAAAAGACAAGATAAAGCCGAACTCTTCCGATTCCAATCCGGGGAATGCAAAGTCCGATTCCGGCCCCAAAAGTAACGATCATTCAAATTCCGAGAAAGCGAAAAATAAGTAACAGGCGCTCCAAGACCTCGGCGGGAAACGCGCCGGGGTCTTGGAGCATTCTCAGCTTATCCCTTGGCTTTTGTCATGTGATCAACGTATCTGCGCAGTTCTTCAGCCGTCCTGATGTTGTCGTTCTGATCGTGAACCGTCAGTTGAATCTGTACCGGGAGCTTCATAAAATACTGTCGTGTGATGTCGCTGTCCATAAGCAATTCATGTAAATTTTTATACAAAATATCACCTCGCAGATAGTATCTGCAAGGGATTCGAAAATACAATTCGTCTTTGCTGTTTTTTTTAAAACGGCTGCAGGGACAAACTTCTTGACGGTTCCCGCCGACCTTGTTGCTCGGCGGCAATTTTGTAGTTGCCCCGCGCATTTCGGAATTAGTGGGATGATGCTCGTTGATTGGAGCAAACTATTGGAAAAGGAGCTGTATGCCATGAAATTTATTGCCTCAATGCTGATCGGAATATTGTTAGGGGCGGTTGTCCTCTTTTTGGAGCCTTCGACAAAAAAACGCCTGAAATTCAAAAATCCATTTCGAAAGTAGATCCTCTCAAAAGACGACCTCGTAACCCTGGGGGAGTTTCATATTTTTCAGCCGAACGGATATTCTATCATTGATTTCATTCATATTCAAGGAGTGATATTATGATAAATGACGATACGATAAAGCTGTTGAGCGAATGTAAAGCGGGTATCAAGATGGCCGTGGATTCTATTGATGAAGTTATGCCCAAAGTAAAAAGTGAAAAGTTCGGACAACTTCTGTCGGATTGCAAACACGAGCACGAAGCACTTGGGAATGAGACCCGCCGTTTGCTGAACGAGTATGAAGACAGGGGCGAAGAACCCAGTCCGCTTGCAAAGGGAATGTCCTGGATTAAAACAAATACAAAGCTTACGATGAAGCCTACGGATCATACTGCAGCGGATTTGATTACGGAAGGCTGCAATATGGGGGTGAAATCCCTGAATCGGTATTTAAACCAATATGAAGCGGCAGACCAGCAGGCCAAGAATATTACAGAGCGGCTCATCCATTCTGAAGAGCAGCTGTCCGTTCATTTAAGACCGTTTCTGTAAGCATTCAAAGATGCTTTTTCGTTTTGTTATGGAGCGCACAGGTGGAATCATCAAACGTTAAATCAGGCTCGCCGCTTTTTGCGGCGGGCTTTTCTTTTTGCTTGTTGCCAAAAAAAATTTACTTCATCTTTCCCTGCGGAATGCAAATCCGCAACAATTTCAAGGGGTAATTGAGAGGACGGCAGGAAAGCCGGGAACGGTATTTGAAGAGGACGGTGTAGAAATGGCATGGATTCAGGTGGACGACGGAATCCGGGAACATGATAAAATCTACAATCTGGCAGATGCCCTTGGAATCACAAACGCACACGCCGCCGGCCTGATGGTCTGCTTTTGGACCTGGGCCGCTACGGCGGCTCCGGACGGGATCGTGACAAACTTTCCGCCGCGAGCCATCGCGAAAGCCGCGGGGTGGGACAAAGGCGGCGCAAAGGGCGCTCAGAAGTTTTACAATGAGCTGCTCGGAATCCACTTCCTTGAAGAGAGGGACGGGGACAAGGTGTTTATCCGGAACTGGGAGCAGAGGGCGACGCTCCTTCTGGACTACATAGAACAGCAAAAAGAAAATACAAGGCGCCGGGTGCAGAAGTGCAGGGAGCGGAAAAAGAATCAACAGGGCGTTACGGTAACGCCGCAGAAAGACGTTCCTGTAACATCCTGTAGTGATTGCCTGATCAGGAAAGTTTTCCCAAGGCGGCAAAAATAAGTGAGTGGAAGGGCGCAAGATTATTAAATATAAATCGATTATGATCAACTGAAATCTCTCCACAGTCAATAATGGAAGTTCTTTCGTGGATTTCTTCAGTCAGTTGTAGAATCGGTTTTGATATCTGCTTAGGCAGAAGGTTTCTGATTAACGAAGCATTCTTTGAAAAAACATCAAGATAAGCGTGGACTAGAATCTCAACAGCAAGCGACATTTCCGGAATTTCAAGATTTCTGTGAAAAATTTCCTGATACCGATTTAATATATATCGCGCCAATTCAACGGAGCCGTTTCCCGGTTGTGCCAAAAATGTCATAAGTTTTTCATTGGTTGTGATGCTTGCCCAGTGTTCTGAAAAATTTATGGTAATTCCATGAAAACTTGTTTCAAGCATAAAAATCTCCCAATTTCAATTTTGTTTCCATTATTATACTGTCATTATCCCTTAAATCGCGCGGGACCGGCTGAAAGAATTCGGGGCAGCGGCACATAAAGTGACCAGGTCACGGAGATATCTGTTTTTAAGGATATAATACAGAGTGAAAGCAACTTACACATTAACTTGCCAGAAGAAGGGAATCATATGAAAAATGTAGGAATCATTGATCGAATTATTCGAGGGATTCTATCAATCGCTCTGTTTAGCTTATTTATTGTACTTCCCGGGAACTCAAAATGGTTCGGCTTGCTTGGCATAATTCCGCTATTGACTGCAATTGTTGGAGTGTGCCCTCTGTATTCGGCATTTCACATTTCAACAAGAAAGAAATAGTTTGAAACAGATGTAAGCAGATGGGGCGACCTTCGGGCCGTCCTTTTTTATGTCTCAAACGGGGTGGTATCCGTGCGGGGCCGTTATTACCGGCATTCAACGCGGCAGGAGAATGGCGTTTACGATCAGCAATTTAATAGCAGTTTATAATGAAGGCCATATTCATCATCGAAGAAGAAAACAAATGAGTTGATGAAAGGTGGTAATTCTATGTTTGGCAGACGGCTTAGATTATTGCGGGAATTAAGGAGGCTTACCCAGGAAGAACTTTCTGAGAGACTTGGAGTTGAACGAACCAGATACAACAAATGGGAAAATGGAGTTAGTGAACCAAGCTTAATGATGCTGTGCAAGATAGCCGACTATTTTCATGTGTCTACTGATTATTTGCTTGGAAGAACGAACGTCCTGAACTCTCCCGGATCGAAAAAAGAAAAACGGCCGGGACAGAGTTGAATGGGGGATACCAATGACAAAAAAGCAAAACCTCTTCTGCGAGGAATACTTAATTGAAGCCCGAAGCACCGACGACTCTTAAACAAGCAGTCGCCCGGTCACTTAACGTACAGGGCACAAAGAAATGAAAGGATGATGACACATGCCCGTAACTCTTGAAGAAGCAAAGAAAAATACTCAGGACAAACTTTCGCCGCTTGTGATCGACGAATTCCGCAAGAACAATTTTCTCATGAATACGCTCTTACCTTTGACGACTGCGTTTCCCCGCAGGGGGGAGGGGCAGCCATGACCTAACAGATACTTGGTCTACCAGAGCTTTCTTACCAAATCATATCGGAGATGAGGTTGCCGCGACTGTAATAAATAATAAAATATGTGCCGTGAGTGGGAATGTATTTCAAATTTATAACCCGAGTAACGGCAAATTTTTGTGTTAAAATCAAGCATGAAAAAACCGCACCAAACAACCGAAGAACGGCTGTCTGATGCGGTTCTTGCTTTGGTGGGCCATCAGGGACTCGAACCTTGGACCGACCGGTTATGAGCCGGTTGCTCTAACCAACTGAGCTAATGGCCCTCTTTTAAAAGAGAAAAGAATAGGTATCAGAAACTATATCATCATACCATAATCAGTCCAAAAGTGCAACCGTAAAAATAAAAACAAAATAATGTGTAAGCACTTACAATTTTTCCTGATCAATGATATGATAGAAGAAAATAAAATGGGGAGGGTTCCATGAAGATTGTAAATGTTACGGAAAGCCTTGCGGAACAAAAGCTGGATGAGATCATTGATTTTCTCGGCTGCTGCAAATGTGACCAGTGCAGAGCAGACATTATCTCTTACGCGCTGAACAGGCTTTCTCCCAAATATGTCAGCACGGATATTGGCAAGGCTTATGTTAAGCTGGACACCATGTCAAGCCAGTTTGAGATTGATTTGCTGGCCGCTTTGTATGAAGCCGCCGAAAAAGTGAAGAAGAATCCACGGCATCGTTAAATGTTTCCGTGGATTCTTTTTGCCGCGGCGACGCCCGCAGGAGTTGCGGCCAAGCCGCCTGTTCCGGTTTCCTTCAAGGCGGCGGGCATCATATCGCCCACCTCGCGCATGGCGTCAATCACCTCGTCGGGCGGAATCGCGCTGCCGATTCCCGCGAGAGACATGTCTGCGCAGCTGATGGCGTTGACTGCTCCCACCACGTTCCGCTTCACGCAGGGAATCTCCACAAGGCCGGCGACAGGGTCGCATACCAGGCCAAGCAGATTCATCAAGGCCATGGCGCAGGCGTTGGCACACATCTCAGGGGTGCCGCCCCTGAGGCTGACAACGGCCGCGGCGGCCATGGCGGAGGCGGAGCCGATTTCTGCCTGGCAGCCGCCCTCCGCCCCGGAAATGGACGCGCGCGATGCGATGATCTGTCCGAATCCCGCCGCGACAAACAGCGCGGGGATGATTTGCCGATCCTCGATTTTGTTTGCCCTTGCAAACGGAATCAGTACGGCGGGCAATACGCCGCAGGAACCGGCCGTCGGCGCGGCGACGATCCGCTTCATGCAGGCGTTGCATTCGCCCATCTGGAGCGCCTGCGCAATCACTTCGGAAAAAAATCCGCTGACAATGCCGTTCCCGGCTTTCGCGTATTCCTCCATTTTGCCGCCGTCCCCGCCGACCAGGCCGCTTTTCGAACGGGCCTCCGCGCGGTAACTTACGCCGGCGGATTTCATCGCCGACCAAAGCGCGTTCATCTGCCGCAGGGAATCCTCCCGCACGGTTCCGCGGTCCTTGACATCCTCGTCCAAAATGATTTCCCAAAGAGGAAGATTTCGTTCTTTTGCCGCTGCCAGAAGCTGTTTTACAGATGTAAATGCCATAGCAATCCTCCGCTATTCGTCAAGATTCAGATAGGTAACTTTAATAATGCCGTCTTTCCGCGCAAGGGAAGCGAGCGGTTCCGCCGGAATCGGCTGGTCGCATTCCAGTACCATAACCGCATAGCCGCCCCTTACGTCCCGGTACAGCTGCATGGCGGCAATGTTAACCGAATATTGGCATAACAGCTCTGTGACCTGAGCCACGTGACCCGGCTGATCCAGATTATGAACGATCAGTGTGGGGCAGTCTCCCGAAAAATTTGTTTCGATTCCGTCAATCCGGCAGATACGGATTCTTCCTCCGCCGAGGGAAGAGGCGACGACTTCCAGTTTTTTTCCGCTTTTTCCGGATACTCGCAGCATCGCGGTGTTTGGATGAACGTTTCGCAGAGCGATGACGCCTGTCCGAAATTTCATTCCCTGTTTTTCGGCGATTTCAAAGCTTTTGGGGATGTTTTCATCGTCCGGGTTCATCCCCAGAAGTCCGGCGATGAGCGCCCGGTCCGTCCCGTGGCCTTCTCCTGTCGCGGCAAAAGAGCCGTGCAGAAGCATTTCGGCGTCCGTGACCGGTTCCCCAAGCAGCTTTCTTGTAATTAATCCGATTCTCACGGCTCCGGCCGTATGGGAACTGGACGGGCCGACCATAATCGGACCCATAATATCAAAAAGATTCATTCGTTTTCTGCCTTTCCAGAGAGGCACAGGACGAAACCTCGCGCTTCTGTGCTGACGTTACCGATATCATACCACGTTTGGCGGATAAATCAATAAGGGCGGCGGAACCTTTTCCGGTTCATCCGCCGTCTTTCCCGTTTCCGTTTTGTCCGAACAGCGGCTCGGATACTTCCGACGCGGCCATCAGGGAAAGCTGATCTCCGACCACATTCAGGAAAGCGCCGAGAACGTTCATTTCGTCGGCGCTTAATTCCCGGGAAATATCCAGCGCGAACGCCGTCGCCGCCAGCACCAGCTTTGTACCGTACTCGTTTCGCCTCATCATATCATCCCCAGAAGACCGTGTCATAAAAGCATATGGCGGCATAGATTCAATTAGAATGATTGCGCCGAACGCCGCGCGGATTTATAATATCCGTGTATCAAATTGAATTAGAAGGAGAGTGTGACGGATGGTCTGTACAACAACGCCCTCGATCGACGGCAGAAAAATTGCAGAGTACAAAGGAATTGTGTTCGGGGAAGTGATCTCCGGCGTGGATTTCATCAAGGACTTTGCGGCGGGACTGTCAAATTTTTTTGGAGGGCGCTCCGGCACCTATGAGGAAGAGCTGATTCAGGCGAGGGAAAGCGCGATTTCCGAAATGGAACAGCGGGCCCTGCGCCTTGGCGCCGACGCTGTGGTCGGGGTCAAGCTTGACTATGAAGTGCTTGGCGCGAACAACGGCATGCTGATGGTAACAGCTTCCGGCACGGCCGTGCGGCTGGAATAAGTCCGGACTCAAACGAATTATTTTCGGCATTCTTCCCATACTAGTTTTAGGCTTCGGGGGGGAATGCAGAATGGGAAATCACAAAAAAGGATTTAGTAATTTTCTTTTTGTTTTTGCGGGCTTTGTTTCGGTTTTTGTTTTTTTCGCGGCGTGCGTTATTACATTTTTAGAGGTTTATTCCTATCGAGACAGCAGGGAGGAAGCGGCAAACGCGGGCGCCGCTTCCTCCGGCGTTTCTTCGGCGGCCTCGGCGGCCTCGACCGCTTCGCCGTCCGTTTCTTCCGGCACGGCATCTTCGCCCGCCGCGGGGGCCGCGACAGCGGATGAAAATCTGATTCTGGTGAATTACAGCCATAAACTGCCGGACAATTACGACCCGGATCTGATCACCGTATACGGGGTGCAGATTAACCGGAGGGCCGCAGCAGCGTATGAAAAAATGGACGCCGCCGCGGCGGCTGACGGAATATCGCTGTGGATTTCTTCCGCGTACCGAAGCAGCGAAAGACAAAGTGAACTGTTTCAGGAGGAGATCGAAGGGTATTCCAAGTCCTATTCTTCTCCCAGTGAGGCGGAGGCATACGCGGAAAAATCGGTCGCCCGCCCGGGCTACAGCGAGCACAGCACGGGCCTTGCGCTTGATTTAAACGGGGTGCGGGACGATTTTGACACAACGCCCGCATTTCAATGGCTGGACGAGCACGCGCAGGATTACGGGTTTATCCTGCGGTACCGGAAGGACAAACAGGAAATTACCAAAATCAAATATGAGCCGTGGCATTATCGCTATGTTGGGGTGGAAAACGCGCGGATGATGAAAGAAAAGGACCTGTGCCTGGAGGAATACCTCGATTTCCTGCAAAAAAAGGGGAGCGTTCATTGATTATCCCGCCGAAATTTGGTATAATCTACAATCAGAATCTTTATGGCAGTGAACAAAAAAGCAGGAGGGTGTAACCCATGCGGGAGAAGGTCAGGACAAGATTCGCCCCCAGTCCCACCGGCATGATGCATGTTGGGAATCTGAGGACGGCATTATTTGAATATTTAATTGCGAAATCCGCCGGCGGGGATTTTATTCTCCGCATCGAGGACACGGACCGGGAACGGTATGTGGAAGGCGCGCTGGACATCATTTACCGCACGCTTGACATGGTGGGACTCAAACATGATGAGGGCCCGGATCTCGGCGGCGGCTACGGCCCCTATGTACAGAGCGAACGAAAAGATTTCTACCGGAAATATGCGGAGCAGCTGGTGTCGGAAGGCAAAGCCTACCGCTGCTTCTGCACCAAGGAACGTCTGGAATCCCTGCACGAATCCAAGGAGGAAAACGGCGGCGGCTACGACCGTCATTGCCGAAATCTGTCGGCCGAGGAAGTGGGACGGCTTCTGGCCGCAGGAACACCCTATGTGATTCGTCAGAAGATGCCGATTGAGGGTTCCACCACGTTTGACGATGTGGTATACGGCCCGATCACGATTGAGAACAGGGAACTGGAGGACCAGATTCTCCTGAAATCCGATGGCTACCCGACTTATAACTTCGCAAACGTCATCGATGACCACTTGATGAAAATTACCCATGTGGTGCGCGGCAGCGAATACCTGTCCTCTACGCCGAAGTACAATCTTCTCTACGAGGCGTTCGGCTGGGATGTGCCGACTTATGTGCATTTGCCGCTGATTATGGGCAAAAACGCGGACGGAAGCGTTTCCAAGCTGTCGAAACGGCACGGCTCCACCGGCTTCCATGACCTGATTGAAGAAGGCTACCTTTCCAGGGCGATTGTCAATTACATAGCCCTGCTTGGCTGGTGCCCGAAGGACAACCGGGAGCTGTTTACGCTTGAGGAGCTGGTCGAAAATTTCTCCATTGACGGAATCAGCAAATCGCCCGCGGTATTCGATTACGACAAACTGCTGTGGTTCAACGGGGAAATCATCCGCGCCATGCCGCGGGAAGAATTCTTGGAGAACGCGATGCCTTATTTTCGGCGGCTGTTCCCGCAGGGCGATTATCCCTGGGAGGTGCTGGCGGAGGTTCTGCAGCCGCGCGTGACCAAATTCAGCGATATTCCGGGCATGATCGGATTTTTAAAGGAACTGCCCGACTATCCGGTCGACGATTATATCAATAAAAAGAGCAAGACAAACCTTGAAAACAGCGTGGACATGCTGAAATCCGCGATTGCGAAGCTGGAGGAGCTTGGCGGCTGGACGATGGAGCCGATCCATGATACCCTGATGGGGCTTGCACAGGAATTGGGGGTTAAAAACGGAACGCTGCTCTGGCCTGTGCGCATCGCGGCGGCCGGAACCAAGGTGACCCCCGGCGGGGCGATCGAAATTCTGTGTTTCCTTGGCAAAGAGGAAGCGCTGCGCCGCCTGAACGTCGGTCTTGAAAAACTGAACAAGGAGTCGGTATGATGAGCGAAGAGATCAGGAGCGCGGAAGAAACCGAAAGCGCCGGAAATTTTATTCATACCTTTGTCAAAGAGGATGTTGCCCCGGGCGGGCGCTTTGAGGGGAAGACGGTTCACACCAGGTTTCCCCCCGAGCCGAACGGATATCTGCACATCGGGCACGCCAAGGCAATCTGCATCGACTTTGGAACGGCGGAAAAATTTGATGGGCTGTGCAATCTGCGCATGGACGACACCAACCCCACAAAAGAAGACGTCGAATATGTCGACGCCATCCGCGAAGATATTCAGTGGCTTGGCTTTTCGTGGGACGACCGCTTTTATTACGCCTCCGACTATTTTCCGAAGATGTATGAACTGGCGGAAAAGCTGATCCGCGAGGGATTCGCCTATGTCTGCGAGCTGACGCAGGAACAGTTCCGGGAATACCGCGGCGACCTGACGCATCCCGCGCGCAGCCCGTACCGCGACCGCCCCGCGGAAGAAAGCCTTGATTTGTTTCACCGCATGCGGGCGGGCGAGTTTGAGGACGGGCGCATGACGCTTCGCGCGAAAATCGACCTGGCCTCCGGCAACTTCAACATGCGCGACCCGGTGATTTACCGCATCAATCACATGGCGCACCACCGTACGGGAACCGAATGGTGCATCTACCCGATGTATGATTTCGCGCATCCGATTGAGGACGCCGTCGAGGGAGTCACGCACTCGCTGTGTTCGCTGGAGTTTGAGGATCACCGCCCGTTGTACGACTGGGTAATCGAGCATATCGACCTGCCCGCGAAGCCCCGCCAGATCGAGTTCGCGCGCCTTGGCATCAACAATACCGTCATGAGCAAGCGCAAGCTGCGGCAGCTGGTTGAAAACAACTACGTCTCCGGGTGGGACGACCCCCGCATGCCGACCCTCTGCGGCCTGCGCCGCCGGGGCTACACGCCGGCTTCCATCCGCAATTTCTGCGAACGAATCGGCGTCGCGAAAGTAAATTCCACCGTGGAATACAGCTTTTTGGAGCACTGTCTGCGCGAGGACCTGAACGAGAACGCCCGCCGCGCCATGGCGGTTCTTGACCCGGTCAAGCTGGTTCTCACGAATTATCCGGAGGACAAAACCGAAATGTTCGACGTGGAGAATAATCCGGAGCGTCCGGAGGCCGGCACCCGTCCGGTCAGCTTTTCACGCGAGCTGTGGATTGAGCGCGAGGACTTTATGGAAGTCCCCGAAAAAAAGTATTTCCGCTTGTTCCCCGGCAACGAAGTGCGTTTAAAAACCGCTTATGTGGTAAAATGCACCGGCTGTGAAAAAGACGAAAACGGCAATGTCACGGTGGTATACGCCGAATATGACCCGGAAACGCGCGGCGGCAACACGCCGGACGGCAGAAAAGTAAAAAGCACCATCCATTGGGTGGACGCCAAAACCGCCGTGGATGCGGAAGTCCGTCTGTACGACAGCCTGTTTACCGTTCCGGACCCGGAGGCAGGGGATTTTCTGGAAGAGTTAAACCCCAATTCCCTGAAAGCGCTTAATGGCTGCAAGGTGGAGCCCTGGCTGGCGGAAGAGAAGGCGCCCGCCGCGTTCCAGTTTCTGCGGCAGGGCTATTTCTGCCTGGACAGCCGCGACAGCAAACCGGGACATCCCGTGTTCAACCGTTCCGTTTCGCTCAAAGACGGCTTTAAAAAGAAAAAATAAGATAAATTTCTCCAAAATCAGCGCCCGGTGCGGTTTAAAAACCGCATCGGGCGTTTTGCATCTGTTTGCTTGGAAAATTGGGACTTAATTTGATTCAGTTGATAGATTCCAAACTTGCTTTTGTTAATTCATAAAAGCAATAATGGCAAAAAATAAAGCATTGATACAAAATAAAATAATTTAATCAAAAATAGTGTAACAAAACAATGACCTCAGGTGTTATATTATCGGAACAAAATTCCAAGGGGAAAACAGGAATTTTCCAATGCGCATGGGAAGAAATAAAAAAGAAAGAGGATGATACCGATGGTTCAGTCAGCGGGAAAGAATCTCCCTGCGCGACTTCCTTTTGTACGCCTGTCAACCGAAACGAAACTTAGGAGGTAGAAAAATGTTAAAGACTTGGAAAAAAGCGATCAGCCTGGTTCTGGTCTTTGCCCTGTCCATGATGGTGTGCATGCCCGCGTTCGCGGATACTAAAAATAGTATATCCAGTGAATAAATAGACGATGTCGTACGTACGGGGACAGAGATTGATTATTCAAATCAATATGTTGTGTTTTCTAAAACAGAAACTGCGACTGCTACTAAAAACCGAACTATACCGGCTGAAGCTGGTAATGTCGTTAATAAAATACAAACAAATGTGGAGTTGGTTTCAATAAATGGAAAAATAAACGATTTGTTAGAGGCAATAAGTGCAAATGGCGGAAGCCTAGAGAGATCAAAAAGTGACGGTTCCTATTCTGCAACTATTACCACCAAAGTTTATTATACTGAATATGAGTATAATGGAAGACAATATTATGGTGTTGATAAAGCGATTGGATATCTCGATGGAGATGGAACCGGCGCTTACTTGGGCTCAAATGTTTATATAGTTGACAATTACGCTACGATTGGGCAAGAGGGCTATGTGCCAAATGGAACGGTTCATAGTTCAAGTCATACTTATAATCTTAGTAATAGCACAAGAAATTGGACTTACAATACGCCGTCTTCATGGGAAAATTATCCTGTCGCGGATTCAGGTTCGAATTATGCAGGAGCGAATTATTTTGTAACCTTACAGCGTGGCTCTGAGTCTTGGGATCTCAAGTTATCCAACGATATTTTTGGAAGAAACAATTTTTAATATGAAATGAGGAAGGTTTGATGACGCATCGTATTTCAAAAAATCTGTATATGATATATTTGATTTGCTTGCCGCTGTTTATCATAGGAATAGAATTAATGATCAGGCAGGTCGGTATTATCTCATCTATGACATATTCTACATCTCATCACTGGAGTTCATTTGTTCTGACGATTCTATTGGGAATAGTGCTTGGCGCTGATTCTTGGCTAATGAAAAACAGCCGGTGGACTCAAAAAAACTGTTGTTATCTTAAATTAGCTGATATGGTACTCTTGCTGATCGCTTATGAAGTAGTCATACATGGTTTGATTTCTTTTCTCCCTGTTTGGCCTGTCTCGGCGCTTTTATTGGCTGCAGGGTATCAACTTATGACAGCGGTATATTCTTGTAGGCAAAGCGATGCGCAGAAAGTTTAAATTCTCTTTGTTGAGGGTATGTCCTTATGAGAAAGGCAGATCTTCCAATACGTTCATAGGAGAGGAATCATATGGTAAATAAGGCGGGATGTTTTTTTGCAGCATGTCTTTTGCTGATTCTGTCTGGGTGCGGGAGAAAGGTGGAAACACCTTCCTCCCGCACCCCCGTCTCATCAGCCATCCTTGGTGAAGCTTTGTCCTCCCAGTCCAACCCCCAGTCATCGCAAGGCCCTTTGTCAACGGAAGAGGAAGTGGAAGAAACTATCCAATCGGTATGGGGGAATATACCTGTTATTAATTTGAACTTCTATGATAAACTCTGCCTTTCCATATCCGAAACAGGTGATCTGTTATATGTTGATCCTAATGAAACACTTGTTGTTCATAATTTAAATACGGGCAAAGAGACGCATATCGCTTCCACAAAAGGGCCAACCAACATCACATATGGCTGTATCAACGACAATTGGGTCGTTTGGAAACAAAACCTCGGCGAGGATAGTATGGCGGATCCCAATTGCGAAATCTATGCGTATAATAGAAAATCCAACAAAACAAACCGGATATTTAAAACGGCAATGGATCAAAACGGCAACCCCATTTCAGGGAATCAGCCGACCCCCTCCCTGAAAGACGACCGTGTTCTTCTGGATCAAGTGACTCAGGTGGATGCGGACAAAAACTATATGATAGAAAGCTATGAATACAATCTGAAAACCGGTCATAAAAAAACGATTGCTCAACAGTTCGCGGTTCCAAAATTTGGGGAAAACGGGGTTTTCGGTCTGTGCAAAGATGAGTCAAGCAATCCTGAACTGAATTACAGCATTATCATTAAGCGGAAAGGCAATCAAAAAAAGCCTTGCATGAAACAAGGAGCCAGAATCTATGATTATGCGACCGATGGCTGCGATTCTGTCATGTACGTTTCCCAGACTTTTCAAAAAGGAGCTTCACCAAAAGAAACTTTGCTGCTGATGGATCTGCATTTAATAGAAAACGGGGTTGAAACGCTGGTCCGAAAAGAGAAACCCGATTATTCGAATATGGGTTATTCATGGCCTTGCCTGAGTAAACGGATTGCCCTGTGGCGATACGGTCAAAAGGCCATCGCGTTTGACCGGCTGCTTCGCAGAACCGTTGATTTATCGCCGGGTGAAATTGATTTTACGAGCGGATTTTTCACGAACAATCATTATCTGTGTTGGTCCCATATGTCTAGGGAAAGCATCCAAGCAGATAAGGATGAGACTGATTTACTGAGTATTATTCGGATTGATGATTTGCCCCAAAATGTGGAACACACCGTTTTGGAAGAGGCACCATGATACTTTTATATTTTGCAGGAAGGAGGAAATGAAAAGATTGCGATTAAAAGTGGTCTTATTAAGCAGTTGCATATTTTCATCTGTCCTGATCATAAACCTTTCGGGATGTTCAGGAAAATTACCCTTCCTCTCAAAAACGGAGAAATCTATGTTGTTTTCTGATGGATATGATAAGGCTAATGTCACTATCGAAAAAGTAAAAATCAGCGATGGAAATACCGGAAAGAGCTTTGAGACAGAGGATCAGGGGATGATACGTTCACTGTTTGACGAACTGGACACGCAAAAATTGTCTTTTAGTGATGATTCATTGGCTTCCGGATGGTCTTACTCCATTGACTGTACCTGCAAGGGGATTTCCGGGCAATTTAGTTATACTCTTGACTCCGGTTTTGTTGGATATGATGGGTATTCAGGAAAGCTAATCACCGGGTCCTATGTTGCAGATGATTATGATTCCATTTATAAAACACTACAGAATTTTTACAACGAGTTGAGCACAGGTACATAGAGGTTCGGGCCGCCGTACGCAACCGGATGGGAAAAACAGGAGTCCACACTTGTTAAGTAAAGGAAAAGCTGAATGATGAAAAAAGCAGTTATTGTCCTGTCAATTTTCTTTTTGGTCGGGGTAGGTACCGCCTGCCGATCTTCTTCCTCTGCATCCGCCGCAAATAGGGTTTCGGAAACTCATTTACAAGAGGCTCTCATCAATTCATTTAACCTTCAATGGTTTGAGGACTGCTGCCGATTTCAGGATATGGTAAAAAAGATAGCGGAATCGTCCTCCGGCGACCAGAGATCGGCAGATTATCTTTTGGGTTATATCGATTGCGATACCAATGCTCAGCCAAGGTATATCAAAATTATTTACACGAGCCAAAAAGGACTGAACGAACCGGTTCTTCCTCAGGAGCTAAACTCACGATTTGCTGATTTTTTCAACGCAAAGGCGGCTTATCAAAGGAACTTAAAAAAAGTTTTGCAGGAGAAAGGTCAATTCCCCACAGACCGTTCCTTCCAGCAAAACACTGAAACATTAGTTTCTCTCTCGGACAGTTTATTTATTAAAACAAAAGACATCGGCAAGGGAGACAGTCTTACGAAATTCCAAACGACATTAAAAAAAGCAACGGAATGTCTCAATGCAGCTTTCCCTGACTCTACTTCAAAGTAATGGCCCAAACAATAACAGCGGGCCGTCAGAGAAAAGCTGTTGGCCCGCTGATTTTTACAGGAAGGGGGTTCGGATTAATGAAAAATCTTTTTATAAGAGTAGTTGGACTTGCGCTGCTGTTCTTTAATATGATGTATTGTGCCGATACGGTACAGTCAATATGGGTAACAGAATATGAATGGGTTGCTTTCCTGGGTACGGGAAGAAGATTAGTGGATTATATTCATCCGTTTACATTTTTTGCCGTCATCGTTAATTTTGGCATTGCAATCTATCTTCTGTATCTGTCCAGAGGGAAGCAGAATGGCAAAGCCGATCACGATTGTTCCGAGAAGCAGCAGATCAGCGAAGACAGGGACAAGGAAAAATAGGCAAAAAATCGCGACGTAAACCTGCGCCGGGCTTTGCCGTTTCTTTGTTCCGCATTTATATAGCTTTTTGAAAAAGGAGGAAGCAAAGCTTTGCGAAAGAACATATGGATGATAAACTCTCTTTTTGCGGCGCTGCTTTGGATTGTAACACTGTTCCGGATGATCTGCTACACGCAGGGATTCCGGGCTGCGACTGAGGAAGCGGGCAGGCCGCTGGATTTGGCTTACCGGCTGAGCGAACTGGGCTTCAATGTGCTTTTCGGTCTGTTCCTGCTGTTTCTGGGCGGGTTCCTTGCATACGGTTTCGCAAGGCTGCGCTTCGTCCTTCCCGCCGTTTTCACGGTCTTGCTGATTTCCGCTCTGACCGAATTTGCCTTTACTCCATGGAGCCGTGCTCCGTGGATTTTTGAAGGGCTGCGTACAATTGGCGCGATTTTCTGGTGCGGAGCAGCCTGGTTTGCTTTTTGGGCGGCACAAAAGCACGGAGATAATCTTCGGCGGAAAAAAGCGGCTGTCTCAGCTTTTTCGGTTTTAGGGGTCCTGCTTTTTTTCAACAGCTTACTCATACAAATGACAACAGGGAACAATATCACGATTTTTCAAGGATTAGAAACAGGAGTCAAAATGTTTCCCATTCCGATTCAAAGCGATCGTCTCTTCTATCTGATGCTGCTTTTTCTCGCCGGATGGTACACAATCTATGGATTTCTGCGTTTCCGCATTGTTTTCCCTGTTACGCTTGGAATTCTTCTTCTTCCGGCGCTGACGGAATTCGCCTTTCATCCGCTTTACGGTCCTCTCAGCATTTTTGACGGCGTTTTGTTTGCGGCGGGCTGGCTTTTCATCATGGCTCTTTATCGGACCGTCTTCCGAAGGACTTCGAATTTAAGTTCCGTTTAGGGAACAGGTTAACTTTGGGAAGGTACGCTTCCAAAATACAGGCTCGCAGATAGAAAAAAGGGAAGAAAATAATTGCTTGGAGGAATTAACGTGCAAAAATCCAACCGGGGAATCATCCTTGTTTTTTTGATCATTTTAGGGGTTCCACTCGGATTTTTCCTTTATGGGTATTTTACGTCGGATACTAGAATGTACCAGGATTGGGGTTTCATCGTTCCGAGCAATTTTAAAAAGCAATATTCCGTGTCAGAAACCGGCGGCACGGGTGACAGGGAAACATATGAAATTTATGCGTTGAATGGAACAGACACGCAGGGAGATGCACCGTTCTTAGAAAAAATGTCCTCACAAAAAAGCACGGAGATGCAGGAGCAGATGATTGCGATTCTGAAAATATTAGACGTAGATACACAAAAATATCCCAATTTCTCTCATGATTATCAATGGAAAGTTTTCAATAAATCCTATCGTCAAACTAAATTATATATCGTTTTTGACACAAAGTTGTCTTTGATATATTTAGTACAGGATATATGGGCGTCTTAGAATATTAGATAGGCTTTTCACATGACTTTACCAAAACGCCCGGTTCTATCCGAACCCGGCGTTGCTTTTTACGCTGAAATTTCGAAAATCCATTATAATTCACAAAAGTAAGATCTTAATTTTATTGATTGCTACAAATTTAAATTTTTTCTGTAACAAATCGTGTTGTTAAGTGGTTATATTGCTTGATGGGAAAAACAATCAAAGCTTTTAACGCTTGAGAAGATAATTTGCGGACACGCGCCGCTCTCCCGCCGGAAAGTCCGCGGAAGAGAGACGGTTGAATGGAAAGGATGTGATTCCAATGTTCTGATTTCGGCGAAAGGATTTTCTGCTGTTGTAAGCCAGTCAACCGTGGTAAAATCAAGGAGGTAATGAGATGCTCAAAACAAAAAGAATGCTGTCGGTTTGGCGTTGGCTTTCACGCTGTCTCATCCTGATTTCAGCAGATAAGACGATGTGGTTTCAAACCCTTCTGACCGGAGGCCGGAGGGAGGGCGCGGTTCCGGGGCTTTTCTATGGCCCGTGGAACGAATGCGGCTGCTGGGGCTGGAGCACTTTCAGCTTTAAAGATACCGCGGAGGCCATGGGCCTGTTTGCCGCGGTGCTTACCCCTCTGATGCCGGATAAGGTAACACAGGTTGCCGCGTCGGAAATCGCCGTGGCGTTTCAGGGCCTGGCCTACGTAGGCGGTTCTTCCCATTTCCATGGAGGCGTCCAAAGGACGCGCCGGGAGGCTTATTACCCGAACGGCACGTTCGCATTCTCGGAATACCGCTATGAAATCCAGACTTATTTGGTGGACGACGAAGGCAATACGCATGACCTTGGAACGATCACGCAACTGTATCATGTAACTTAACGAAGCCGCAGCACGGTTAGGCGGTTTCGCGGTTCATAAAAAAGCGGCGCCCGCGCTGACTTTGCGCTGGACGCCGTCCTTTAATGCCCGTAGATCCCCTGTACGCTGACTTCTCCGGCAGTAACGGTTTCCCTTGTTCCGTCTTCCAGTTCGACGATCAGCTCGCCGCCGGCGGAGATGTCCGCGGCGGTTCCTTTTACCAGCGCGCCTCTGCGTGTGAATTCGACCTGGCGGTCAAGGGAAACGCATAAGCTTTTATATTCTTCCCAGAACGCGGGGTCTGCTTCGGCGTTTTGTTTCAGCAGGGTTTCAAACTGAATCAGAATTTCCTGCAAAAGAGAAACGCGCCGCAGCGGCTTTCCGCCGACCATGCGGATGGAAATTGCTTTTTCCCTCAGGGACTCGGGGAAAGCCGCGTTGTTTACGTTGACCCCGATTCCAACCGCGACGAATTCAATGCGGTCGACCTCCGCCGTCATTTCCGTCAAAATCCCGCAGACCTTTTTGCTCCCGATGACAACGTCGTTCGGCCATTTGATCCTGGCGTCGCATCCGGAAAGGGAGCGGATGGCTCTGGCTACGGCAAGCCCGGAAAGCAGGGTCGTGACGGAGACGCGCAGCGGCAGGATTCCGGGCCGGAGCAGAACGGTGAACCACAGCCCGGTTCCTGCGGGGGAGGCGAAGCTTCTGCCAAGGCGGCCCTTGCCTCCGGTTTGCTGTTCCGAAACAAATACGCTGCCGTTCGGGGCGCCGGTGAGCGCCCGGCGTTTTGCCTCCTCATTGGTCGAATCGATTGTATCGAAGCAGTAAAGATTCCTGCCTAAAAACTCCGTTTCCAAACCGGCGCCGATTTCGGCCTCCGAGTAACGGTCCGGGCAGCTTTCCAGACGATAGCCGCGGTTTGTCGCCGAAACGATGCCGTAACCTTCCTCCCTCAGGGAGTTGATGTATTTCCAAACCGCCGTGCGGGAAACGTGAAGCTGTTCGCTGAGTTCCTCCCCGGAGATGTACTCCCCGTTTTCACGAAGACGGTTGAGAATCTGCTCTTTGGTTCCCATAATAATCCCAGCCTTATTGTTCAGAATGGATTTATTATATGCCGAACCTGGACAAACCGCAAGTCGCCCGAAAAACTGGGCGGCGGATATTGCTGTTTGGCGAATTTTGGTCTATACTAAAGACTGTGGCTATTAATTGCGATGGAAGAGAGGTGCGCCCATGGACGTCAGACCGGGAGACGTGCTTCAAATGAAGAAGCCGCATCCGTGCGGATGCAATACGTTTCTGGTGCTGCGCTCCGGTATGGATTTTAAAATCCGCTGCCAAAAATGCGGCCATGAAATTATGGTTCCGCGTTTGAAGTGCGAAAAGAATATTAAAAAAATCGTCCGGGAAACCAGCCAGGATGAATTATAGCTCTCCTTTGGATTCACGGTTAAAAAACAAAGGAGAATGCTGATGTTTGAAAATTTGACGGTCTTTGAAAAACGATACGAAGAATTAAACCGAAAACTATGCGACCCGGTCGTGGCGTGCGACCCGGAGCAATCGAGGGAACTGATGAAAGAGGTCCGTTCCATCGAGCCGATTGTGGAAAAATACCGCGAATTCCGGAAAACCGAGGAAACGGAAGACGAAGCGAGGCAGATTCTGGAAGAAGAGTCCGACCGGGAGCTTCGGCATATGGCGGAAGAAGAAATCAGCACGGCGCGCGCGGACCGCGAACGCTTCGGCGAAGAGCTGAAGCTTCTGCTGCTTCCGCGCGACCCGAACGATGAAAAAAACGTCATTGTTGAAATTCGCGGCGGAGCGGGCGGGGAGGAAGCCGCCCTGTTCTCCGGCGTGCTGTACCGTATGTACAGCATGTATGCCCAGTCAAGGGGCTGGCAGACGGAAATCATGAACGCCAATGAAACCGAGCTGGGCGGCTTTAAGGAAATCAGCTTTATGATAACGGGCGACGGAGCTTACTCCCGCCTGAAATACGAAAGCGGGGTCCACCGTGTTCAGCGTGTGCCTGAGACGGAGCAGCAGGGACGGATTCACACCTCGACAGCGACGGTTGCGGTGCTGCCGGAAGTTGAGGAGGTGGAGTTTGAACTGGACCCGAACGATCTGAAAATCGACACGTTCCGTTCCAGCGGCGCCGGGGGCCAGCACATCAATAAAACGTCGTCCGCCATCCGCGTGACCCATCTTCCGACCGGCATGGTGGTGGAGTGTCAGGATGAACGAAGCCAATACAAAAACAAGGACAGGGCTCTGAAAATTCTGCGCAGCAGATTATACGAAATCAAACAAAAGGAACAGGACGATCAGGTGGCTGCCGAACGGCGTTCTCAGGTTGGGACGGGCGACCGTTCGGAGCGGATTCGCACCTACAATTATCCGCAGGGGCGCGTGACGGATCACCGAATCGGCCTGACGCTGTACCGGCTGGACGCGATCCTCAACGGGGACCTCGATGAAATTCTGGATGCTCTGATCGCAGCGGACCGGGCGGAAAAACTAAAGAATTCTGCTGAAAACGGAACAAATTCTGGAGAATAAAATGAAAACACTTTACCTTGACGCGGCGAAAGGCGAATCGATTGAAGCCGCGGCCCATATAATAAGAAACGGCGGCCTTGTCGGCATGCCGACGGAAACCGTCTACGGCCTGGCCGCAAACGCGCTGGACGGAAAGGCCGTAACAAAAATTTTTGAAGCGAAAGGCCGGCCTCAGGACAATCCGCTGATCGTCCATATCTCGGGCATGGAACAGATTAACCGGCTGGTTACAAATCTGCCTGAATCGGCGAAAAAGCTCGCGCGGGCGTATTGGCCCGGGCCGCTCACCATGGTATTGCAGAAATCGGAACTGATTCCGGACGAGGTCAGCACAGGATTGCCGACCGTTGGAATCCGCTTTCCCTCGCATCCGGTTGCGCGGGCTCTGATCACCGCCGCGGGCGTCCCCATCGCCGCGCCCTCTGCAAACCGGTCCGGTTTGCCCAGCACCACAACGGCGGAGCATGTAATGCGGGACATGGACGGAAAAATTGACGCCGTCCTGGACGGCGGCCCCTGCGGAGTCGGTGTGGAATCCACAATCGTAACGCTGGTTTCCGACCCGCCGCGGCTGCTCAGACCCGGCGGAATCACACTGGATCAGCTGCGGGCCGTGCTGGGCCGGGTGGACGTGGACCCCGCCGTCATGAACCCTCTGCCGAAGGGAGCGAGGCCGCTGTCGCCCGGGATGAAATACAAGCATTATTCCCCGAAGGCGAATGTGGTGATTTTGAGCGGCGGCGAAAAATCTTATTTTGCATTTGTGAATTCTCACGCGGAACCGGGCGTTGCGGCGCTCTGCTACGACGGCGAGGACAAACTGCTGAAGGTCCCGGCCGTATGCTACGGAGCGGAAAAAGACAACGGAACGCAGGCAAGGGAGCTTTTTGAGGCCCTTCGGCGGCTGGACGATCTCGGGGCAAAAACGGTTTACGCGCGCTGCCCGGCTCCCGACGGAGTCGGCCTTGCCGTTTACAACCGACTGATGCGGGCGGCGGGATTCGAGGTGCTGCAGCTTGATTAAGCCGGTCATCGGACTGACGGGACCAACCGGGGCGGGAAAATCCACCGTGGCGGCGGTTTTTCAAAAGCTTGGCTGCGCCGTAATCGACGCGGACTTGCTGGCGAGGGAAGCCGTTCAGAACGCGGAGTGTCTGGCGGAGCTGAAAGAGGAGTTCGGGGCGGATCTTGTGAATGCCGACGGACAGCTCGACCGGCGCCTGCTTGCGAAACGGGCGTTTGCCGACCCGGCAAAAACCCGCCGCCTGAATCAAATTACACATCCCGTTATTCTGAAAGAGACGGTGCGGCGGATTCAGGAGCTGCAGAGCGGCGACTCCGTCGCCGTGATTCTTGACGCTCCCCTTCTGTTTGAAAGCGGCGCCGATTCTCTTTGCGACACAAGCGTCGCGGTGACGGCTCCGGCCGAATCCCGGCTGAAAAGGATTATGAATCGCGACGGTTTGTCGGAGGAAGCGGCGAAAGAACGCATGAGCGCGCAGAACCCGAATGAATTTTATGAAAAGCGAGCCGGGCATGTTTTCAGCGGCTCTACCGGTTATGATATTTTGGAAGCAAGCGTCTCTTGCTTGCTGAAACAAATTCTGGGGGAGGAGAATGAAGCGCTCTAAAAAGAAAAAACTCTGGAAGTCGGCAGTTTTGCTGGCGGCCCTGCTGATTGCGGCCGCTTTGGTTCTCCGAATCGGGTACAACCGTTTTGAAAAATCGGTATACCCGCTTCGTTATTCTGACTATGTCGAAAAGTATGCCGGGGAATACGGGCTGGAGCCCGCGCTTGTTTACGCGGTGATTCGATCGGAGAGCAATTTTAAAGCGGAAGCGGAATCGCGATCCGGAGCGCTTGGCCTGATGCAGTTAATGCCGGACACGTTCAACTGGCTTCAGGAAAGCCAGAACGACCATTATACCGAACAGGACCTTCTTCAGCCGGAGGTTAACATCCGCTACGGGTGCCGGTATTTGTCCATGATGGTGACAAAATACGGAGTGCTTCGCACCGCCCTTTGTGCCTATAACGCTGGATCCGGAACGGTGGACGGCTGGCTCAAGAATTCCGAAATCTCGCCGGACGGGAAAAATTTAACCCGGATCCCCTATTCGGAAACAAGAAATTATGCGGACGCCGTCATGAACAGCTATGAAAAGTATAAAAAACTTTATCAAATATAAAGGAGAGTCGGACCATGGAAAAAAAGGAAGAAATCAAGGAATTGACCAAAAAGCTTCTGATTGACAGAAAAAACGGTTTTGTTAAGGTGCCGGAGGAAAAGGCGGAGCAGGCGGACCGTTTCTGCGAGGGCTACCGCAGCTTTATCGGGCGGGCAAAAACGGAGCGGGAAGTGGCGTGCTTCGCCATTGAGGCGGCGGAAAAGGCCGGATTTGTCCCTTATGAACAGGGAAAGCACTATCAGCCCGGAGACCGCGTTTACTACAACAACCGGAACAGAGCGGTAATTCTGGCCATAATCGGAGAAGAAGGCTGCCGCGACGGCGTGAGGATTGCCGCGGCGCATATCGATTCCCCCAGACTGGACCTCAAGCCCCATCCGCTCTATGAAAAGGACGGGCTGGCGCTGTTCAAAACACATTATTACGGCGGAATCAAAAAGTACCAGTGGACGGCCGTTCCGCTGTCTCTGCACGGACGGGTGGTTTTGAAAGACGGCACTCATGTGGACCTGCGTGTCGGCGAAGAACCGGGCGACCCTCAGTTTACCGTCACGGATCTTTTGCCCCATCTCGCGTCCGAACAGATGCAGAAAACACTTTCCAAGGCGATTGAGGGAGAAAACCTGAACATACTGGCCGGCAGCCGTCCGGTTCGTGTGGAGGAAGGCGAAAATCTGGTTAAGCTCAACCTGATGAAAATTCTCAATGAGAAGTACGGCATGACGGAAGAAGATTTCGTATCTGCCGACCTGGAGCTTGTTCCCGCGTTCGGCGCCGTGGACATCGGATTTGACCGCAGCATGATTGGAGCTTACGGACACGACGACAGAGTCTGCGCTTACCCGGCTCTGATGGCCGCGCTTCAGATGAAAACCCCGAAGCACACGGTTTTGAGCGTCCTCGCGGATAAAGAAGAAATCGGCAGCGACGGAAACACGGGCCTGAACAGCCAGTTTATGCGCTATTTTATCGCCGATCTGGCAGAGGCCGAGGGCCTGGAGGGACGGCACGTTCTCAGCCGTTCAAAATGCCTTTCCGCCGACGTGACGGCTGCGTACGATCCGAACTATGCGGATGTTTACGAGACGGCCAACTCCTGTTTCCTGAACGGAGGGGTTGGAATGTGCAAGTATACGGGCGGACGCGGCAAGAGCGGCTCCAGCGAGGCTTCCGCCGAATTTGTTTCCGAAATCCGGCGCCTGTTTGAGGCAAACGGGGTGCTCTGGCAGATCGGTGAACTTGGAAAGGTGGACGCGGGCGGCGGCGGAACGGTTGCCATGTATGTCGCCAATCTGAATGTTGACGTGGTTGACATCGGAGTTCCGGTATTGTCCATGCATTCTCCCTTTGAAGTCGTTTCCAAGCTGGACATCTATATGACCTACGAAGGAATCAGAGTGTTTTTTGAATCGTAAATAATTAAAGTCTGCCGGGGGAAAGAGAAAGGCCTATTGTCTCTTTTCCCTGCTTTTTTTATTTTTGCTACAGCTTCCGGCAATGTTAAAATTCGCGCTGCAGCAGTCACTTTCCACGGCTTTATTGACATTGCTTTGTCTCCATGTTATGATTAAGAAAATTGTCTAATTATTTATTGTAACGATAACTGCTGGAGGCTGAACAAGCGTATGATTCATGTCCTCATAGTGGATGATTCTGTTTTTTCTCAAAAAGTAACCGCTAATTTATTAAAAAAAATTATGCAGGGTAAGGTTATGGAAATCAGTTTTGCTTCCGACGGGGAGGAAGGTCTCGAGAAGTTTCGGAGTCTGAAACCGGATTTTATTTTCATCGACCTTTTAATGCCGAAATTGAGCGGAGCTGAGCTGGTTCGCATCGTTCAAAAGGAAGGCGGCTCCGGCGTTATTGTTGTCACCGCGGATGTACAGAAAAGCGTTCGGGAGGAAATCGAGGCGCAGAATGTTCTGGCTTTTGTCAACAAACCCCTGAATGATGAAAAAATGCGGTTGCTGTGCGACCGGATGATAAGGGACGATAAAAATGGATCGGGAATGCTTTCGTTATGATATTCTAAGCGAGCTGTTTAATATCGGCATGGGGAAAGCGGCGGATATGCTGTCTGAAATTGTCCAAAAAAGGATCGCGCTGCAGATCCCCAAAATCATAATTCCTGAAACCGAGTCCGGCGAACTGCTCGGCGATCAGTTCTCGGGATTTTTCGATGCGGCGCTGATGGTTTCGACGATATCCTTTACAAACAGCCTGACGGGAAAAGCAAACCTGGTGTTTCCGGCCGATAAAATAAAGAAATTTGTGGCTCTTTGCTCCGGAGAAGGCTCTCTTGCGCCGGAAGACACCGTTTTTACCGATGTCGATTTTGACGTGATCCGGGAAATCGGGAATATTCTGCTCAACTGTATTCTCGGAGAACTTGGAAATTTGATCAATATTCAGCTGAACTATGACCTCCCACAGGTGGCGGTCTATAACCGGATCGATTTCAACAAAGATTTAGACGGTGAAAAAAACCATTCCTTTATGATCCTGTTTGTTACTTTCCTGATCGACGACACGGAAATAGAGGGTGCGGTTATCATTGATTTAATGGTGGAATCCTTTCAGGAGCTGTTTCGTTTGCTTGACGGAATTGAGGCGGGGCTTTAATGGATACGGTTGCTCACGAGGTGCTGGATCATCTGAATCTTGGAATTCTCATTGTCGATGAGAAGCTGAAAATATTATTTCAAAACCGCTTCATGCTTCGCTTTATAAAAAGACACAGTGAAGATGGAAAGTGCGGCAGCTTGCCGGAACTCATTCCCGGTTTTAACAGCCCGTATTTTCAAATATCCCTGATAGATGCGCTGGAGCAGGGGCATAGCCTTTTTTTTTCCGCCGCCATGCATGAAAAACTGATCGACAGCCGTGAAAAATACAATATCAGGGTAACCCGTTTTATGGAAGAGGACCAAAAACGCCTTCTTCTGGAATTTACGGAGGTGACGGATTCCTTCGAGCGGATCCGTCAGCTCAGGGAAAGCATCAGCCAGCTCCGTCTTCTGAATCAGGAGCTGAAACAGAAGGAAAAGGCCATTCAAAGCCTTGCCTATTACGATCAGCTGACGGGGGTCGCCAATCGGGCGCTGTTTTATGAACTGGCGGAAAAATTCCTTCGCGCGGCGGAGCGGAATCATGAAGTTCTTGGACTCATGTTTATCGATGTGGATAACTTTAAGCAGATTAACGATACCTACGGCCATGAAGCCGGAGACAAGATTCTGGTTCAGGTTGCGGGAATCCTGACCGCGGCGACGCGCAGAAACGATGTTGTGGCCCGTTACGGGGGAGACGAATTTCTGATCCTGCTTCCGCAGATTAACGCGCCGGACAATTATAAAATCGTCGTGTCCAAGATTCTTCAGGCAAAGCGGGACGCCATTGTCTGCAATGGGATTTCGGTGGAAATCTGTTTGAGCGTCGGAGTCAGTTTTTACCCTCAGGACGGGGATTCGGTCGACCAACTGATTGTGAAGGCAGACCGTGCGATGTATATTGCGAAAAAGCAGGAAGGGGACAATTGGTACTATCCTGCGGAAAATATAGAATGATAAAAAACTTCTCTGCCAGTGAGGCAGAGAAGTTTTTTTATGTGGTGTTTCAGCGATTATCCTTTATCATAATTTTCCTGAGCCTGATAATGCTTGCCGACTTTATTTTCGAACATTTCCGGTGAATTGTGCGTCAGGTCCTGGTTCCGATACACAATTTTCAGAAGAATTGGGGTCAGGATCGTCGTCAGAATCACCGTCAAAACAACGGGACCCAGATAAACGGGGGACATCATTTTCAGTGCGAACCCCTTGTTTGCTACAATTAAGGCTACTTCACCGCGGGAAATCATGCCTACGCCGATCTGAAGGCTTTCCCTTCCTGTGAACCTGCATAACCTGGCCCCAAGCCCGCAGCCGACGATTTTCGTTAAGACGGCGACGACCGTCAGCAGAACGGAAAACCACAGAATGGAGGGCGTCATTTCCGGCAGGGAGACGTTAATGCCGATGCTGGCGAAGAACATGGGGGAGAGAAGCGCGTAGGAAACCGTGTTGAAGCGGGAAGTTATGTATTCGGTCTCCTTGGTGTTCGAAAGAATCAGGCCCGCAATATAGGCGCCCGTAATATCGGCGACGCCAAAAAAGCGCTCCGCGCAGTAAGAAAGCAAAAGACAGAAAACGAAAGCGAGGATGACATAACGCCGCAGATCCTTGTCGCTCCGATTGATCATTTTTTTAAACAGAAGATAAAATAGGTATCCCGCGACGCCCGCGAAGAAAAAGAAGCCGACGATTTTCAGCAGGACGACCGCGATATTGACCGAAGGGTCCGCGGCGCTGGTGACAAGGGTCAGGCAGACAATGCCGAGCACGTCGTCAATCACCGCGGCCCCGAGAATCGCGTTTCCGGACCGGGTGTTCAGCGCGCCGATTTCATTCAGCGTTTCGACCGTAATGCTCACGGAGGTCGCCGTAAGAATGACCCCGATAAAAACATTTTGCAGAAACAGGCTGACGTCGACTTCCGGCAGCATGGTTTTGTTGAACATTGCCGCAACAGCGTAACCGCCGGCCAGTGGAATGAGGACGCCGACCATGGCGATCAGAAAAGACGCTTTTCCCGTCTTTTTCATTTCCTGAAAATCGGTCTCAAGCCCTGCCGTAAACATCAGGACGATAACGCCGATTTCGGCGGTTTTTGAAATAAAATCAGTTTCCTTCAGGATGTTCAGCATGGCCGGTCCAAGAATCAGGCCAGCGAGCAGAGCACCGACCACCTGAGGCATCTGGACTTTTCTTGTCAGCAGACCGAGAAGCTTGGTACTGAGCAGAATCAAAGCCAGATCAAATAAAAAGTGATACGATGTCAAATTTGTTCCCCTCCCGTTTTTGACAGATTTGCTAAGGCGCTAACAAATTCAGTATACTAGCATCATTCTCAGATATCAATAAAAACGGCCGGAGATTTGTAAATTATAAACGAAAATTTTTTACAGGCGTTGCATGAATTGGTGATTGGTTGATAGGAGCATCGCCCGCCTGTAGAAATGTATTGCAAAGATTTTGCATGGGTATTATAATAAGCGTGTCCCTTTTTTATGAATTTTACCTATTCTTGGAGGATACAATGATGACATCAATTACAAAACAGTCTTTAATCGGAGATATTCTGGATCTTGACGAAAGCACGGCGCCTTTTTTTATGGAGATGGGAATGCACTGTCTGGGCTGTCCGGCTTCTCGCGGCGAATCGCTGGAAGAAGCCTGCGTCGTTCACGGCGTGGACGTTGAGGAAATGGTTCAGAAGCTGAATGAACACCTCGCTGCCCGCCAGTAACAGCAAACGGCCGCCCGACAGAAGCTCTGCCGGACGGCCGTCCGGCATGTCCGGCGGCAAGCGCCCTTTGTTTTCCTTGGGAAACCGGCTCGCGCTCTGCGCTTCTCTGGTTCGCCGCGGCACGGCGCTTGCGGATGTGGGAACCGACCACGCCTATCTGCCGGTCTGGCTTGCAAAGCAGGGACTGGTCCGCAGCGCCGTAGCCGCCGATCTTCGGCCGGGCCCTCTCGGCAGAGCCCGCGCCAACATCGAACGCTACGGTGTTTCGAGTGTTGTTTCGGCTCGTCTTTCGGACGGTTTGGAGCAAATCGAGCCTTGCGAGGCCGAGGATATTGTCATCGCGGGGATGGGCGGCCTGATGATGGTTCATATTCTGGAGCAGGCCCCCTGGCTGCGGGAACCGGACCGCCGCCTGATTCTTCAGCCCATGACAAAAGCGGAGGAACTGCGGGCGTACCTTGCCCGCGAAGGATATTCTGTGCTGCGGGAGCAGGCCGTCGAAGAAGAAGGCCATGTTTACGCTGTCATGCAGGTTTCTTTCGGTCCGCGGCAGCCGCAGGAAAACGAGCTTTTTTGTACTATCGGCAGAATGACGGCGGAAACGGAGAGCGGAAAAAAGTATTTGACGATTCAAAAGCGGCGCTTGGAAAAGCGTGCGAATGGGCTTTTTAAAACCGGAAGCATTCAGGAAGCGAGGCATTTCATGTCCCTTGCGGCTGAAATTGATAAAATTCTGAAATCCGAATCGGTTTCATGAGAAGAGGGGTTGCGCTATGACAACTACAGGCGATATTTATCGGTTTATCGATGGTTTCGCTCCGTTTCGCACGGCAATGAGCTTCGACAACCCCGGATTATTGGTCGGGGATGAAAACACCGGGGTCACCGCCGCCGTCCTTTCCCTGGATATTACGCCTGAAGTCGTATTGGAAGCATCCGGGTTGGGGGCGCAGCTGATTGTCAGTCATCATCCGGTGATTTTTCATCCGCTGAAAAAGCTGAATACGAATTCCGTGCCTTACCTGCTGGCCGGCAGTTCCATTGCCGCAATCTGCGCCCACACGAATCTCGACATGGCGCCCGGCGGCGTCAACGACTGCCTGGCCGAACGCCTCAGACTGAAAAATGTCCGCATGCTGCGCGAGAACTCGGCGTGCGGCCTCGCCGAGGCGCTTTGCGGCGAGACGGACCGGGAGTACGGCCCCCGCGAGTTCGCCGAGTTTGTAAAGAACGCGCTTGGGTGCGAGGGCGTCCGCTTTACGGACGGGAAAAGGCGGATTACCTCGGTCGGGCTATGCGGCGGCGGCGGAGCCGAATATCTTTACGACGCGGCTCAGGCCGGATGCCAGGCGTTTGTCACGGGAGAATGCAAGCATAACATTCTTTTGGACGCGGAGAGCCTTGGCGTCACGATGGTTGAGGCCGGTCATTTCGAAACGGAGGATCCGGTGATTCCGTTCCTGATGCAGAAGCTTGGGGAACGTTTTGGGGATGTCAGGTTTATCCGGTCGGGCGCGATGCACGGGCCGGCACATTATCTATAACGATACGGAGGGAAAAGAATGGCACTGGACGGGGCGTTTCTGCACCATTTGAAGCGCGAAATTGAAGAAACGGCGGCCGGAGCCAGAGTGGATAAAATCTATCAGCCAAATCGGGAAGAGATTTTGCTGATGCTGCGGACCAGAGACGGCGCGTTTCGTCTGCTTCTGTCCGCCAGGGCAGACAGCGCGCGCATTCACTTTACCCGCTATGCGCCTGAAAATCCCAAAGAACCTCCGATGCTCTGCATGCTGCTGAGAAAAAAACTTTCGGGGGCGCGCCTTGCCGGCATCAGACAGCCGCAGCTGGAACGTCTTCTTTTTTTGGACTTTGACACGGTGAACGAGCTGGGCGATGCCGTCAGGCTTACCGTCGCCATGGAGGTTATGGGCCGTTACAGCAATATTATTCTGATCGACGGCGACGGCGCCATCGTCGATGCGCTGCGGAGGGTTGACGCGGGGATGACCTCCGGACGGCTGGTGCTGCCCGGCCTCTCGTACCGTTTGCCACCGCCTCAGGACAAGCTGTGCCTGCTGTCGGTCGGCCGGGATGAGATTTTGGCCCGTCTTCGGGCGATTCCCGGGGATATGGAGCTTTCCAAGGCGCTGCTTTCCGACCTTCAGGGCGTGTCACCTGTCGTTTGCAGAGAACTTGCTTTTCTCACGGGGCGCGGCAAAGAAATGACTCTGCGCGCAATGACGCCGGAACAATGGGACCGTCTTGCCTTTTTTCTGGAACGCGTTTCCGGCACGGTCGGGGACGCTTCCGGCGCTCCGTGGATCGCGCGTGCGTCGGACGGAAAACCGCTTGATTTCTCCTTCCTGCGGATCGGTCAATATGGCAGCGCGGCGATTGTCAGGCAGGAAGAGAGCTTTTCCGCGCTTCTCGACGATTTTTACGAGGAACGCGACCGTATCGCCCGCATGAAAGTACGCTCCCAGGACCTTTTGAGGGTTCTCACGAACGCCTCCGACCGACTGAGCAGAAAGATCAACGCACAGCGGGCGGAGCTGGAGCAGTGTGCGAAGCGGGATACCCTGCGGATGGTCGGCGATCTGATTAACGCCAACCTGTACCGTTTGGAAAAGGGATGGAGTTCCGCCCTCCTGGAGAATTTTTACGAGGAAGGGCAGCCGATCATCACAGTTTCGCTGGATCCGATCCTTTCCCCGGCGCAGAACGCGCAGAAATATTACAAGGAATATCGCAAACAGCGCACGGCGGAGGAAATTCTTACCGTGCAGATTCAGCGGGCGGAGCATGAGCTTGCGTATCTGGATACGGTGTTTGAAGAGTTGAGCCGTGCTGCAGACGAGAGGGATCTGAACGAGATCCGCGAAGAGCTTGCCGGAGAAGGATATCTCCGTGTGCAGAGGGGAGCGAAGCGAAAATCCGCCGTTCAGGGGCCGATGCAGTTCGAATCTTCCGACGGGTTTCGCATTCTGGTCGGAAGGAACAACAGCCAAAACGATCTTCTCACGCTCAGGCAGGCCGGCAAAAACGATCTTTGGTTCCATACGAAAAATATCCCGGGTTCTCATGTCGTCCTGTTTACTCAGGGGAGGGAGGCGACCCCCGTCGGCATTGCGCAGGCCGCTCTTCTCGCGGCTACCTTCAGCCGCGGCAGGGAATCCTCCAATGTCGCGGTGGACTATACCCTTGTAAGAAATGTGTCCAAACCCCAGGGGGCGAAGCCGGGTATGGTGATTTATGTAAAAAATAAAACCGTTTTCGCAGAACCGAGCCGGGAAGCGGCGGAAAAAATGAGAGCTAAATGAATTTTACAGCGAAAGCTGGCAATATTTCGATTTAATGGTATAATCGGGTTAGTAATGTTTTCCATATAGATCGTAAAATGGAGGAGTATCATGACGGGATTTTCGGCAAAAAGCGGCTTCAGGAATACGATCCTGTTCGGTACCACCCTGCTGCTGATGCTTACGGCAAATCTTCTGACGGCATTCGGCGGATTTTTTTATGAGACCGCCGCGAATCTGATGTTTGCCGCAAATATCGTAATGAATCTTGCCATTGTCTGTGATCTGATTCCCAATGTTCGGCGTGACTTTCCTTTTCTTGTCTTTGTCGGAACATACAATATTCTTTTGCTTGGACGCGTCTATGTGTCTTTTCTGGCGCATTATTCTGAAATCCTTTATTATCTGGAGGCGGAAAACTTTTATAATCTGTTTGTCGCGCTCCAGGTTGTTATGCTTTGTCTCTTAAGCATCTATACCGCTTACCGGCTGGCCGGGCCGATGTTTGCCAAACGGGAGAAATCCGTCAGAGAAAACGGCTGGGCCGCCGTGTCGCAGAATCCGCTGCTGCCCATCATCAGGCAGATCAGTACGGTTGTTCTGCTGGTCAGCTCCCTGGCTTCTTTCTATACGCTGATGGAATCCATTCTCAATGTCCTCAGAAGCGGATACCTGGGTTCTTTCACCAAGGTGAACGCCGCAAGCATTCCGTCCGCGGTCAGCCGGCTTTCCATGTTTTTTGTTCCGTCGTTTGCGGTTTTTCTCGCCACGATGCCAAGCCGGAAACAGCTTAAGCTGCCGATGGCGGTTTACGGCGTTTATCTGCTCGCGACCCTGTTTACCGGAAGAAGAAATACCTTTGTCTGCGAAGCGATTACGATTCTGATTTATTTCGTCCTTCGGGACTCGCTGAATGAAAAATCAGAGCGTATTTTTAAAAAACGGACGGTGGTCGGCGGCGGAATTCTTGCGGTCGTCGCAATGTATCTGCTCCAGCTTCTGGCCGAAATTCGCGCTTACGGACTGCTGTCTCACCGGAATTTTCTGGATACCGTGGTGAATTTCCTTTATTCCCAGGGAGCCAGCTTCCGCGTGGTTGTCCAAACGGTCAACAACTGGGATCTGTTTGATCACGGCATGACATGGAAGTACCTGTTTTATCCGTTTGAGCTGTTTGTCCATAATAATCTGATTACGAGGTCCCTGTTCGGATTATCACCGATTCTCGAGGTCCAGACCACGGCCTTTGTGGTCGGCACGCACAATTACGCCCATGCCCTGACCTATCTGGTTGATCCGCTTCGCTATCTGTCGGGCGGCGGCTTCGGAACTTCTTTTGTTGCGGAATCCTATGTCGCGTTCGGCTTTTTGGGCGTGATCATCGTCGGAGCCGGCGTGGGGCTGATTCTTCGGTTTTTTGCCTCCATGCTGACCCGGTCATGGATCGTAATGGCCTGTTGCCTGCTCGCGCTCAGGGATTTTGTTTATATTCCCCGCAGCTTTGCGTTTCTATGGGTGACAAACGTCTTTAATCTGACTTATCTTTGCTTTTACGTTGCAGTTTATCTGGCCGCGCTTTTTGTTTTCCGGCTGGGGACCCATGTGCGCCCGGTTAAGCGGGTGCAGGGGCTGGGGGAGGAGCATCCGTGAAACTGCTGCTGCTTCTCACCTCGGCTTTTCCGTTTGACGGCGGTGAGGAATTCCTTGAAAATGAGCTTCGCTATGCAAGCGGATTTGATAAAATTCTGGTCTGCCCCTGCGGACTGAAAGAAAATAGCGTTAAGACCCGCTCTCTGCCGCAAGGCGTCGAATGGATTCCCCTGAAGCGCGCTGCCGCCGGCAGGGCGGAATATGCGTCCCTGCTGCGAATGCCCTGTGTTCGCGCGGAGCTCTTTGAATTGATACGCACCAAAAGGCTGTCCGCGGCAAGAGCGCATGAAACGCTCTTTTTCATGAAGAACGCGATGAGCATTTTCCGGGCTCTGATTCGGGAAAAATTGATTTTGTCCGCCGATGACGTCACCGTGTACAGCTATTGGTTTTACGATGCGGCTGCGGCAGGGGCTTTGCTCGCGGAATATCTCCGTTCGAAGGGGAAAAAAGCAAGACTTGTTTCACGCGCTCACGGTTTTGACATTCATGAAGAACGGAGCGCGCACCGCTATCTTCCGATGAGAAGTTATCTGCTGAAAAGCGCTTCGGCCGTTTTTCCCTGCTCCAACGAAGGCGCGGAAATTCTCAAAAGCCGTTACCCGCAGTATGCCGGCAAGGTGCGCACGGCGCATCTGGGTACGCCGGACGAGGGCTGCCGCGGGGGATGCAGGACGCAGTTCCATCTTGTCTCCTGCTCCTACATGGTTCCGGTCAAGCGCCTTCCTCTAATCGCGGAAGCGCTGCACAATGCTGATTTTCCGGTGAAATGGACGCATATCGGCTCCGGCCCGATGGAAGGAGAGCTGAAACAGCTGGCAAAATCCCTGCCTCCCTGCGTCCGGGCGGAATTTCCGGGCGCGATGAAAAACGCGGACGTGCTGGATTTTTATAAACAGCAGGAAGTGTCCGTATTTGTCAACGTCAGCTCCAGCGAAGGAATTCCAGTTTCCATTATGGAGGCCTGTTCGTTCGGTTTTCCTGTCATTGCGACCGATGTGGGTGGAACCGGGGAAATTGTGAAAGACGGGCAGAACGGGTTCCTGCTGAAGGCGGATTTCGATCCCTCCGAGCTTCTCGGTATGCTGGAGCGTGTCCGTGCCATGGAGGAAGAGGACTATGAAAAGCTCTGCGGGAATTCGCGCTCCATCTGGCGCGGTTCCTTCAGCGCCGAGAGAAATTATCCTGAATTTTATGAGGTGCTGTCCCGATGAAACTGTTCTATCTGACCTTTCAGGAGGATGCTGAACTGTATTTGGGTGTGACGAGAAAAATCGAATGGCAGGTTCGGGCCTTTGAACAGCTCGGATACGAGGTTACCCATACGCTTTGGAAAAACGAATGCTTTATCTTTTTCCAGGGCGGTGAAACCCTCAGTGTTCCCGTAACGAGAGGATTCCGCAGAATGCACCGGTTTTCCCAGGCGGCGCTGGACTATTTAACCGATCATCGCTTTGACGTCGCCTATCTTCGGCTGGACCGCATCAGCTTTGATGTAATCCGCATTTGCCGCAAATTGAAAGAGAACGGGACGCGCCGCGTGATCGTGGAAATCCCGAACTATCCTTATCTGATGGACTATCTGCGCAGTGTGAAGGGAGTCCGGCCGATTCAGAGGCAGGCGGTCACGCTGCTGAAAGTTCTTTGTACGGCCGCGCAGGACCGATTGGCGGGCTGCCGCCTTCGCGAATGCGCCGACGCGGCGGTTTTGATCGGCGACCGCTCGGATCGCTTTTTCGGGCTACCGGCCGTCAACATCACCAATGGAGTGAACGTGGACGAGTTCTCTTTTGTCCGGCACAAAGGGGACAGCGGAGAAGTCGTCCTCGTCGGGGTTGCCGGAACGCTCTGGTGGCAGGCGTACGACCGTGTTCTGGAGGGGATGCGGGTCTACCGGGAACGGAAAAAGCAGGAAGACCCCCGCGTCCGTTTTGTACTGGTCGGCGGGGACCGCAAGGAAATGCCCGCTTTTCTGGAAGATGTGAGAAGCAGGGGGCTTGAGGAGGATGTGGAGTGCAGGGGCTTTCTGCGCGGCGAGGAACTGCTGCGCGTGTACGCGTCGGCCGACCTCGGCGTGTCGTCGCTTGGATGTTACCGCCGCGGCCTGACCCGATGCTCTTCGCTGAAGGCGAGGGAATACTGTGCGGCGGGGCTGCCTTTTCTTTATGCCTATGAGGACGACGCGCTGGACGGAAATCCTCCGTTTGCGCTTCGTCTGCCGAACGACTCCTCTGCGGTCGACATCGGCCGAACGGTAGAGTTTGCGCTCCGCTGCCGGGATGACCCGTCCCTTTCCGAACAGGAAAGGGAATTCGCGCGGCGGAACTATGATTGGAAAACCATTCTCAGGCAGGTGCTGGCTTTTGCGGGCGCCTGAAAAAGAAAGCATATGGGAGGATACCAATGGAACTGTTTGTAAGCTTTTCTGAAATTATGCATTTTTACAGAAAAAACTGGATGAAATTTATTCTTGTGGTTCTGGCGTTCGGCGTTGTCGGCGGCCTTTTGCCGCTGAAATTCGGACACCGTGTTTACCAAAGCAGCACAACCTTTACCGTGACCTGCGGCGTGCCGAACGGAGCCGACAGCGACTATCACCTTCAGTATACCAATATTCTCTACAGCCGTGTTCAGAGCGCCGTTCCGCTGGCTTCCGGAGACGACCTTCTGACTCATACCGCTGAAAAAGTCGGAGTTGACAAGTCGGAAATCGCAAAAATAACGGCAGAAATGGAAAATTCCTCTCCGGTGGTTAAATTGACCGTAAGCACGACCAACGCGGCGAAGGCCGCCCAGATTTCCGACACCGCGGCCGAACTGCTCATGGAGGAACTGGTACAGCATTTTCCGGACCCGGTTCTGACCGCGGGCATCAGCGACCATGCCGAGCAGGTGAAGCCCCAATCGATCAAATCCTCCATTGTGAAAGCCGGATTTCTGAGCGCTGTCCTTGGATTTATCGTATTTATCTGCTTCGGAATTCTGGCGGTCCTGAGCGATAAAACTATCCGGAACAGCAGATTTGCGGAGGAAATGCTGAAAGTGCGCTTGCTTGCGGAGATTCCGCATGAGTTAAGGGACAGGGGAAACTCCCTGCGCTCTCTTCGTTCCGCCGCTCTGAACGCGTGCGGAGAGAACCGCAGCTTTCTTGTGGCGAACGTGTGCGAGCATAACGGAGGAGATCAGGTCGCGGCCGGATTTTCCGCCGCTCTTTCCATGATGGGAAAATCTGTTCTTCTGGTGGACTGTGACCTTCGCAGCCCGAAGTTAGCTTCTCAGCTGAAAATCAAGCCCGAAAAAACGCTGAATGAGGTTTTGAAAGGTGACTGCAGCTTGCAGCAGGCCGTTGTTCCGGTTCAGAAGACGACCGGCCTCAGTCTTGTTTCCGGTTCGCCGGTTTCCGGAGTCAATCCCTCCGACCTTTTTTCCACGGAAGGCTTTGTAAAATTTGCGGAAGAAGCGGCGGCATCCTACGACTATGTGGTTTTTTATGCTCCCTCAGAGATCCGCTTTTCGGATGCGGAAAGTATCGCTCCGTATGCCCGGTCGGTCATTCTTACCGCAAAATACGGTTCCACGCCTTTTAACGATTTGAAAGAATCCTGCAGCCGCATCTCAGCGGCAGGGGGTGATGTGATCGGTTTTGTAACGACCAACGCCTGAGTGTCCGCGCCGGGCGATACATAATGAGAGGTCTGCCGCTTATACTAACTGTGGTGATAAGAATGACAATTTCTTTTATCCGCACATTAATGTTGTATGCGGTGGTTATTTTGGCGGTACGCCTGATGGGAAAACGACAGATCAGCGAACTGCAGACCAGTGAGCTGGTTGTGACTTTGTTAATATCGGATATTGCTTCCATACCGATGCAGGATTCCGGGCAGCCGCTTGCCAGCGGGCTGATTCCGATTGCCGCCCTGGTTATGTTTGAAATCGTCATTTCCGCGCTGATGCTGAAAAGTACTAAATTCCGCAAGCTCGTGTGCGGCAAGCCGATTATCGTCATTAATAACGGTGCGGTACAGCAGAATGAAATGAAGCGCCTGCGCATGACGACGGAAGACCTGAGCGAGCAGCTTCGGCAGAAAAACGTGTTCAGCATTCAGGACGTGGCCTATGCGATTGTTGAGACCAACGGCAAGATGAGTGTGATTAAAAAACCGGAAAAGGAACAGCCGACGGCCGGGATGCTGGCGGTTCCTCTTCCGGACAACGGGATTGAGACCGTTGTGGTCAGCGACGGCGTTATTTCGGATTTTTCGCTGCAGCTGTGCCAAAAAAATAAAGACTGGCTTGACGGCGTCCTGCGGGGGCAGCATCTTTCCACCGCGGATGTTTTTCTTATGACTGCCAATACCAAGGGCGACTTTTTCATCGTGAAAAAGGAGGCGTCAAAGTGAAGCGCGTCTGGATTTCACTGGGCATTTTTATTGTTCTTACGGGCGTTTGTATTCTGGGGACCGTCTATACCAATCAAATCAGCACCCGGATGATTCAAACCGTAACGGAGGCAAAAAGCGCGGAACAGCGAGGAGAAACTGAAACAGCGGTTCAATTGAGCCGCAAAGCGGGGGACGACTGGCGTTCCATGCACACGGTTCTTTGCACTTATATGCCTCACTCCAAGCTTGAGGCAATCGATCAGACGCTGGCCGGGCTGCCGATGCTCTGCCAGTACGGCGGCACAGAACAGTTCCTTGCGGACTGTGACCGCAGCATCGAGCAGATTTCCTATTTGAATGAGTCGGAAATTCCAAGTATCGCGAATATATTTTAATGAAAAAACTCCGCCGATCGGCGGAGTCTACATACGTTAAGAATCCTTGGCGGATATTTCAGCCGCGAAGTTCAAATAGTTCTGTTCGGAGCAAAAGTTTTCAGTCCACAGGCTGCGGCTTGCGTTGCGCATTTTCTTGCGTGCTTCCGGCGGCATCCGGTACAGCAATTCTATTTTGCCGGCGAGTTGTTCCGGGCTGAAATCAGCCGGAAGAAGCCAGCCGTTCTGATCGGGCCTTACAATTTCCGCCGTGCCGCCTACGTCGGTCGCAATGACGGGGATGCCGAAGGAGATGGCTTCCATAATACTGACGGGCAGCCCTTCGGAACTGCTGGTATTCACAAAACAGTCGATCGGCGTTTTTTCGTAGTACTCCATCAGGCGGGCATTGCCGGTTTCGCCCTCAAAACGGCATTCGATGAATCTAAGATTTTCATTCGCGTAGGTTTGAAGCGCCTCGAGCCCCTCGCCACCCCCGAAATGTGTCCATTTCAGTTTCAGGCCGCTTTCTTTCAGCGTTGCAAGCGAGCGGGCGAGCAGGTCGACCCGTTTCACCGGGGAGATGTGACAGCAGCTGACCAGGTGAAAGACGTCGCTTTCATTTTCGGGTGAAACGCCGTGGTCCCGGGTTCCCAAATAGGCCGTTCGAATTTTTTCGGAAAATTGCGGGTGCCGCTCAACGAGATAATTTTCACCGTCCACAGAACAGGGGTAAACCCTGTCAAGATTCTGAAGAAGGTACTCGCGCATTGGAAGGAACCCGGACGGGTTTTGATCCGCGTAAAGATCATAGCGGTGCGCGCGGCTGACCGCACGGCTGTTTTTCAAGCCGAATTCCCGTTTCAGGTTCGCCGCCGCCAGGGCGGTGTCATAAAGCCAGTAGCTGTAAAAGGTGACGCCGTCATAAGAGTCCAGATGTTTGTCAGACAGTATTTTTCGGCATCCTTTGTATACCTGCCCGGCCTTTGCCAGAAAGTACAGACAAAACAGCTTTCTTCGAAAAGACTCTTTCGCTTCTTTGCGGTCGAGGCCCGAAACAACCCCCGGCAGGGGAAACGGGAAGGAGCAGGCAAGGGGCGGCAGAAGAGAACGGCGAATTCCGGAGGCGCGCAGAGCGTGAATCTCCACGTTGTCCGGAACCGGCCGGGTCTGTTCACCCCGGTCGGAAACCGAGGTTGCAATTAAAACAATGTGCTGAAACGTTTTGGCGAGGATAGGAATTTCGTTTTCTATAAATTCCTCGCCGGAATCAAACGGATATTTTTTTGTCAGCAATATAAGACAATAATTCATAAAAATCTCTCTCCAATAATGTCTATCGCATCCCATAAAGCATAGCATAGACCGCATCCGATTTCAACCTTCGCGGGGAGAATGTAGCAGGCGTTTACTTGTAATTCAGGGTGGACAATGCTATAATAATCCAAACTGAAAATAGTTCAGGAAAAGATTACTGACAGCCGTACACCAGAGCGCGGCGGGGGAGGAACAGTATGAAATTTCTGAGGGATGGATCGGCGGCAATTCCCGGAATCCTGAAGAGGAAAGTCCGGGGAGTTTCTTTGCCCGCAGATTGTTTCGGCAAAGCGGGCGGCTTCTTCCTACCCGCGGAAGTAAGTACAAAGCCGCCGAGTCCAAATATGACTGCCGCTGTGATGATTCCGAATTCCCGGCGGAAGAATACGAGGGATAAACAGTGCCAAAAATCAGTGTGATCGTACCGATCTATAATGTTGAGAAATATCTGGAGCGCTGCGTCGGCAGCATCCTGAATCAGACTTTTTCCGATTTTGAGGTCCTTTTAGTCAACGACGCTTCCACCGACCGCTCGCTGGAAATTGCCCGGAAGTATTCCGGGGACGGCCGCGTCCGCGTGCTGGACAAACCCCACAGCGGGCTGGGGAATACGAGAAATTACGGTGTGGAACGCGCCGGAGGCGATTATCTGCTGTTTGTCGATTCCGATGACTGGATCGACGAGAATATGCTGAAAAATCTTTATTCGGCCGCGGTCGAATATCAGGCGGATCTTGTGCTTTTTAACTTTATCCGGGAAAATCTTCAGGACGGTGAACAGCGCGTCTGCAAGCTTCCTATCAATTATCCGGAATTCGGCGACGAAGTAAAGGAGCTTCTGATTACGGAACTGGTCGGGCCGGACCGTGAAGACAGCGCCTGGCGCCACGTGGAAATGCTGGGCTGCGCCTGGCGCCGCATGTATCTGCGCAGCTGGTACCTTGAAAACGGGATCCGGTTCGGCGACGAACGTGAAATTATGCTGGAGGATATGCCGGCGTCCATCATGGCGCATTGTGCCGCGGAACGCCTTCTGGTCGTAGGCGGAGCCTATTATCATTACCGCTACAATCCGGACTCTCTCAGCACGCGGTATCGTCCGCACAAAATGGAGATGATGACCCAGTGCTATTCGGTCATCCGCAGGATCCTGACGGAACAGAGACTGTATGAGAGGTACGCAAAGCGGCATCTTGCGTGGTTTTTGCGCTCGGCGGTCCACTCGTCCCTGATCAACTGCTTTTCTCCGAAAAATCCCGGCGGATTTTTAAAGAAGTATCGCGAAATTCGCTCAATTCTGAAAAATCCGTATGCAAGGGAAGCCGTTCGTTCCGATTATCTGAAATACGGAAGCAGGGCGGACCGAATGATTTTGGCGGTTATCCGGTCCGGGTTTGCGCCCCTTGTCTATCTGTTTTACGGCGCGTATTCACGCGTATTAATGAGAGATACCCGAAAAAAATAAATCCTTGGGAGTTTTACCATGCCTGAACGGAAGAAAATCCTTTTTGTCAATTACAGTCTGCACAGCGGAGGAATCGAGAAAAGCCTGGTAACGGTATTATCACTGTTTGATAATAAAAAATATGAGGTGGATCTGCAGCTGTTTGCGAACGAGGGGCTGTTTTTCAGCCGTGTACCGGAAAAGGTCCATGTTTTGCCGCCGCTGTTTCCGCAGGAATACCGGCTCAATATCCGCAAAGCATTTCCGGCTCTTGTATCCAGCGGACACCCGCTTCTGGCTGTTTGCCGTCTGCTGGTCAGCTTTGCCGGGCTTCGCGGCACGATGGGAGAACGGCTTTCAAGAATGTGGAAAATTGAGCGGCATTTTGTCCGCCCGGCCGGGGAGCGGTATGACGCGGTCGTCGCGTATATGGAAGGGCAGCCGCTTTATTACGCCGTCGAGAAAGCGAATGCGGGCGTAAAAATCGGATTCATTCACGGCGATTACAACGCGATGGGCCTTTACAAAGATTTTGACCGTCCGTATGTTGCAAAGTTGGACGCGCTCTGCACGGTATCGGAATCCTGCAAAACGGCTTTGGAAAAAACTTTCCCCGACCAGTCTGGAAAATTCCACGTGATTTACAATATCATATCCTCGAATTTTCTGCGCTCCATGGCGGAAAGAGAAAAGGGATTCGACGACGGATACACCGGAATCCGGGTGCTGTCCGTTGCGCGGCTTTCTCACCAGAAAGGGCTTGATCTGGCGATGCCTGCCGTCGTTGCTTTGAACCGGAAAGGCGTTCGCCTGCGGTGGTATGTGATCGGTGTCGGGCCGGAGGAAGATAGCCTGAAACAGCAGGCGGCTCAGCTTGGAGCGGAGGATTGCGTCGTTTTTCTGGGGGAGCGCGGCAACCCGTATCCCTTTGTCAGGGAATGCGACATTTATATGCAGCCGTCGCGTTTTGAAGGGAAAGCCATTGCCGTAGATGAGGCGATGGTGCTTTGCCGTCCGATTTTGCTCACGGATTTTTCCACCGCCTCCGACCAGATCACATCGGGTGAAAACGGGCTGATTGTGCCGATGACGACCGAAGGAGTGGAACAGGGCCTGGAAAGCCTTGCAAAGGACGGAGAACTGCGGGAAAAATACGCGCGGGCGCTGTCCGGGTGTGATCTCACCAATGAAGACGAGATTGACAAGCTTTATGCTTTGATAGAAAACGGAAAACAATAAAACGGCATAAGGAAAGGGACTGTCGCATTGCGAAACAGTCCCTTTCGTATGAAGCTTCTATCACATGGATACCTTAATCTTTTTTTTGTTTTCCTTTTCCTGAACCTTTTTTTCAATCTGGGCTTTTTGCTGCGCTTCCCGATCCGCTTTCCAGTCCGCCCGTTCGCGGCCTTCGCTGTTTTCCCAGATTTCCTTTGCGACGGGCGCCCATGCCTTTGCGGTTTCCACACATTTTTCCGTCAGCTGATCCACGTTTTCGGGGTGAGCCAGATCCGTGGAGACTGCTTCGGATTTTTTCACGATCTGCGAAAGCCTGCCGGGGTTGTCGAGCAGCGGGCAAGGGCGGAGCTGGTTCCGGTTAAACGGCTGGTTTCTGCGGTACTGCATGAACAGCGGCGACCGGTATGCCTCCAGCAATGTCTTTTCATGAATGTTGGAGTCCGCGTAATGGATAAAGGCGCAGGGCTCGATATCGCCGTTCGCGTTAATATGAAGATACTGGCGCCCTCCCGCGATGCATCCGTTAACAAATTCTCCGTCGTTCCAGAAGTCCAGTGTGAACAAGGGCTTTGTTTCGCGGAATTTCCGCACCTGTTCGTACATGAATTTGCGCTGGTCCGCCGTTGCCATGAGCTCCGGCTTGGCGTCCACTCCGACCGGCATGTAAGTGAAAAGCCAGGCAAATTTGCATCCCAGCTCGATCAGATGATTGAAATATTCCTCGCTGCCGATGGTTTCCGCGTTCTGCCGCGTATAGCACAGCGAAGCGCCGAACGGAAGCCTTTTGCTTTTGAGAAGCTTCATCGCGCGGGTGACGGCCTGATAGGTCCCTTCTCCGCGGCGGAAATCAGTTTCTTTCTCAAATCCCTCAATACTGATGGCGGGAACAAAATTCTTGACCCGCAGCATTTCGTCCGCGAAGTGCTCGTCAATCAAAGTTCCGTTGGTAAAAGCCAGAAACTCACAGTCATTGTGCTTTTCACACAGCCTGATGATATCGTCTTTTCTTACCAGCGGCTCTCCGCCGGAGAAAATATACATGTACGTGCCCAGTTCCTTCCCCTGGCGAACAATATCGTCCAGAGTATCAAAACTCAGGTTCAGCCGGTTTCCGTATTCCGCCGCCCAGCACCCGATGCAGTGCAGATTGCAGGCGGAGGTCGGGTCCATGAGGATGGCCCACGGTATGTTGCAGTCGTATTTTTCCACGAGCTTGTTCTTTTTCTGACTGCCGAGGATCGCGGAGTTGATCAGAAAATTCTCAAAAGTTTTTCTCCGGACGCTTTCGTCTATATCGGAATAAAGGCTTAGGATAAGACGGTTCCAGTTATTCTCCGGGTCCTTTATAAAGCCGTCAACCATTTCATACGTGTTTTGGTAAAGGCCGTCCCGATCGAATTTTTTCAGCCAGCCGATCAGCTTCGGCACATTTTCCTCCGGATTGCTGTCCAGGTAGTTCAGCACTTTTTTCAATCCGTAGGACTCCAGCTTCTCGTTTACAGTACCCATAAAGATATGCTTCCTTTCCTCATAATCGGCCTGCAAGGGTAAAATTTAATTATAAAATAACACGAAATCATTCGACTTGTAACCATACATTTTTATGACAGAGTAAAAAAATTATACAATATGCGGCAAGTGTCAGAGAAATATTTTTTCTCTAAGCGAGCTAAAATAACAGGAGAATTTTTCCTTTCTATAAACATTATTCAGTATTATTTATTCATACTAATACCGAAGAAGTTCTTGTTTAATACAGTTCTCGCAAAGTGTCGGGGAATATTGACACAGCCTTTCACTTACGGTATAATTCAGGAAATTTCATCCATAAAACAATATGACAGCGGAGGCGTTTTCATGCTTTTGGCGGATTTAATCCGGGATCTGGACTTTACCTGTTCCGGGCGTACGGATCTGGAAATAACGGATGTGGTTTATGATTCGAGACAGGTGAAACAGGGGAGCCTTTTTATCTGCCTGTGCGGGTCTGCGGTTGACAGCCATCAATTTGCGGGAACAGCGGCAAAGGCCGGCGCGGCTGCGATTGTGGCACAGCGCCCGGTTGAGGCCGGCGGTGCGAGCGTCGTTATGGTGCCGGACACGCGCCTTGCCATGGCGCTGATTTCCGCGGCATGGTTCGGGTATCCGGCACGCGAAATGACGGTTGTGGGGATTACGGGAACGAAAGGAAAAACCACCGTTTCCTATATGGTTCGTTCGATTCTGGAAACAGCCGGAATCAAGACCGGCGTTATCGGCACAATCGGAGCGGTGATCGGGGACCGGGTGATCAAGACGGACAACACGACTCCCGAATCCTATGAAATCCAGTCTTATCTGCGCTGGATGGCGGATGAAGGCTGTAAGGCGGTTGTCATGGAGGCATCCTCCATCGGCCTGAGAGGGCATCGTTTATCCGGAATCCGATTCGATTACGGGGTATTCACCAATTTCTCTCCGGACCATATCGGCGGCAATGAGCACAAAGACCTGGAGGAATACATGGCCTGCAAACGCCTGTTGTTCCGTATGTGCGAAATCGGCGTGATCAATGTGGACGATGAGAACTGGAGCGGGATCGTGGAAGGGCATACCTGTGCGCTGGAAACTTTCGGCTTTTCGCCGAAGGCCGGGCTGGCTGCGGAAAAGGAAGAGCTTGTTTCGCGCAAGGGGTTCCTGGGGGTCAGGTTCAACCTTTCCGGAAGGCTGAATTTTTCCGGCGTGGAAGTCGGGATTCCGGGCAGATTCAGTGTTTACAACGCGTTGGCGGCCGTAGCCGTCTGCCTGCACTTTCCGGTTACGGAACAGAATATCCGCGACGGGCTGGAAAACGTAAAAGTCTGCGGACGTGTGGAGCCGGTCAAGGTCCCCGGCAATTACACCCTTCTTATCGACTACGCCCACAATGCTCTCGCAATGAGAAATATTCTGGAGACCCTGCGCGAATATCACCCGAAAAGGCTTGTCTGCATGTTTGGCGCGGGCGGAAACCGCGCACGTTCCCGCAGGTTTGAAATGGGGGAAGAAAGCGGAAGGCTTGCCGACCTGTCCGTTTTAACGGCGGACAATTCACGCGACGAGGACGTAATGGACATCATTGCCGATATTCGCACGGGAATCGACAAAACCGGAGGAAAATACGTCGTCATCCCGGACAGGAAACAGGCGATCAAATACTGTATGGAAAACGCTCAGGACGGCGACGTAATTGTTCTTGCCGGAAAGGGACATGAGGATTATCAGGAAATCAAGGGCGTCAAGTATCATTTGGATGAGCGCGAGGTCATTGCCGATATTCTAAACGGAAAGCTGTGAGGGGATTCTATGAAAATGACGGTTTCTGAAATGGTATCGGCGTGCGCAGGCCGGCTGCTCTGCGGCAGTCCGACCGCCGAAGTGACGTCGGTTTCAACGGACAGCCGCGAGGTTGCCCCGGGGGCGCTGTTTGTCCCGATCTGCGGCGAGCGGGTAGACGCACATGAATTCATCCCCTCCGTTCTGGAAGCGGGCGCTGCGGCTGTTCTGACCCAGGAGCATCAGTCGGCGGGCGGTCCGGGCGCCTGGATCGCCGTCGGCGACACGAAGGACGCGCTCCAGCGCATCGCCGCCGAGTACAGAAAGCGATTTTCCCTGCCGGTTGTCGGCATCACGGGCAGCGTGGGGAAAACGTCCACGAAAGAAATGGTGGCCCTGGCTCTTTCGGCGGGGCTGAATGTGATGAAAACCCGCGGGAACAACAACAGTCAGGTCGGGGTTCCTCTGACGGTGTTCCGCCTTTCCGAAGAATACGGCGCCGCGGTCGTCGAAATGGGGATGAGCGAATTCGGGGAAATGAGCCGGATTGCGAAAATTGCCGCGCCGGATTATGCGGTGATGACAAACATCGGCGTTTCCCACATCGAGCAGTTGGGAAGCCGCCGGAATATCTTGGCGGAGAAACTGCATATTACCGACCGGTTTCATCCGGGTTCCGTACTGTTTTTAAACGGGGACGATGAAATGCTGCGCGGCCTGGCCGGAACTCTTCCTTTTCAAACAGTTTTGTTTGGAACGGGAGAGGACTGCGACTTTCGGGCGGAGGGGATCGAAATCACGGGGGAGTCGACCCGTTTCCAATACATTGCTCCGAACGGAGAAGCGGGGGAGGTATCGCTCCCCATGATCGGAACGCACCATGTTCTCAATGCGCTTGCGGGACTTGCCGTTGCCGGCCAGCTCGGCGTACCGCTGCCCGATGCCGCGGCGGCTCTTTCAAACTACCGCGCGCCCGCCATGAGGCAGCAAATCCGCCGTGAGAACGGTGTAATCATCCTGGACGACAGCTATAATTCAAGTCCGGATTCGGCAAAAAGCAGCCTTGGGGTTCTGAAATCCCTGAAAAGCGGAAAGCGGGTGGCCGTGCTGGCCGATATGCTGGAGCTGGGCAGCTATTCCGCCGAAGCGCACCGGAATGTGGGTGAATTCGCCGCCGATTCCGGCGTGGACGTACTCATCACGATTGGAAAGCGTGCCGCCCTCATGGCGGAAGGAGCGCGAGCTGTCCGCTCCGACATGGATTGCCGTGTATGCGGCGATAACCGACAGGCCTGCGAAGTGCTGAAAACATTGCTGGAGCCCGGTGATTCCGTTCTTGTTAAGGGCTCCCGTTCCATGCATACCGAAGAAATTGTCGCGTTTCTTCTTCATGAATAGGTAAATATTACAAAAACTATTTCCTATCCCTTGTAAAAATACTACAAATTTATCCCTGCGCTTCCTTTTTCTGTTGCAACTGTTACCTTTGTGTGATATTATGTTACTAAATTGTAACAGTTGTTAAAAGTTCGTAATCGGAAGAAGGATGCGCCATGAGATCAAAACGGGGATTTGCTTTTGTTGCCGCTCTCTTGATGAATTTTGCCTTGTGGGGCGTTTTGGCATTTCAGGCGGTACCCGCGTCGGCTGCGGAGGCAAAGACGGGCGTCGGCCTGTCGGAGCATGTTCTGAAGGCCTATCAGGAAGGATGGGAATACCAGTACGGGCACTATGGCCAGTATATTGACGGTTCCCGTTCCACCGACTGTTCCGGTCTGGTCAAATCCTATCTTTGGTGGCAGGGCGATGACTGCGACCCGGATCCGGGTCTGATTTCCGTTGCCGGCAGTTCGACTTCCATGCTCGCCTCAGCGAAAGTGAAAGGCAGCATCAACCTGTCCGATGCATCCACACTCCCGCGCATTCACGGACTGATCCTTTACAGCCCGGGTCACGTTGGGGTTTACGTGGGAGGAAATAAATCGGTGGACAACCGTTGTTCCGGAGAGAACATGAAATACGGCAAAGTGATCGGCGGCAGTTATCACTGGACCAAATGGTTTAAACTTCCTCAAATCAGTTACCCGGAAAATGGGTTCGTCACCTTTGAAGGGGATCAGTATTATTATGAGAACGGACAATATGTAGTCGGCACGTCGCGTACGATCGACGGGGTGACTTATACGTTTGACGAATCGGGAGTCATGGTGTCGTCTGAGCCGGATTCCGCCATACAGTAAATTACAGAGCAAAATTAAAAACCTGCCGGGTTCTTGCCCCGGCAGGTTTTTTGAGGTTATAACTCGATCTCAATTTCATAATTCTTCATCCAATAGTTGATCTGCAGAAGATATGCCATCATCTGCGGTCCCGCCATCAGCTGCCCGAACCACGGTTTCCCGTAATCCGATTTTTCACTTAGCATTTGCTCAACCGCCGCGGAATTCACCAGGAGATGGAGCGGTTCCTCCTCGTCCTTCATCACGAGGTCCAGCCTGCGGCGGAGAATCCGTTCATATGCGGGGTTATGCGTCTTCGGATAGGGGCTCTTCCGGCGTGTGCGGACGTCTTCGGGCAGCCAGGGGCGGGCGGCGTCCCGCAGAAGCCCCTTTACGACGCCGTCGGGACATTTGTAGCTCCAGGGGGCGTTGAAAACATACTCTACAATCCGGTGGTCCGCATAGGGGACGCGGACCTCCAGCCCGCTGGCCATGCTCATGCGGTCTTTGCGGTCCCATAGAGTTAAAATTTGCTAAGTAAGTAAAATTTTTACAGTTTGTCCATGCAAACACCGTAATTCCTGAAGTTTTGATTCCTAAAACCAATTCCCTGTTGTGGACAAACGAGCATGTCCTCCAAATGCTTTGATTCACAATACCGAACGGACCCGCAAAATCCTATCATGGGTAGTATAACTCTGAAAGGCAGGAACATCAAGCGGATGCGAAAGAATCGCCGGCTGGAATTTTCTACATAATTTTGACGGACTTCACCCGCATTGTTTTAAAGGGCAAAAATCAGGTGTTCCATCTGCAATATTGCGTTTTGCTTTTCAACTGTTACGATTCATAGATTGCGAGCCAATGGATTCCCCAGTTTACACCCGAGGATGTGACCTCATTGGTGATTTTGACTGTGAACCCGGTCGTACTTGTGCTTTTGATGACGCAGTAGCCGAAGCCGTTCGTGTTGAACGACGTCAGGACATACGGAACCACCGGCAAAGTCATTCCGAAGCTGATGTTGATATCCGCCGAGTAGTAGATGGAACCGTATGCCGTTTGTGTCGCCGTGGTCCCGGATGCCGCGCCGCGCAGGATGTGCAGCCCGTCTACAGTATCGGCGCTGGGATGATAGCCGTCGCTGTAAGCCTTGGAACCGGAGATATAAACGTCGCCGCTGACGTCCAGCGCCCCGTTCTCCGGGATTTTGTTGACGCCGATCTGTCCGTCGCGGATGGAAAAGACCGGCTTTGCCGTGGGCAGCAGGGCAGACTGTACGGTTGAGACATAATAGTCGGACGCCGCGATCTCAAAGTTGAACGACGAGTCGATATCGAAGTTCCCGATGCTGGCGTTGAACGAGAAATCACCGCCGCTCACGGTCGGCGTGACGGGGACGTATTCGCTCCATGTGCCGGAAGAAGTTGTCTTGTACCGGTATTTCAGAAAATACTGGCTTTTCGTTACCATGTAGGCAGCGTATGTCCCGGCGCATTGCAGCCCCGTTCCGGCTTCGATGTTGTTCACGCGGGAGAGTGAAACGGAAGAAATCACCGGCGGGGAATAGGCAATCGTCGTGATGGCGACGCTCTGCTGTGCCGTGTTACCCCGGCTGTCGACGACGGTCACGATTAGGCTGTCGCTTGCGGACACGGTGCCAAAGCTGATGACACTGGAACTGCTTGTTACCGTCTTGGAGCCGTACTGCACCCGGTAAGAGGAAACGGTCGCGTAATTCTGTGCCGACGCGCCGGTCACGGTCACCCGGAGATTCGATTTTGTTTGGACGATTTGTGAAGAATCGCCGGTCAGCGCGACGGTATTGGAATCCACATCGGCATAGGAGAAATTGGTGAACGATGGATTGCTGTTAACCACATGGGCCGTAATTACCAGTTCCGTGTATCCGACCACGCTGCCGCCCGCGTCGTAGGTGATGAGCCGCAGCGTGCCGGTTCCGGTATTCGTGTTCGGAATCTGCTGGTACATGGCCGAGGCCCACCCGGAGGTGTTCCAAGTGTAGCTGTCGGTAATATCGTAGGTGATCGTCGTGGCATAGCCGCCGAAATACAAATTCAGGGCATGCGTAAAGGAAGTACTCTTCCGGTTCGTGTAGATTGTAATGGAACCGCCGATGTTGAAAGAACCGGAGGACGCCGTGATTTGGCTCGCCCTTGGAATCGTTGCCAGTGTGATGTTCTGGGAAACACCGAGATTTTCGAGTTTTGAGGTGACGCTGGAATTAAAGTATCCGGCGATGTTGACGATTTTGGTACCGTCGGCATTGTGCGCGACGGTCGCGGTCGCCGTGCTGCCGATCTGCACCCAGCTCGACCCGATCGTGAAGCCCGCCGTGTACGTCATAGCCCGAGCGCCGTTGATGTTGATATACGCGGTACAGGAATCGGCATACGAAGGTCCGTAGCTGTCGCGGTGAACATACAGGGAAGTGGTGATGGCCGACGTATTCGCGGAGATATTCTGGGTATAGGAATACACAACCTTGACCTGCGATCCGTTCTGCAGGGCGCTGATGATTTCAGACATATTTATTCTCCAATATCAATTTACTAATGGAAGAATTTTATATAATCATTTCAATGTGGGGAGTGACTGAATGAAAAAATATACTTGCCCCTGTTGTGGATATAAGACTTTACAGAATGAACACGAATATGATATTTGTCCTATTTGCTTTTGGGAAGATGATGATATTCAATTTGATGATGTGGATTTTGTTGGCGGAGCAAATGACGTTTCACTGCGGCAGGCTCAAAAAAATTATTCAGAATTTGGGGCCTGCCAGAAAAATATGCTGAAACATGTGAGAAAGCCGAATCAAGACGATGTCAAAGACAGCACCTGGAAACCTATCTCAAATAAATAATTTATATCACTACAAAGTCCACTCCGACCCCAGCCCGGACAATTTCCTTAACGCTGCCGACGGTGAGATCGTCCTCAATAATGGTTTTCTGCAGGCGCGTTCCGTCCGGCGCGACGTTGATACGCAGATCATCGCCGCGATAGATTTCAAATGCCGATGTAGAGATGTGGGCTTTCATGTCGGTGGTGTTGCTCCCAATCGTCAGACCGGTGCTGTCGGCGATAAAATTCGTCGTGTAGAGCTCTTCGTCGGACTGTACCCACGGCGCGATGTTTGTGCCCTCGGAAACGATTAGATCGGACGCGAGAATTTCAATGGAAGCTGTAATTTTAATGGAGCAGACCGTGTCCAGAGAATGGAAGGAAAAGGTGACGAACTCCCAGTCCGTGCCGGTATTCGCGTTGTCATATAAAACGGATTCGGCTCCGTTTTGTGTAATGCTGACCGTAACTGTTCCGCCGGAGCCGGAAGCCCGAAAGAGCAAAGAAACCGTATGTGCCGCGTTGAATTTCAGGGAAAAATCCTGCGAGATGGCGCTGCCCGCCGCCATGAGGAACGCGGAATTGCTGACCGTGTTGTTTGAAGTATCCGTATTGGAAACGGTAGTGACTGTTTCGGTTGTGCTCCAGAAGGTCAGCCCGTTCCGGCCCGCTGAGTTTTTCAGCAGATTTCGGTAGCCGGTCCGGCTGATCGAAAGCGACAAACCGTCCACGGTCTGCTGCATCGTGGTCAGCCGGGTATCAACGTCTGAAAACTGTGCGTCATTTTCCGAAACATATCCGTCGAAGGTGCTGCTTTCGACTTTGGTGACAATGGAAGCGCTGTGCTGTTCAATGGTCGATTCCGCATTCGAAAGCCGGAGCGCGATGCCGTCCTCGGTGTTGGAAATCTGGTCGTCAATGCTGGAAACCGAAGTCTGCAGGCCGTTCACATCGGTCTGAACTGTCGTGAGCGTCGAATTGATCGTCGTGATTTCGTTCGTGTTGGCGTTGACGCCGTTCTGTGCGGTATCAGCCAGCGCCTTGAGCTTTGCGGTAATCGCCTGAACCAGTGTGTTTCGGGCAGCATAGTAATCCTCAAATTTCTGCCGGTACTGTGTGCCGCTGATTTCAGTGGTCACACTGAGGTGGCCGGAATCCAGCCAGAGGGGGATACCGGTCGTGTACAGCGCTCCGCCATTCAGGTAATTGGAGAGGAGCTGGAACGAGTCGTTGTAGGCAGACAGTTCGGTTGTAATTCCAAGCGCCGTGGCCTGCGTGCTGAGCGTTCCTTTTTCATTGGCAAAGGAACTCCACTCGCGCAGGGCGGCGCTTTTTTCACCCGGAGTCAGCTTGTCGTCACTGTTCAGGTCAGATACGTTTTCCGTGACAGAGGACACGTTCTGATTGGTAACTGTAATTTCCCGCTTTACTTCGCTGAGCTGCCGCGAAGCGGAGTTGATGGAATTCACGACGGAAATCCGCTTCTCTCCGACGGTCAGCGTTTCGAACCGGTCGGTCAGGCAGTTGTACGATACCGCGCACACCCTGAGCTTGACACTGACGCCAAACGGTGCATAGTCGACCGTCACGTCATCGCCGAGATTCACGGTCAGCAAAGACCTGTATTTTTCATAACCGGTGATGTCCTTCCAATCCACGAAATCCACGGACAGGGAAAGCTTCGGAATGTCAGCCCCGGCAAGATACCGGTCAGAAACAAACTGCCGCATGGCTGTATAGCAGGAATCGACTGTAGGATACGGAACCGCGCCGTCGACTTCCTTCCCAACCTGAAAGCCGGTGTCCAGCATGGCAACAATGGGAAACGGGTATTCAGAGATATGGGAGCTGTCGATATACTTTTCCGGGAGCAGCAGAATTTGATTGTCCTCGGTCAGGGCCGCCGGAAGAATCCGCGTCGCTACGCCGGAAGCATCCTCCTGAAATTCCAGCCCCGCCATGTTCTTTCCGTAAGCGATCCGCACTCCGTTGTCCGCGCCGAGCCGGGTGTTGACGGCGATGCTGAAATTATCCCGGACGATCTCGCCTCCCCACCTCGAGATAAATGCCTGATCAGTGTCACCGAGAAAAGCCTGCACCGGGGACTGGCGGAGATAGTAGGCGGTGGAAGTATGTGTGATGTCGCTTGAGAAGGTAAACGGAGTCAGGTATTGGCATCCGCTCAGAATCTGCTGTCCGGCTTCCGCTCCGGTCTTGCCGGTCGGTCGGACATCCTCCACGAAATTAGCCAGCAAATCATAAAAAATATGCCGGGCATTCACCTTCACCGTACCGTCGACAACGTTCTTGACCACCCGGTAGATACGGAATGCCTGAATCCCACGGTGTGTATTTGCTCGGATGATATTGTTTTTCTGGAGTCGTTTCCACTTGCCGAAGGAATCGACCGGATGCGTCAGCTCCAGTTCAAACGCGCCGTTGATTTCTTCCGAAACGACACAGGAACTTGGAGTGACCGTCCCCAGTCCGTCATTCGAAAATTCCTGCGTCTTGGAATCATAGACTAACACCATTACAGCCACCGCCAGTTCGGAGTAATTTCAAGGGATGTGATCCCGCCGGAGAACGAGATCGCATTTTCACCCGGCAGAAGTACCGGATAATCCCCGGTCTTGGTGGAATTCTTGCTGATGAGTTCCGTGCCGGTGTCCTGATACGTTTCCTGAATTTCAGAGTTGAGAATAACATTCTCATCGATATCGCTGAAAGACACAGCACTCCCGTTCACCGTCAGAGCGCCCGCACCGGAGCCGATTGCCTTAATGACCGGAAGAGCTTTCACCGTTCCCGGATTGGATAGAACATAGCCGGAACCATCTGCAACACTAATGGGTGTATTATCGGTCGCGTACTGGAACGGCTGACAGTTGAACAGTATCACGAAATGCGAGGTGATTTTCAGCACGATTTCAAAGTCGATGCTGTTCACCACCTGCGCGCGATACTTCCGTCCCGGAATGTGGCTGAAAGTCAGATCAGCTTCGCCAGCGCCCAGAAGCCATCCTTTAACGGCGCTGATTTTCGGAACGGGGTCGCCGAGAAACGAGCATTCCACGGAAAGAGTGATATCGCCGTAAGTGCCCTTGTCACGCCGAAGCCGGGAGTCCATTCCCGGCACGTCGATGTAGGCTACCCGGCGCTCCGGGGATGGGATATGCGGACGGGAAGCCACATAGATGCCAAAGTCCTGAAAGCTGTCCTTGCCTCCGAACGTGAAGCTCAGCATCACGCGTTCCCCCTTGCCGCCGCTGCCTGCTGCCGATAAAACTCAAATTCATAGGCAAGGCGCTGGATGTCCTTTTCCGTGTTGTTCACAAAATTCTCGATGTGCAGCGTAAAGCCGCCGGAAGCTCCCGCCATGCCAGTGAAACCGCCTGTAAACCCGCCGACACCCAGTGCAGGATTCAGGTTAAAATTTGTGGGGATCGAATTCTGCATATCGGCGGAAACATCGTTCATCGCCTTGCTGAATCCCTGCCCGAGTCCCTGCGCCATGAAGCCGCCGATCCCGGCGAACACGGTGGATGGGGAGTGAATCCCGAGCAGACCTTTGACGTTATCCACAATGCCCCCGAAGAAATCGGATACCTTGTCATAAATCCAGTCTTTCATCCCTGCAATACCCTGCCAGATGCCGGATACAATGTTGCTTCCAATATTCGTAAAAGCGCCGAGCAGCTTGCCGAAACCGCTTACCATCGCGGAAATAATCTGCGGCAGCTTTGCCACGAGCGTCGGGATCGCCTTGATCAAGCCAGCCGCCAGTTCAACGATGATTTTTACGCCGGTTTCAATGATGAGAGGCAGATTGTTTACAATAAAATCCACAATGGAGTCAATAATCTGCGGAAGCCGGTCAATCAACTTCGGCAGAGCGTTGATCAGCCCTCTCGCCAGCCCTTCAATGATCTTGAACGCGGCGGAAAGCACTTTATCCATGTTGTTGAGAAGTGTGTTCACAATCGTAAGGACCGCGTCGATCATGGCGGGAATCAATTTCGGAAGCGCGTCCCCGATGCCCGACGCCAGAGTAATCACCATTGTCAGCGCGGCGTTCACCAGCTGCGGAAGATTAGCGATGATGCCGTCCACCAGTGACAGAACTAATTGCAGCGCGCCCTGCGTGATCTGCGGCAAAGCGCTCACCAGTCCCTGCACCAGCGTCATGACGATGGAAACCGCCGAATTGATGATCGTCGGCAGATTTGCTGTGATCGCGTTTCCAATCGACAGCACAATGTCCAGCCCCGCCTGCACCACTTTCGGCAGCTCGGTGAGGATGGAACTGGTCAGCCCTCCAATCGTCGTTGCAATTGCCGCTGAAATTTTTGTCCAGTCCCCGCCCGCGTTCGAAAGTCCCTTCGTAAAGGTCCCGAGCAGCGACACGCCGGAGCTGGCGAGCGTCTGCATCTGCGGGAGAAGGACTGTGCCCATGACGTTCTTTGCGGCCTCGGCTCCGGATTTCAGGCGCTGGACTGTATCGTCGAACTTTCCGAGCGAATTGAGCTGGTCGCCCGACATGACCGCACCCATGTTCTGTGCTTCGGCGGTCAGCTCTTTGATTCCCGCGCTGCCCTTCGCAATCAGAGGATTGAGGTCCTGCGCGGATTTGCCGAAGATCTGCATCGAAAGCGCATCCCGTTCGGTTTCATTGGATATTTGCCCGAGTGCGTCGATTGCCGACCAGTAAACGTCCTCACCGTTTCTCAGGTGTCCGTTCGAATCCTGAATCGAAACGCCAAGCCTTGCGTAAGCCGCAGCCACTTCCTTAGAGCCTCCCGCCGCCGAATCCATAGACCGGACATTCCGCGCCATGCTCGCGGTAAAGGTTTCAAGCGGTGTGTCGATCAGTTCGGCGGCGTATTGGTAGGCCTGCAGCGCCTCCGTACCGACGTGCGTCTGGTCGGACAGAGTGAGAATTTCGTCGGCGTAGGCGGCGGAGTTTACGGAAGCATCCACCAGCGATTTGCCCGCGCCCACGGCAGCCGCGCCGATTCCGGCCAGAGCCACGCCCAGAGACGCGCCGATCCCCTTGACGACACCGCCGAGCTTATCAAAGCGTCCGGACGCTTCTTCCGATTGCTTTGATGCGCTTGTGATTTCATTGCCGAACTGATTCGCCTGTTTTTCGGCGTCGTCGAATTCCTTCCCGGCGCTGTCCAGAACGCTGTTGTTTTTCTGCAGCTCCTTTTCCATGCCGTTAAGGTCGGCCTGCGCTTTGTTCAGCTGAATCTGCCAGTTTTGGGTGCGGCGGTCGTTTTCGCCGAAAGAATCTGAGGCGTTCTGCAAAGCGGCGCGAAGCGTTTCAATTTTTCCCTTCTGCTGGTCAATTTCTTTATTCAGGACCTCATTCCGGGCGGTGACGGCCTGCACGGAGGAGTCGTTTTTGTCAAACTGGCTGGTGACCAGCTGCATCTCGGAACCGAGGACTTTGAAACTCTGGTTGATGTCACGGAGCGCGTCCTTGAAAGCCTTTTCGCCCTCAATGCCGATCCGCACCCCAAAATCGTCAGCGATATGCGGTCACCTCCAAACAAATGAAATTGAAAAAGCCTAGCTTTCGATATATAATGGAAAAAAGGATTTAAGGATGGTGATTTTCTGTGGATATACGCATAAGTTTTGGATTAGAGAATGACGTGAAAAATATTGCTCAGCGTGAATTCAAAGGAAAAAGCTTATTAAAAGAGTTAGACGATTATGTTGTACTTGATTTGGAAACCACTGGACTTGACCCCGATTATGACGATATTATTGAAATCGGCGCTGTCCGGGTTGAAAATAAAGAAATTGTTGACCAGTTTGAAAGTTTTGTAAATCCCGGTTATGAAATTGACGGCTTTATTACTGGCTTAACCGGAATAACAAATCAAATGCTTCAGGAGGCTCCGGACGTAAATAGTGTTTTGCCTCGATTCCTATCTTTTATCGGTGATAGCATAATTGTCGCTCATAATGCAAACTTCGATATAAATTTTCTTTATGATGCCTGTGTCCGTTGAATCCGTCGACGTATTTTAAGAATGATTTCATTGATACAATGCGGTTAAGCCGCCGCCTGTTCTCGGAAGAACGTCATCATCGATTGTCTGATCTGTCGGAACGCTTTGGTATTAAAGGGGATGTTGAGCATAGGGCACTGTCGGATGTAATGAAAGCGAATCAATGCTACGATTACATGAAAAACTATGCGAAAAATTCAGGGATTCTTTTCGAGTCCCTTTATCCTTTGCACAAGGGCGGAGTCAGGGCTTCCGACATTGCAGCGACCACTTCTCAATTTGATGAAACGACCGCGATATTTGGAAAGGTTTTTGTATTCACAGGTACATTACAAAGAATGATTCGCAAGGATGCCATGCAATTGGTAGTGAACATGGGCGGGAAATGTGGAGATGGAGTAACGAAAGATACAAATTACTTAGTTCTGGGTAATAATGATTATTGTTCAAGTATTAAGGATGGCAAGAGCTCCAAGCAAAAGAAAGCCGAAAAGTACAAGGCTTCTGGAATGGATATCGAAATCATTTCAGAAAATGTATTTTACGAAATGATTTCCGAAAACAGTTAGAGTTTATTTGGCATAATTTTTTACCTATGCACTTTTTCAATCCCCAGAAACTGCTTGTGGCAGGCCCATAAATCCAGAAAAAGGCCGATGGGAGTGAGCCAGAATCTGCAAGAAATATTTTATTTGTGAGAAGAGAGTTCTTGATTTCTCGAAATGTCAGTATTTAGGTGAGATTCATCAAGTAATACAACAGGAATTGGAATTGCCTGAGTGGTATGGGCAAAATTTAGATGCGCTTTGGGATTCCATAACCGGAATTATGTATGTTCCGGCGGACATAACCATTATTTACAAGCCGGAAACGGAAGGATCTCAAGAGTTGACTTCTGAAATCAGTAAAATTATTGATGTTTTTAAAGAGGCTGCCCAGGAGTATAATGAGATCACTTTACATGTTGAGATGTAGCATTGATCTTAAAAATCTCTTGGTATTACATCATCTACTGTCAGCTCCCGATACGGTTTCTCGATCCCCAGAAACTGCTTGTGGCAGGCCCATAAATCCAGAAAAAGTCCGATAGGCGTGAGCCAGAATTGCTCCGGCTCCATGTGCATCTGAACGGTTCCGTAATAATACAGCCGGGTGAAAAGTTCGCTGTCGCTCACCCGGCTGGTGTGTTTTTTAATGGATTCTCCGCGCCTTCGCTGACCACGTTCCGGGCGGTGCCCCGGAGCATGGCTTCGGTGATGGCGTTTTTATACGACGCCAGCTGCAGGGGCGAGGTGAGAAGCTCCACTTCCTCCTCGGTCAGTAGTTCCTTCGGCGCGTCTTTGTGTTTGAGGTTATAAATCAGGACGGACTGGTTCGCGAGCAGTGTCAGAAGCCAGACGATCTCATCCAGCGCCATCTCAAAATTCTCCGAGCGCATCAGCTTTTCACCCAGATTTTCAAGGCCGCCGTAGCGCCCGGCGATTGCTTTTGTCGCCCTCGTGGTGAGAATCAACTCGTATTCCTCGCCGCCGATGTCAATCAGCGCGCCGCGTCCTTCTTCCATGAAAAAATCCCCCCTTATGTGCCGGACGGCGGCGCGGTGTAAACCGGCTCGTAAACCTGTGCGTACCAGCCGGTGACGGTTGCGTCAGCCACTCCGGCGTCGCCCTCGGTCGCTTCGGCTTTCCAAGGGTGATTGCCCTTGCTGTCGGCCTTGTTCCGGCGCATCACGGTTCCCTCAATGGTCGGGGTCTGGAAGGTGATGGAGTCGCCCTTGGTCTGCAGATTCGCGGCGGGGATGCCGAATTTTACGCGGTACAGCCAGAAATAGCGGTATTTCCCGTTCGGTTTAAGCGCCCGAAAGCCTACCGCCACCGCCGCTCCCTCGTCTTCACCGGCGGAAACCAGAACGCCGTTGCCGTCCACGACAGCCCCGGTCAGGTCCTGTGCCGCCTGAGCGCCGATGTCCTCCACGTCCAGCGACAGTTTGCCGGACTTAAAATCCTTGATGATATATACTTCACCGTCGTCTGCGTAGAGCGTCGCTTCCGCGAGATCAATGGTGAGATCGGCTTTAATCGCTTTTGCAAGCTGGGTTGGCGTCGCGTATGTTTCATCCCCGTCGGTGCCTTCGGTGATTTTTGCGTAATAGAGTTTATCCATGCCGATGGTGGCCATCTTCATTCCTCCCATGCATACGGTTTTGCCACGTCGATGGCATAATGGTGGTAACCGGTATCGTTCTCATGTCCGATATACCGATGGTCGGTGACGGTAAAACCGGCGGCCACCAGCGCGCGGAGAACGCTGGTTTTCAGCGCAATGTAGTTTCCTTTGGAAAAGAGCGACAGGCGCGCCTCCTGCGTTTCATATTCCGGGCGGTTGTCGCCGAACAGATCGAACGAGTCGGTCAGCGGCGTTATGACCGCGTATTCGGCGGGAGCCTCTCCGGAAAAAAGGCCGGTTTCCACCGCAAGCCCCAGTCCGGTGATAAGCGCGGTCAGCTCCTGAAGGATGTTCATATCTTTTTGATTTCCTCCTCCAGCTTTTCCTTCATCGCCTCGATGCCCGGCTTGCGCGCCTGTGTCTTTGCTGGCTTTAAAAAGGGCTTCGGCGGCTGTCCGTGCTTGCCGTACTCAAGAATGTTGGCGATTTTTGCGTTGCTTTCTCCATCGGGACGTGGTTCCGAAAAGCCCACTTTAACATTAAAATTGCCGTTCTTATCCATCCTCGCCGGAGAAAGTCCCAGCGCCGACTCAAGCTCTCCGGTGGAACGCGAAGGGGATTTGGTATCCCGGCCTATGACCGATTCCAGATTATCGCGAACCTTTTCGAGCGCGACCTCACCGCCCGCTTCCAGCACACGGGGAATAATCTCATCGGTTTTCTCGCCGAGCGCGGAGACTTTCCGCAAAAAGTCGTCCGGCATAGAAAAACTTACCTTTGCCACAGGAATCCCTCCTCAATGCTTGCTCGGCTCCAGCCGTTCCGCCAAAACCTCAATGTACATGCCGCGCCCACGCACATCCTCCGCGCTGAGAATACGGAACCGTTCGCCGGAGCAGACGAGTAAAAGCGAGGGTCGTATTTCTACGCCGGGAATCCTGCGGAAACAGAACAAACTGGTCGCCGACGACCACGCCGCCCGATTCGCCCATATCTCGTTCCCGTGGCGGTCTTCCCGGTAAGCACGCACGCTGGCAAGCACCGTATCGGACGAGGTGACGAAACCGTCAGTGTCTTTCGTCTGTTCGGTTTGAATGACATCAATGAAAGCGTTCATTTTTCCGAAACTCATGGCTCACATCTTCCATTCACGGTCAAGGCGCAGGAGCATATTGACCGTATCCCATACCTGCTGCCCCGCCGGAACGCTGTCGGCAAAAAATCCCCCGGTGGAGCCGTCGCGGCTTTCATAAAAGTGGCTTGACAGCATAATAATTGCCTGCTCCGTGGTTGCTGGCATCGTATTTTCGGCGTAAAAACCGTCCGCCACATGCTGATATTTTTCGGCGTAGGCGGTCGCGGCGACGATGAAGCTTTGGAGCAGGACATCATCCTGATCATGCTCCAGAATCAGATTCTTCTTTACTTTGTCAAGCAAATCCGCCATATCATGACGCCGCCTGCTGAAGCACCTGCACCGCTTCCGGCAGAATCAGCTTTCCGTCCACACGCTCGGTCGCGATGAAGCCCACCTGCCCGGTAGTGGCGTACAGTTCGTTCAGCCGTTGGAACGTGCGCCCCTGCCGGTCGGCAATCCAGTAATAGCTGAAATCCCCGAACGCCACGGTTTTCGCGCTTGCCGCGATAGCCGGAACAAAGGCGGAGGTATAGATGGGTTTGCCCAGAATCGTATCCGGCGCGGAAGCGGTAATCGCCGGCTGCCATAGGTACTGCCCGTTGCTGTCTTTCAGCTTTCGGATGGTTTTCACGGTCGTGTCGTTTGTGAGAAACACAGCCTTTGCCCGGTAGGGCGACCGCAGACTATAGTACAAATCTAGAATTTCATCCAGTGTGATGGCGGTTGCCACCGCCGTTGTCTTGCCCACCTGCGCGCCGCCCGTCGCGGCGAGAACGCCGGTGGGCTTTTTCGTGCCGTCACCAACAAAGAACGCTTCTTCCTCTTTAGCTCCGATGCGCCGGGCAAATTCGCTCGCAATATAGCTTTCCAGCGGGAAGATCGAATCGTTCAGTAGTTCCTGACTGACCTTAATCAGCGTCGCCAGCTTATACGCGCTGAGCGATACCTGAGAAAAGCTGTTGTCGCTCTCGGGAATCTGGCCTTCCTCATCCACCCAGCTTGCGGTGCCTTTGGTTGCCACTACCGGAATTTTGTGGTCGCCGCCGGCAGTCTGGATAATCCGGGCCAACTGCCGGAAAATGTTTTGTTCCTCGAGGGCTTCTACCAACTGGCGGTCAAATTCGTCCGGAACCAGATATCCGCCCTCGCTGTCGGTGCCCACCTGCAAAGCGTTTGCTGCCTTGCGTCCGCGAATGGCATCCCAGAACGCCGCTTTGTAAGCGTCGGACGCCCTGCCGGACTGAGCCTGCGCCGGAACGCCGGGATTTCCGGTCAGCGGCTGGCTGGTGGGGCAGGCAAGCTCCTGCTCGTATTCACGCGCCCGTTCTTCGCGGTCAATCTGCTGTTTGAGCGCGATAATTTCAGCTTCCATTTTATCGTAGGCGGCGGCGTCTTCGGCGGTCAGCATTCCATCCGGGGTTTTCTTGAGATCAAGAAAGGTCTTGGCGGCTTCCCATGCTTTGGCGCGTTTCTCGCGCAGTTCAAGAATTGTGGGCATCATCAGTTCCTCCCGATATGTTATTTTAAGAGATTCAAGCGCGATTCTCGCTCGATGGTGGATACCTCTGGAAGCGGCTTTTTTGCCGGGAATTTACTAAGAAGTGAATTTTGAATCGCCATGCGGGAGAAAATCAGCCCGCCGGAGGCATCCTGCGGCGCGGACTCCGTATAAAGAATGCCGTCCGCAAAGTGAAGCTCCACCGCTTTTTTGGCGTTCATCCACGTTTCATCGTTCATCATGTGGGAGATTGCAGCGCGCGACTGCCCGGATTTCGCTTCGTAGGCGTTGATGATGGATTCCTTTACTTCATCGAGCATCGCCTTTGCCCGGAGCATTTCGTCGCCGTCCCCGATGGCGACGGTCGATGGATTATGGATCATCAGATTGGAAACCGGCGACATGAGCACCTGGTCGCCCGACATGGCGACGACCGAGGCCGCCGAAGCCGCGATTCCATTGATTTTGACGGTCACTTTGCCGGAATATTCCTTTAGCATATTGTAAATCTGTGCGGCGGCGAATACGTCCCCGCCCGGAGAGTTTATCCAGACGGTGATGTCGCCGGAGCCGGAGAGCAGATCATCCTTAAACAGCTTCGGTGTGACCTCGTCGCCCCACCAGGTTTCGTCGGCGATAGCGCCCTCCAGATACAGAGTGCGCTCCTCACCGTCGTTTTGAACGAAGTTCCAAAATTTGCGGCAAGCCGCCGCTGGCGATTCGCGCCTTGGAATCGGTGCGTTTTGCGAGCCGCTTGCCCGCGATTGTTCACTCATGTACCGGAACCCCCTTTGTTTTCTGAGGATTGTTTCATATACGCCGCGCCCGCGTCGGCCAGCTTCACCATATTGCCGTTGACAAGATAGAGGTCGCCGCCCTCTTCCGGCGTGATTTCGTTCATATTCTCAAGCCGCCGGATGTCATTTGCCGACAGCCAGCCGTTCTGCCGCCCGATGGCGTAGCCGTTCATGCGAGTGGCGTAATCACCGCGCAGCAGGCCGTCCAGATTGAATTTGATGAAAACGGAGGCTTTTTCGGACGGCAGGAGCAGAGACTGGTTCATGGTCTGTTCCCAGCGCACCACCCACGGGTCGAGCGTGTATTTCACAAATTCCAGAGACTGCTGCTCGATGTTCGAAAAGCTGCTTTTTTCCAGATCACCGACCATATGGGGCGGGATACGGAAAATACGGGCGATTTCGTCGAGTTGGAATTTACGGGTTTCCAGAAACTGAGCTTCCTCCGGCGGCACCGAAATCGGGTGGAACTTGAGTCCTTCCTCCAGAACGGCGATCCGGTGCGCTTTATTGCCGCCCTTGTAGAGCATCTCCCACGCTGCCCTGATTTGGTCGGGATGCTGCAGCGTCCCCGGATGCTCCAGAATGCCGCCGGGATTGGCGTTGTTGGCGAAAAAAGAAGCGCCGTAATCCTCGGTGGCGATTGCCATGCCCACCGCGTTTTTGGTGAGCGCGATGGGCGAATAGCCGACCAGCCCGTCAAAGCTCAGGCCTGGGATGTGCAGAACGTCGTCTTTGGAAAGCGTCACGCCGCCGCTTTTCTCATTGGGGCGGCTTTCGTCCGCGTTCCGCCAGTAGGTGTAGTAAATCTGGCCGTCCGGGCCGCGCCAGACATCCGTTTTGTTGGGGAGAAGAGGGTAAAGTGCCAGCACCCGCCCGCCGCCGTCCCGGATAATCTGCGCGTAAGCGTTGCCCCACAGGAGCAGGTGGCTCATAAGCGTTTCTCGGAAAACGAAGCTGGTCATCTCCGGATTCGGGGCGTTGTGCAGGATGTTATACAGAGAATGGCCGGTCAGGAGTTTGGAGCCGTTCTCCTCATAGCGGTATATGTGCAGCGGCAGGCTCGCGATGGCTTCCGAAATCACGCGGACGCAGGCGTACACCGCCGCCGTCTGCATGGCGGTGTTCTCGTTGACGAAGGTGCCGGAGGTGGAACCACCCCAGAAGAAGTTTTTCGAGGTGGAGAGGCTGTTCTTGGGATTCTTTTTCCGTGAGAAAAAGCCCATCAGTTCCACCCGTCCTCTCCGTACATCAGCAGGCTATGCGTGTCGTACACGCTGCCCGGCAGTGCGCCCTCGTTGCGGATGGCGCGGTCCAGCGCCATAATGAGCGCCACAACGCCGTCGATGCGCTCGGTCGCTTTCTGCTTGTTTGGCTTGATATTTCCGGCGGCGTCGGTGCTGACGCAGAGGTTATCCGCCATCCAGCGCAGGGGCGGATTCCCCGCGTGGGCGATCTTCCGCTCCAGCGTCAGGCGCATCAGTTCCTTCGTCGCCGGGGACATATCCTTAAAGCCCTGCCCGAACGGAACGACGGTAAAGCCTAGTCCCTCCAGATTCTGCGTCAGCTCCCACGCGCCCCAGCGGTCGAACGCGATCTCTTTGATGTTGTATTTCTTGCCGAGTTCCTCAATGAATTTCTCAACAAAGGAATAGTGGATGACGTCGCCCTCAGTGGTGTTTAAAAAGCCCTGCGCTTTCCACAGGTCATATGGCACATGGTCGCGTCTGACGCGGGTTTCAAGCGATTCCTCCGGTATCCAGAAAAACGGCAGAACGATGTATTTATCTTCCTCATCCTCCGGCGGAAACACCAGTACGAACGCCGTGATGTCTGTGGTGCTGGATAAATCCAAGCCCCCGTAGCAGATTCGGTTTTCCAGCGACTTCGGGTCGAATTTAAAGTCGCAACTGTCCCACCGCTCCATGTTCATCCAGCGGACGGACTGCTTCACCCACTGGTTCAGGCGCAGCTGGCGGAAGATATTCTCGTTCACCGGATTCTGCTTCGCGTCCTCAAAGGACTGGCGCATCGTTTCCATTGTCACCGTGATGCCAAGGGACGGATTTACCCTGCGCCAAACTTCCTCAGAAGTCCAGTCCTCATCGTCGGCGGCGGAATAGATCACCGGGTAAAAGGTGGGGTCAATGCGCTTGCCGCGCAGAATGTCCTCGGCCTTCTGGTGCATTTCCCAGCAGATGGAGTTGCGGTCGGTTCCGGCTGTGGTGATGATGAAATGCAGGGGCTGTTCACGCGCGTCGCCCGATCCCTTCGTCATGACGTCGAACAACTGCCGGTTCGGTTGGGCGTGAAGCTCGTCAAAAATGACGCCGTGGGCGTTCAGACCATGCTTTGTGTACGCGTCGGCGGACAATACCTGATAAAAGCTGTCAAGCGGCGTGAAGGTCAGGCGCTTTTGCCCGATGTTCAGCTTCATCAGCTTGCTCAACTGCGGGAACTGGTCGACCATGTTCACCGCCACATCAAATACGATGCTCGCCTGACTGCGGTCGGAGGCGCAGCCGTAGATCTCACCGCCGTGCTCCAGATCGGCGCAGGTGAGAAGCAGCGCGACCGCCGCCGCAAGCTCAGATTTGCCCTGCTTTTTAGGGATTTCCACATACGCGGTTCGGAACTGGCGGCACTCGTCGAATTTGCGGACGATTCCAAATAGATCGCGGATAATCTGCTCCTGCCAGTTGATCAGTTCGAACGGCTCGCCGTACCAGCGCCCTTTGGTGTGGCGCAGATTGTTGACGAAATACACCGCCGAATCTGCAAACCGCTCTTTATATACCGAGCCCGCCGCCTTGAAGCGGGACGGTTTATAGTTTTTCAAAGTTTTGAAATCATCCACAGCATCACCTCCGGGAATGAAAAAGGGAGTCCTTTTCGGGACTCCCGGCAGGCTTATTATCATTTTTATGCGGCGGGTTTTCCCATTAGGACGCCGGACAGCCCATAAAAATATAGATTTCGATAGACAAGCTGGCACTTTCAGCCGGTGGGCAGGATAATCGTGCATATTGTTTAAAAAGAAATGGACGAAGCAGTGAAATAGTAGTAATATGGGAATATAAGGAAAGCAAGCAGGCGAAAATGGTATATTTGAATAAATTCTATAGTCAAAATTAACTCCAAAGCCACCCAGTCTTTACGGCCTATTTCTCGTGCTGCTACGTTGTCCTCCTCGCCAGGCGACAGCCTGACTTCGTCATCCGTCTTGTATCACGAAAAATATGCTTGCTAATACAAAGACGCTTTTCAAGTTAATCGACTATAAAACTGAAAAGGGGAAGTATAAAATGTCTATCGTGCAAATAAGTCCAGAATTTTTCAATAATGATGCTCAAGCAAATTTTGATTATAGCACACATGCCAATCCAGGGTTTGATATTTTGGATATTGCAACTTCTAAGACCAATATTTTGTTTGAAGGTATTAGGGGAACTGGGAAAACGCATATATTAAAAGCAATAAGAGAGGAATTGCTTAATAAATTCGATCAGAAAAGAATATTGCCGATTTACATATCTTTATCCAAAGTTTCGGAATATGAGGCACTTAGTGAAACAATGTTTAGGATACATCTTTATACCGATATAGTACAAGTAACTGTAAATTTTATAAAGGATAATACTAGAAAGCTTTTAGTAATAGAAAAAATTAATAAAAACCGATTCATAAAATTATTAAATGAAATTTTTTTGTTTGATCAAGAAGTTGAGGATTATGCCATTGAAGATATATTAGAAAATGTAAATATTCTTTTAGATAGTCTTAATAGAGAATTATTATCAGGGAAACTCAATATTGTTTCTGAGAATTCAAGTGAAGCTTCGGCTAAACTCGGAAATAAAGAAATTGGATTAGCTGGAAAAATAAATGAAAGGGAGCAGTTGGAATTTACCTTTGAAAAATTAGCGCATATGAATGGCTCAAGATATATTGTCGAATTTTTTAGGGGGCTTAAAAATATTTTAAATATTAATTACAGTTTGTTGCTAATTGATGAGATTTCAGGGGTCTCTAACCAAGCTCAAATTGAGGTGTTTAGACTATTAAGATTAATAAGAGGGGCCACAGACTCTAGCGAAGAATGCAATTTTATTTATTTTATTGGAAGTGTTTATCCACCACAAAAAACAAATTACCCTTCTAAGGCATATGGTTGTGAATTTGATTTTATTGCTGGTGAAGATTGTAGCATGGAGTATTTGGAAATGAACGTATTAAATGACGACTACGAAGAATTTTTTAGATACATTACTCAAAAGAGATTAAATAAGTATCATCCGGAATCGCATGGAGAATATCTCTGGATATTTGAAGATGAAAAGACTTTCCTATTGTCAGCATTTGCAGCTAATGGATTGCCAAGAAGGTATTTTGAAATATTAAAAAACGCTTATGATATTGCTGGAAAGAAATATGCTACTTCCACCCATACTGAAAAGATTGACTATAATTCGGTAAGCTCAGCTATTCAAAATATAGTGGATAGCCAGATATTAAGTGAAAGTCAGTTGACGGATAAGGACTTTGAATATTTGGAAAGAATAATAATACCAAAGTTATCTCAAAGAAATTCTGGCGCTGAAACTAGAAATGTATCGCGATCAGCAAATGAAAAACTTCCGGTTCATTTATTTCTAAGTGTAACACGTACAGATCGAAAAAAGCTTTCAAATCTAATTTATAGAGGTGTAATTCATAATTTAAGTAGGACGAGAAAACCTCGTACCATTAAATCTAATGAGGAAGAAGCAAAAGGTTTAATGTTAATCTAGATCTATCAGTTGCATTTAATTACAGAGTTTTCAATATTCAAAATGCAATCAATTATTTTCAAGACGATTTAAGACAAAACGCAAAAAGAGGATATCTGTATTATTCCGATATAACATTACTTTAATTTGAAATAAGCTATTTAATCAGACTCAGCGAGGAGCCGCGGTCCCACTCGCACAGGATATTTCCGGCATCATCCACGCCGAGAACCGTCGCGCGGTCGCCGGGCTTAAGTTTGGTGTAGGGGTCATCCATAGCGATTAGTTCCACCCGTGTTCCGGCGGGGTATTCCCGCCGGAGACGCTCAACTGTTTCTTTTGAGGGAAAGTTATTCATGGTCGGCACCCGCTTCTTCGGCCACGTTTGCGCCCGTGTCGGCGGCAGGTGCGGTTTCTTCCTTCGCCGGGGCGGCAATCGCCGCCGGGTTTTCTTCGCCAGCGTCCGCGCCGTCAGCGGGGTCGCTGGCGTCTTTTTTCTCCGGCGCACCGTACCGCCACGCGGCGTTTCCGGTAAGATTTTGGAGCAGGAGTTTCCGCGCCAACTTGTAATCGTCGCCCACCATGCCGAGGCCGATGAGCCACACCCGCATGGTAAAGCGTGGGTTCTCAAATTCGTCCTGTACCTTGGCGGTTACGCGTTTTTTCTCTTTCGCCGTTTTACAAAGGGCGGCAATGAACTGTGTATACGCGCTCACCGTGTCGCCGTCGAGGCCGCCGGAAAACCAAGGGAAGCGGAGTGTCTCGCCGGTCGATTCAATGGGCAGGTCATACGCGCCGAGGGCGGTTTTGATGAGCGCGGCCTTGCTTCCCACCATCTTTTTCAGGTTATCCAGCTTTTCCGGCGTAAAACCATCCATTGGCATCTCGATGATTAGGCGGTCGGATTCTTCGGGCATCTCAGCTTTATCGGGCGCTTCCTCAAGGGGCGCGCCGACAATCGCAAACTTGACGGAAGATTCACCGCTTCCGCTTGGCTTGCTGTAGATATCCCGTCCCTCATGGGTGAAATATATTTCGTATCCTGCGGTGCGGGCTTCTTCCTCGGTATCGAAGCGTTCCTCAATCAGCAGGGTGCCTCGTGGCGTGATGAAGTGCAGGGTCTGGTACGATTCCGGCTCAAATCCGTGCCCGGCAAGAGCGGAAAGAAGGCGTGGGCTGTATTCACCGCTGACCGTTCCGTCCTTATCCACCGTGTAGTCGCCGACTTCGTAACCGAAGCCCGGCGCGCCGAGGTATTTCATCGGGGTGTCGAGAATTTCGCTGATTGCTCCGACCAGTCTTTTGCGTTCCGAGCCTGTTACGTTAAACCTGAATTCCATTTTGTTACCTCCGAAAATTTAATTTGCGTTTCCGCAGTCCCATTCATCACTCTTTTCGGGGGTAAAATCAAGTTGAAAAACATGGGTGTCAGCCTTCAATTTCGTTGTACGCCAGCTTTTCTCCGCCGCGCAGAAGAAACACGCCCTCGTCGCTTTCCCGGAATTCAATATAGCGTTTTACAATCACGTCGCAGTATTTTGGGTCAAGCTCCATGGAACAGTTGATGCGGTCGGACTGCTCCGCCGCCAGAAGTGTGGTGCCGGAGCCGCCGAAAAAATCAAGTGTCACGTCGCCGGTATGGGAAGAATTCGTGATTGCCCGCCCTGCCAGCGAAATGGGCTTCATGGTCGGGTGTTCCTCTGACTTTTTGGGGCGGGGAATCTGCCACAGGTCGCTCTGCTGACGATCCTGCAAAGGGCAGAGGCGCTTTTCGCCGTCCAGCCAGCCGTACCAGATCGGCTCATACTGTGTATGGTAATCCTTCCGTGATAAAACGAGAGAATCCTTCGCCCAGATGATTGTGGACGACCAGTGGAAACCGGCTTCCTTCATGGTGCGCATGGCCGTGCCCCATTCCTGCGCCGACATCACCATGTAGACCATCGCGCCCGGCTCGCAGGCCGAAGCCATCGCTTTGAACGCCGAAAGCAGGAATGCGTAAAACTGCTCCTCAGTCATTTTGTCGTTGAGAATCTGCCGGGGCTTCCAGCTGGGATGCTTCGCGTCGCCGCCGTAATCCACGTTCCACGGCGGGTCGGTGAAAACCATCCGGGCTTTTTTGCCGTCAAGGAGCCGCGAGACCGCGTCCGAATCCGTGCTGTCCCCGCACATGAGCCGGTGCCGCCCGAGCAGCCACACGTCGCCGGGTCGGGTGACCGGCTCCGTGATCTTCGCCGCTTCGGCCTCACTGTCGAAATCGTCCTCGACGATTTTACCGTCCTCGCGGTTCAGCTTCTGGTACAGTTTATCGATCTCCGGGGCTTCAAACCCGGTAATGTCAAGCGAGATGCCGTACTGCTCGATGTCCTTGAAAACCTCCGCCAGCTTTGCGGTATCCCAGTCGCCGGAGATTTTGTTCAGCGCGATATTGAGCGCTTTTTCCCGCGCTTCATCCATGTCAATGACGACGCAGTCGATTTCGTCAAAGCCCAGCTGCCGCAGAATCTTGAAGCGCTGATGCCCGCCGACGATATTTCCGGTGCGCCGGTTCCAGATGATCGGCTCGACATAGCCGAATTCATCCACCGAGCGCAGCAGCTTTTCGTATTCCGGGTCGCCCGGCTGCAAATCCCTGCGGGGATTGTATTTCGCCGGATTCAGTTTTTCAGCCGGGATTTTTTGTATCTGCATGGAATCCATCGGGCGGCTCTCCTCTCGGCTTCGATTTGCGCCTGCGGCCACTGATAATGACCGCCAGCAGGTCTTTTTCCGGATTCGTCACCAGCTGCTCGCTGTTGCGCGAAACAATATCCCAGATCGGCTCCCACGTCGCCAGCACGTTTTTCTGCATTTTCAGCATGGCCTCGGCAAAGTCGGTGATCTCGTAGGTTTCGGCGGGCTCTTTTTTCAGCCCCTTTTTGATTTTGACGACCGTGGCCGTTTTGCCGAGCTCATACTGCGCGTGGAGCAGGTAGTATTTCGCCATCGCGTAATCGGCAATCAGCGCGGCGGGAACCAGATTCAGGCATCCGGAAGGCTCCAGATATTTGACCGTGTCGGTATACAGTTCGGTCGGCGTGGGGATGCTGGGACGGTTCTCCTGCTCCCGCTTTTCCAAAACGCGCAGATACGCGGGCGGTTCGTGCGGATCGACCCCGCCGGTGCCCGTGAATTCCACTTTTTTCAAAGGCCGGTGTCCCGGATTTCCCGCCGCCAGCTTCTCGGCGAGCGGCTTCGGTTTGCGCCCCGCGCCCTTCCTTGCGCCTCCGCTGGGCATAGCGCCGCCTCCCTTTTTTGAAACGTGTCTTTGCATGTATATGCGGCGTTTTTTCAAAATGTGCCCGCTTTTTCCGCTCTTTTTGTCGTGGCCTGTCCCGTCCTGTCGCTGTCCGCCGCCCGCGTCTCCCTGCCAGATTCCCGAAAATCTCCGGGATTTTCCGCGCAGACAGCCTGTACGCTTTTTGAAAAAAGCTGACTCTTTGAAAAAACAGCCTGTCAGGC
>NZ_JBJKOP010000045.1:0-30435 GCF_046707225.1 Caproicibacter sp. | reverse complement strand
TTGCTTTAGCTCTTTGACAGGTGTCGGGGGGCGTCGGGGGGGACGGTTGGAGCCCTCCCTACGGGAGTTTGAAGTCCCCCCCGACCCGTACTTTGCATACTTTCGTACGGGACCGAAAGTATGGGCCCGCACGGCCTGAGTGCAAACTGAAAATAAGAAATAATTTGGGTTAAGGGGCAATCAGCCCCAAGAAGAATAAGAAAAATATAATGAGAAGGATTAAGGCCGCGTAGCGCGATTGACGCTTTGCGTTCAAAAAGGCACTCAGAATGCGGGAGAAATCGCCGTCAGGCCGGTTTTTTCGTCAAGCCCGAACAGAAGATTCATATTCTGCACCGCCTGCCCCGCCGCGCCCTTGACCATGTTGTCGATCGCGGAGATCGCGATCAGCATGGAGTCGTGCGGGTCAAAATGAAGAGAAATGTCGCAGAAATTCGACAGACGAACGTTCTTGATATCCGCGGCTTTGCCCTCGGGCAGAAGCCGGATAAAATACTCGCCCGCATACTGCTTCTCATACGCCGCGCGCACCTCGTCCGGCGTCGCGCCGTCTTTCAGCCGTGCGTAGCAGGTCGCGAGGATTCCCCGGTTCACCGGCAGCAGATGCGGCACAAACGTGACGGTCACGTCTTTGCCGGAGATCCGCCGCAGGGACTGCTCCATTTCCGGATTGTGCCGGTGGCTCGCCACCTTGTAGGCCGAACAGCTTTCGTTCAGCTCCGCAAAATGCGTGTTCTGCGTCAGGCCGCGCCCCGCGCCGGTCACGCCGGTCTTGCAGTCCGCAACGATCCCTTTGTACTCGATGAATCCGCCGGCCAGCGCCGGCGCCAGCGCAAGCGGCACCGCCGTGGTAAAGCAGCCCGGGTTCGCAACGATTTTTTTTTCCCTGATTTCTTCGCGAAACAGCTCCGGCAGGCCGTAGGCCGCCTGCTCGTGCAGCTCCGGGTGGGCGAACGTGCCGTTGTACCACTTTTGATAGTCTTCCTCGTTTTTCAGGCGGAAGTCCGCGCCGAGGTCGATAAACGCTTTTCCCTGTTCAAAGCACTCCGCGGCCAGTTCCTGTGAAAGGCCGTGCGGCAGGGCGGCGAACACGACGTCGCTTTTCTCCACCACTTTCGTTTGAGTACCGCATGTAATATCGCAGAGATGATAATACGATGCGTAAACATCGCTGAGGCGCTTCCCTTCAAAGCTGACGGAGCTTGCCGCCGCAAGCTCCGCCTGCGGGTGCTGCGAAAGCAGCCGTGCCAGTTCCGCGCCCGCGTATCCGGTCGCTCCGACAATTCCGGCCTTAATCATCCTCTGTTCCCTCCAGCAGCTTTAAAATCCGGTTTGCCTGAAACTCCACGTTCTTCGGCGCCGGGCCGCCGAGAACCTTCCTGCCGTTGACGCAGCGCTCCAGAGAAATCGCGTCGTAAACGGATTCCTCAAACAGTTCGCTCCGCTTTTTGTACTCCTCAAGCGGAAGCGTTTCGAGCGTCAGTCCCCGCTCAATACATTCCGCGACCAGCTCGCCCGTAATTTTGTACGCGGTGCGGAACGGCATCCCTTTTCCGACCAGATAATCCGCGCAGTCCGTCGCGTTGATGAATCCCTTCGCCGCGGCGGCGCGCATGTTTTTCGGCAGAACCTTCATCGTGCCGATCATCGGGGTAAACGCCGTCAGGCACAGCTTCAAAGTATCGACCGCGTCGAAAATTGCTTCCTTGTCCTCCTGCAAATCTTTATTATAGGCAAGGGGAAGGCCCTTCATCATCGCAAACAGCGTCGTCATGTCGCCGATGGCCCGGCCGCTCTTGCCGCGCACCAGCTCCGCGATATCCGGGTTCTTTTTCTGCGGCATGATGCTCGACCCGGTCGAAAACGCGTCGTCCAGCTCGATGAATTTAAATTCCCAGGAGCACCAGAGGACGATTTCCTCCGAAAAACGGGAGAGATGCACCATTGCAATCGAGATGCAGGAAGCAAGCTCCAGGCAGTAATCCCGGTCGGAAACGCCGTCCAGACTGTTCTGCGTCGGGCCGGAGAAGCCGAGCAGGGAAGCGGTGCGCTCCCGGTCAATGGGATAGGTCGTCCCCGCCAGCGCGCAGGAGCCGAGCGGGCAGAAATCCATCCGTTTCACCGCGTCCTCCAGACGGGACGCGTCGCGCAGGAACATCTCGGCGTAAGCCATCAGGTGATGCCCGAACGTAATGGGCTGCGCGCGCTGCATATGGGTGTAGCCCGGCATCACGTCGCCGCTGTGCTCCAGCGCTTTTTCGCACAGCACCCGAATCAGCCCGTTCAGCTGGTTTTTCAGCCCCGCGCACTGCTTTTTCAGGTGGAGGCGCAAATCGACGGCGACCTGATCGTTCCGGCTGCGCGCGGTGTGCAGGCGCTTGCCCGCGTCGCCCAGGCGGGCGGTAAGCTCGCCCTCCACAAAGGTGTGGATATCCTCGGCCTGCGGGTCGATGGAAAGCGTCCCGCTCTTGAAATCCGCCAGGATTCCGGTTAGGCCCTCGCAAATTTTTTCCGCCTCGTCCTGCGCGATCACGCCGCACTCGCCCAGCATGGCCGCGTGCGCGATGCTGCCCTCAAGATCCTCCTCCGCCATCCGGCTGTCAAAAGAAATCGAGGAGTTGAAATCATTGACCTTGCTGTCGAGCTCCTTGTGGAACCGGCCCGCCCAAAGCTTCAAAAAGGCTTCCCCCTAACACAAATCAGAAATAAAAGGAAGGGTTCGGCCCCGCCGCGCGCGCCGCGCGCCGTGTTACGGGGCCGTTCCCCTTTCGGAATATCGTCCTTTTTGCTTCTCTTTTTATTTTTCGTCCTTCTGCTTCTTCATCGCCTGAACCGCGATCGGCAGGCCGAACAGGTTGATAAAGCCCTCCGCGTCCGCCTGATTGTAGACGTGGTCTTCGCTGAACGTCGCGATTTCTTCATTGTAGAGCGAATAAGGGGAAACGGCGCCCGCGTCGATGATGTTGCCCTTGTAAAGCTTCAGCCTGACGTCTCCGGTTACGGTTTCCTGAGTGGAATCCACAAAAGCGGAGAGCGCCTCGCGCAGCGGGGTGAACCATTTGCCGTCGTAAACCAGCTCGGAGAATTTCTGACCGACATTCTGTTTGAAGTGGAACGTGTCCTTGTCGAGGCAAAGCTCTTCCAGCTTGCGGTGCGCGTGGTACAGGATCGTGCCGCCCGGGGTTTCGTACACCCCGCGGGACTTCATGCCGACCAGCCGGTTTTCCAGCAGGTCGATGATGCCGATGCCGTTCTCGCCGCCGACCCTGTTCAGCTTCGCGATCAAGTCCACGCCGCAGAGCTTTTCGCCGTCCACCTTGACCGGAACGCCCTTTTCAAACGTGACGGTCACATAGGCGGGCTTGTCGGGAGCCTTTTCCGGCGAAACGCCGAGCTCCAGAATCTTGTCGTACTGCGGTTCGTTTGCCGGATCCTCCAGATCGAGGCCCTCGTGCGAGAGATGCCACAGGTTTTTATCCTTCGAATAGTTGGTTTCCCTTGTAATGTTCAGCGGAATGTCGTGCGCTTCCGCGTAGTCGATTTCCTCGTCGCGGGACTTGATGTCCCAAATTCTCCACGGAGCGATGATTTTCATCTCCGGGGCAAACGCCTTGATAGCCAGCTCAAACCGGACCTGGTCGTTGCCCTTGCCGGTACAGCCGTGCGCGATGGCGTCCGCGCCCTCGGCCTTGGCAATCTCCACCAGCCGCTTTGCGATCAGCGGCCTCGCGAACGACGTGCCCAGCAGATATTTTTCCTCATATTCCGCGTCGGCTTTCAGCGTCGGCCAGATGTAATCCTCAACCAGCTGTTTTTTCAGGTCCGCGATATACAGCTTGGAGGCGCCGGTTTTCTTGGCTTTTTCCTCCAGGCCGGAAAGCTCCGCGCCCTGCCCGACGTCCGCCGCGACGGCGATAACCTCGCAGCCGTCAAAGTTTTCCTTCAGCCACGGAATAATAATTGAAGTATCCAGACCGCCCGAATACGCCAGCACTACCTTTTTGATTTTATGTTCCATTGCGCACAGCCACCTTTTCTCGAGTTCCGTTGTTCCGTTTTCTTTCTGAGTTTCATTATACGCCGTTTATACAGGAAATCAAGCTAATTTTGCATATTTATTCATTTTGTCGGATTGAATAAAAATACATGTAATATTCAGGATAATTTTTACATTCCCCGATTCTTGGAACTTCGGTTGCGATTCTTAAAAAAATGGGATAAAATAACAGCAGCGAATCAAAAATCCGCTCACCGAAAAAACGCCGCCCGGCAGGGCCGGGCATCTGAAAAGGAGGAATCATTATGTTTCAGGAAATTCCGATTTCGGAACTTCAGTTCAACCCGTTCACCATGATCGACAAGGAATGGATGCTGATTACCGCGGGCAGCGCGGAACAGTGCAACACCATGACCGCCAGTTGGGGGGGCCTCGGCATTTTATGGAATAAAAACGTTTCAACCATATACGTGCGCCCGACCCGCTACACGCTGGAGTTTTTGAACCGCGAATCCCATTATTCGCTCTGTGTGCTCGACGAATCCCACCGCGCCGCGCTTAACTACTGCGGCAGCCACTCCGGCCGGGACGGTGACAAGATCAAGGCGGCGGGCCTGACTCCCGTCTTTACGGAAAATGCTCCGTATTTTGAAGAAGCGAAGCTCGTCCTCATCTGCCGCAAGCTTTACAGGCAGGAGCTAAAGCCGGACTGCTTCCTTGACCCCGCCGTTCGGGAAAAGAACTACAAGGAAAACGATTTTCACAGCGTCTTCATCGGTGAAATCGAAAAGGTGCTGAAAAAGGCCTGACGCCGCCGCTTTGACTAGGAGGGATTTTTTTGAAACGTTTCTGCGCGGCATTTCTGTGCGCCTCGCTGATCGTTCTGTCCCCGGCGGCGGTTTCCGCCAACTCCGGGCCCACCCATTGGGAGACCTCCCCGTCTTTTTCGGTCACGCCGCTTTCGGACTGCCCGATTACGGTGGATCGGGAAGACCTTTCTTTTGATTTTCCCGCTGAAGCAGGGGGCGAGTATAACAGTGAATTCAATCCCACCTCATTGGTGACGGCAAACTATCAAATGAAGAATCCGTCGTCCGAAAAAACGGATGTGCAGATGGCATTCCCGCTGATCGCAAGCCTTTCCGACCTGCCGCGATTGGGGAAAATCCAGATTCAGGCGGACGGCAAAGACCTGCCGTTCCGGATTTCGGTCGGCGGGGAAAAGCCGAGGGGAGGAGTCTCCGACAACTACTTCACGGAGGAAGGGGAGCTTCAAAAGACGAACCTTCCCTCCTTTCAGGAGATTCTCCGCTCCGTGTCCGCACCTCCCGCCGCGCCGAAAGCGCTGAGCGGGCAGGGGACTCTGTACCGCTTCCGCTGCGCGGGGAACTTCCATTTGAAGGCCGACCTTCAGGCACTGGGAGAGAACGCCGCGCTGCTGACCACCGGAGTCAGCGGCTTTTCCCAAACCGGCTCCGGAATTCACCTGACCGGCTGGTCGGACGCGAAGAACGGCGAGATGTCCGTGCTTGTATTCGGCGATGCGTCGAAGCCGGAGGTCGCGGCTTATCAAGACGGGGAGTGCCGGCAGAAAGCCGACGCCGACGTGAACGTTACGGAAGAAAAACAGGACGCCGGCTCTTTCCTGCGGGAAAAGCTGAAACGGACCGAGGTCTATCAGGCATACCCGACGGAGGATTTTCTCTCCGCGCTGACAAGCGCGGCGCTGCGGGCCGCCGGAAGCTCCCTGGTCGCGTTCGGCGACGGAGAGCTGTACGGCTTTCTCGATCAACAGCGCATTCTGGTTTTAACCTATGAAGTGCCGTTCCCCGCGAACGGCGCGCGGCGGGTTTCCGTCCGGTACCCGATGAGCGGCGCGATGAATTCGGAGAAAACCGCCTCTCCGGTATATTCCTACGGCTACCTGCTCAGCCCGGCGAAAAGCTGGGCCGGGTTTCAAAATCTGAGCATCCGGGTCATTCCGCCGCAGAAAGCGCCGTACCTGGTAAAAAGCAGCATTCCAATGACCCGTTCACAGGATGGGTCCTACTCGGCGAAGCTCGGGTCTTTGCCGGACGGCGATCTGACGTTCTCGCTTTACCCGTCGGAAAAACTCACGCCGAAGCCGGCGTTCTCCCATGTTGACTGCGGATTGCTTCTGACCCTGGTCTTGGTCGGAATTCTGCTTTTGCTGTTTTTGCTGTTCCTGCATCTTTTTTCTTTCCGCAGAGCCGACTCTTAACAAAAAGCTCCGGACAGCGCTGTCTCTGTCCGGAGCTTTGCGATTCCGATCGGCGGGCCTTTTTCACTCGGTTTTCTGACTTCCGACCTGCTCTTTGAACCATTTCGCGCCGTCCTCTTCCGCCCCTTTCGCCGTAAGGAACGCTTCCGGCAGCTTTGATTTCAATTCTTTTTCCGTCAGGCGGTTGCCGCGAAAATCCACCTGATAGGCGCCGTCCTGTTTTTCCGGGGACAGATTTGTCCAGCCCCAGCCTTTGAAATTCGGAAGCGAAGCAAGGCGGTTGTCGGAAGCGTCCAGACAGAGAAGCCCTTTTCCGCCGGTTCCCTCGCCCGGGATGTCCTGGAGAAAGTCTAAATCCGTCAGGGCGTTGTCCGACAAATAGAGCTGCGTGAGGAATTTTCCCGAAAGCCTTTGAACGCTTGCGATCCGGTTGTGCGACAAATCGAGATAGATCGCGTCGGTATGAAGCGCGCCGACTTTTTCAATCCGATTGTACGAAAGGTCCAGAACCTCGAACATCGCGCCGCTCAGCGCGTCAATCCCAGTGATTTTATTATGGCTTAGATTCAGATATTTGATTCCGGTTATTTTCAGTAAACCGAGCGGCGACAAATCCGTAATTTTATTGCCCGACAGGTCCAGATGGTCGAACAGCAGGCCCGCTGAGTTTAAAAGCAGCATCGGCGCGGTCAGGGAATACAGGCCGGTCACCCGGTTGCCGTTCAGATACACGCTGATTAAATCCGATTTGGCTGCGGTGCGCGCGCGTTTTACAAGCGGAGAAAGGTCGCTTACCTTGTTGTGTTCCAGGCGGATTTCAACGGCGCTCAGGTATTCCACCCCCTGAACGGACCGGATTCCCTTCCGTTCCCAGTGCGCGGTATAGGGCACGGCACGCGCCTCGCCCGCCTGCAGCTTCCCGTCCCCGTTTTCGTCCACGGGCGTCTTGCCGTCCTGCCGTTTTGTTTCCAAAACCGCCTTGTAAAACGCTTTGTCCGGAATTCCGGAGTCGTCGTTCGGAATGACCGTGTCGAGGGATTCAAACGAGGACGCGGCGGAAGAGGCCGAAGAAGCCGAGGAGGAAGCGCCCGGCGCGGCGCCGGACGCGGCGGAAGACGCCCGCGGCGGCGAAAACCGCGTCGGAATGGATATTTTGTCACAGCCCGTCGACAAAAAGATCAGAAAAGCCGCCAAAATAAGCGGAAGTCCCGCGCGATTTTCCCTCTTGATGGCAAACGCCTCCGTTCCGGATTAACAGGGGCAGCGCATCGCCGCATCCACGCTCATCCGCCCGGCCCAAAGCCGTGCCGCCCCTTTTTGCGGGCCGCCCGTGGAAGTTCTGCATCACGCTGTCCGCAGGAAAGCAGGCTTTTCCTGTACAAAAACGATGTGAGAGTGTATCATAGTCTTGCAGTTCAGCACCCCACTTTTAGGTATATTATACCTCTTTTCCCAATCTCTTTCAAGAAGACAACGTCTTTCCGTGCGCTCCAAACGTCCCCCGACACCCCGGCACCAGTCAAAGGGAAAAGCGGTGTTCTAAAGCCCACTGCTTCTCGCATTGACGACGGGGATTCCGGAGCGAAAGCCACGCTTCATTTTGACCCCCGTCGCGGCTTTCGCAAAGTAAAAATAGATTTGTGTACCGGGGGGCGCTGTGCCTAAAAAATCTAAAATCGAGGTGATTAAAACGCATTGTAAAAAAGCAATTTTGCTGTTCTGCACGGCGGCCCTGCTCCTGTTCGGCGGCTGCTCGGCCGTTTCGGACGCCGCCGGAATTTCCGCCGGCGATCTGGAAAGCTCCGCCGATCTGCTTCATTCCCAGTTTGAAAACCAGAAAATCGCGAAAATCGAGGTGCTCGCCGCCGGCGACAGCCACCTGATCCGAACGATCGACGACCGGACGGTTTTGGCCGAATTTGTGAAAAAGACGGCGTCCGATCTCGCCAAGGCCGCCACGGAAACGGAAAGCAGTTCAAAATCCCCGAGGTCGGATTCCAGTCCGAATACCGTTTTTGTCGTCTATAAAAACTCCGCCGTAAGCGGCGGCGACCCCGAAGAGATTTACCGTCTGACCACTTTCGCGGACAGCAGCGCCATTCAGGTGAAGATCTCTTCGAACGCCGTAAAAAGCCTGAAGCTTCCGGAGCAGTTCTTAACCTTTTCTTTTCAGACGTCCGATTCCGTCATCGAGTATTTAAATTCGCTTGCGGCGGATTAAATAGAAAATCATCGTTATGGGCAGGGATAAAAACACAGCCCCGGTCGGTAGTCCGGGCGCGGCGAACCGCCGTCAGTAACCCTCCTCCTAGGTTGTCCGTTCCCTGCTCCCACAGAAATTAGGAGGACTCCTTATGGATGGATCCATCAAACTGACCGTTTTTTTCGACGACCCGTTCTGGGCGGCGGTTTACGAACGCACCGAGGACGGAAAACTGCAGGCCGCCCGGGTCGTGTTCGGCGCCGAGCCGAAGGACAGCGACGTGTACGATTTCTTTTTGAAAAACTGGACCCGCCTGCGCTTCAGTCCCCGCGTTACAGCCGGCAGGCAGGAAAAGACGAAGGTCAATCCCAAACGGATGCAGCGGCAGATTCAGCGGCAGGTCGCGGATTCCGGCGCCGGCACAAAGGCGCAGCAGGCTTTAAAGCTTTTGCAGGAACAGGGCAAGCAGAAACGAAAAGAAAAAAACAGAGCAATGAAAGAGGCCGAAGAGCAGCGGAAATTCGAGCTGCGGCAGCAAAAGCGAAAAGAAAAGCACAGGGGAAGATAACGCGGGCCGCCGGGAAAAATCCGGCGGCCTGACTTTTTTGTCAAGATTACAAGGTTCGAATTTATTCGATTTTGAATTTGTCCACCAGCGCTTTGAGCTGCTGCGCCTGGCCGCTCAGCTCCTCGCTGGAAGCCGCCGACTCTTCCGCGGTGGCGGAAGTCGTCTGCACCGTTGCGGAAATCTGGTCCAGCCCCTGGCGGATCTGAAGGATGGAACCGGCCTGCCCGGCCGTGGTTTTCGCGATTCCCTCCATCAGCTGCGACGTGCGGTGGACGCTGTCCGCCGCCCTGGAGAACGATTCCTTCGTCTCCTCCGCGACGGAGGTCCCGTTTTCCACGCTTTGCAGGGAAGCTTCGATCAGCACCGCGGTATCCTTCGCGGCCTGCGAGCTTTTCGCCGCCAGATTGCGGACCTCGTCCGCGACCACGGAAAAGCCCTTTCCGGCCTCGCCCGCGCGCGCCGCCTCCACCGCGGCGTTCAGGGCGAGGATATTCGTCTGGAACGCGATATCGTCAATCGTTTTCAGAATCTGGCTGATCCGGCCGGAGGATTCGCGGATCTCCTCCATCGCCCCGGAAAGCCGCGCCATCCGTTCGTTGCCAAACCGCATCTGCTCCGCGGCGCCGGTGGAAAGCCCGTTCGCCTCCTTGGCGTGTTCGGCGTTGCTCTCGACATTCCGTGAAATTTCCATCACGGAAGCGGAAAGCTCTTCCACGGAAGCCGCCTGCTCCGTGGCGCCCTGCGAAAGCGCCTGCGAGCCGCTCGCCATCTGCGCCGAGCCCGCCGCGACCTCGTCGGCGGCCTGCGTGATGCCCGCGAAGGTATCCGACAGCGTGGCGCGGATATGGAGCAGCGAGGCCTTGATTCTGGCAAATTCGCCCTCGTAATCGCATTTCAGGTCATAGACGAGGTCCCCCTCGGCGATCCGGTCCAGTACGGAGGAAATTTCATCGATATACCGGATGTACTCCTTGAGCCTTCCCACGATATTCGAAACAGCGGCGCCGACCTGCCCGATTTCGTCGGACGAGCGGACGTCCACGGCCACCTCGAGATCGCCGTCCGCGATTTTCTGCGCGGAGCCCTGCAGCTTCTTCAGCGGCCTGACAATCGAAAGCGAGATGAGGACCAGCAGAATGCACAGCAGGATCAGCGAAATCCCGTAGACGAGGGCCATGGTCGTCTGAACGGAAGAAGTCGAGCTGTTGTACTCGTCCTCCGGCAGCCCGGTCGTCACCGCCCATCCGGTTTTTCCCACCGCCGAAACATACCCGTAATTCGTGTGCTCAAGGGCCGGGTACGTGATGATTTTCGCGGTCCTGTTCGAAATTGCGGAAACCAGATTGCCCGGAAGCCCCGCATCAGACATGCTCTTATCGTTCCAGCTTTTGTCCGGCGAGCTGACGATCATTCCGTCTTTGGAGGTCAGAATCAAAAAGCCGTTCGTCCCCAGCTTGTAGCCGTCCACGATTTTCCCGAGCGTGTCGAGGGTGACGTCCATGCCCACCGCACCGATGATGGTGCTTCCGTCTTCCCCATAGACCGGGCTCACGACGCTGATAATCTGCCGGTTCGTCACCGCGTCCTGGTACGGTTCCGTCAGCACCTCTCCGTTTTTCGCGACCATTTCCTTGTACCAGGGCCGCTCCGTAATCGTATAGCCGGAGGTCAGCACCTGCCCGGTGGATTGTATCAGCTGGCTCGTGTCCACATCGGCCGCCCACACCGCCAGAACATTGTCCGGGTCCATCTTCTGAACGTTTTGCAGCGTCTGCAGCACAGACATGTACTCGCCGCTCTTCATGATGGAAGAGCCTTTTCCCGTGTTTTGGAACAGCGCCTGAACCTGCGTGTTCGCCGCGAGGCTTTCCGCGGATTTCAGGTAACCGGTGAAAAATTCGCTGATCTGGCCTGAAACCGATTCCGACTGCGCCTTGAGCTGCGTTCCGATGATCTGTGAAACGGACTGCCGCACATTGTTCAGTACGAGCGCGGCGGCAACGCAGAAAAAGCAGAGGACGGGGATTCCGATCCACAGAAGCAGTTTGGCCGTCAGGCTGCGGCCGACCAAATCAATTCCGATTCCATGGCCCAAATTTTTTCTCGGCTTCGGTTTTTTGCCCCGGTTATGGTTCAATTTCAGTTTCATTTCCGCGACCAAACTCCTTTAAAAAGTGTAATTTTTGTCGAGACAGCAGCAAATATGTATTATTTGATTTATCGGCCGATGCTCAAAAAAATTGACCGGGGCCCTCTCCCCAACTTCCCGCCTCGCGGGCTCAAGACCGGAAAAAATCACCGAGCCGGGCCTTTTATTTTACTCTGGGGGATTATTCTTTAGGCACATGGAACGAATTCAAATCCGTTCCATTCGCCGTTTGGTGTAGTATGACATATTTGGGAATCATAAAAAAAACTCCGCGAATCATTCGCGGAGCCAGCCTGTTTGAAAAACAAACAAGCCGTTAAAAATCGTACGGGACAAGACGGCAAACCTGCCAATAAGGGACTCTCTGCTCTGTCTGTACGTGACCGGACTTTGCGGGTGCAGCCGACGCCGCAGGTAAAATTGCATTGCGGTTTTATCGGCGCCCTGACGGAGATTTCTTCTTATTCAATAATATATTTGCTCAGCGCCCCGGAAAGGTCCGGGGGAATATTCGCCGTCAGCATAAAGCCGTTTTCGGTGTATTCCTCGCTTTCCACGCTTCCATTTTTGCGAATCTCTGCCTCAAGGCCGGATTCCGTAAACGGAAGAAGCAGCCGGACCCGCAGGGACGGCGCCTCCAGATTGTCTTCAATCGTCTGCAAAAGCTGATTCAGCCCTTCCCCGGTTTTGGCGCTGATCCGCACGGCGTGGCCGATCATCGGGATCTCGCCGAGATCCGGGATCAGATCGCATTTGTTCAGGACGGGAATCACGGGCCTGTCCCCGCAGCCGAGCTCGGAAAGAAGGTTTTTCGCCACGTCCAGATGCGCCGGGGCCTCCGGGCTGGAAGCGTCGCACACGTTCAGAATGATGTCCGCCTCCGCAGCCTGCTCCAGCGTGGAGCGGAACGCCCGCACCAGGTGATGGGGCAGCCTGCGCACCAGCCCGACGGTATCGATCAGCAGCACCGTCTCGCCGCCCGGCAGCCGCAGAGCGCGGGCCGTCGGGTCCAGCGTGCAGAACAGCATGTCCGCCGCCAAGACGCCCGCGCCGGTCAGCGCGTTCATCAAAGTCGATTTTCCCGCGTTCGTGTAGCCGACCATCGCCACGGTGACAAAGCCGTCTTTCTTTCTTCGCCGGCTGATCTGCCTGCGGTGCATCTCCACGTCGTGAATCTGCGCGGTGAGCGAATCGATCCGGCGCCGGATGTGCCGCCGGTCGGTTTCCAGCTTGCTTTCGCCCGGCCCCCGCGTGCCGATTCCGCCGCCGAGGCGGGAAAGCTCGCTTCCGCGCCCGCCCAGGCGGGGCAGCAGATATTTCAGCTGGGCAAGCTCCACCTGCAGCTTGCCCTCCCTGCTTTGCGCCCTTGAGGCAAAAATATCCAGAATCAGCATCGTTCTGTCGACGGCGCGAACCCCGCTTTCCCGTTCGATGTTCCGAATCTGGGTCGGGGTCAGCTCACAGTCAAAGATCAAAAGGTTCAATTCGTATTTTTGAACAAAATCGGCAATCTGCCGCATCATCCCGCTTCCCACGCAGGTCGCGGCGTCCTGCGAAGGCCGTTTCTGCGTCATCGCGCCGAAGGGCTGCGCGCCCGCGCTGCGGGTCAGCTCGTACAGCTCGGCCAAAGACGCCTGCGCATCGTAACCCCCCGTGTCCACTTCCACCAGTAGGGCGCGTTCCAACTTCTCTTTATTTTCGTGCATTTTCGATTCCCCGCTCCTTTTCTGCGGTTTTCCGCGTCCGTTTCCCCTGTTTTCTCTCCGTTGTTCTATCAAAATACATCAGATTCCGGGAAAATGCAATCATATTCTGTCGAAACGGGCGCATTCCCTTATGACACGGTTATTGTATCACGAAACGCCTGTGAAATCCGATTCCGCCGTCAAATGAGCGGGGCAAAATATTTCCAGTATCCTTTGGGCTTCCGTTTTCCCGCAGGCAGGCTGCGAAAGAAAATGCGCGATAATTTTCGAATTTGCCGCGTCCTCCTCCAGGCTGACCGAAAGCCCAAACGCGGAAAGAGCCGATTCCAGCCCTTCTTTGGTGCAGGCGCCCGGCCTCACCGCGCCCAGCTTCAGCAAAGCCGCCCGCCGGTCGGAAACCCCGCCGGAGGACGGCAGCCCGCAGGCCCGCTCCTTTTCCAGAAGCCCGTAGCCGGACGCCGTCGCAACGTAGCTTTCGGCCTGAAGGGCGGAAAGCTCGTTTCGCAGCGCGTTGAGCCCTTCGGCATAGGCGGCCAGCTCATACTCCACCGTCGTCGTGCCGTCCAGCCGGTACAGTCCGGTCGAGCTCAGTTGATTTTTCATCGACTCCAGGGTATCCACGCTCATCCCTCCTAAGCCACGGTAACGGTCACGGCGCCGCACACGGCAAGCTGGTTGTCTGCAACCGACGCCGTTGCCGTGCTGAGGGAACAGTCGCCGATCATCCCGGTTCCGAACAGCGCGGCGACGAGTGCGGCTGGGACCACCTGCTCCGAAACGCCGAGGCCGTAAAAATAATTTTGAACCGCCGTTTTGCAGGCTGCGATCACATCGGCGGAAGCAAGCCCCGTCTTTGCGGTCACCGTTGCCGTCACGCTGTAAGCAACGGTCTGCGCCGGGGCGACGGTCACCTTCGTGCAAATTTCCCGTTCCGCGCCGAGTCCTTCCGATACCCGGCTGACAACGTCGTCGGAGGGGGCGCATCCCCTGCCGCCCAGATACAGCGCCACCGTACCGGCTCCGTTCACCCTTGGAATCACGCTGACCGAGTCGACCCCGTCGCAGGCGAGCGCGTAATTCCGGTAATACGCCGCGTTTCCTCCGTTCCCGGCGGCGGCGCTGCTTTGCAGCAGCCGGGAGCGCAGCGCGTCGTCCGTTTCCCTGTCCTCGCCGCCTGAAAAAGCGGCGGCGTTTGTTACGGCCTGAATGGCGGTGGGCGGCGTGACCAGAACGGAGACCGTTCCGGCCTCCGTGTTGCCCGCGCCGCCGCTTTCCTGCGCCGCAGCCGGAACTTCCACGCTGAGCGTGCCCGCTTTCAGCACGGCAGCCTGTGTCGTGACATACCGCACGGGATTGGCGCCCGCGGTGGAACAGACGATTCCGGAATCGATCGGCAGGTCGAACCAGATGGTCGAGTCGCGGGAAAAGGTCAGCGTGCCGTGGGCGGCGACGGGCTCCTTCCGCACGATTCCCCGCTCCTGCGCCCGGTAATCCAGCTCCCGTCCGCTCGCGGTCTGCGCGAAGGTCTGCCGCCTGAGCCAGTCGGCCGCCGTTTCCACCGAATAAATTTCCCCCGCCAGCAGCCTCATGCGAATCCCGAGATCCGAAGCGTCGTCCGGCGAATACCCGGCGAGGTCGGTAAATTTCTTTTTCATTCTGGCCAGAATGTCTTCATAGCTTTCCGTCAGAGCTTCACCTCCACTTCACGGCTTTCGCCGCCGTAATTCAGCGTGACCGTTACGGTCGGCGGGTCGGCCCGCGAGACCGCCGCGCCGGTCACCGTCAGCTGCGGCATTCCCCGCAGCGCCTCCTGCGCCATGGAAAAGGCCTTTTCGTCCGGGAACGACGTTCCCGATTTCAGCGTGTGCAGGCGGCTGCCGAGCGACGGGTCGCAGGAAAAAGAACCGAGCGGCACGGTCAGTCGGATCGTTGCCCGCTGAAACAGCTCTTCTTTGCCGGAAACCGATTCCGGCCTTCCGTTTTCGCCGGTGAGAAAATCTCCGCCGGATAGTTCAAGATCCATTTGCCGCCTCCCTTTGAAAGACCTGCCCGTTGATGACGATGTCTCCGTTGTTTTTCAGGTAAAGCTCCGCCCCGCCGGAGGAATACAGCAGCAGCTCCCCCGGTTTGAGCCCCCGGTCGGCGGCCAGCGTCCCGACGCAGGCGTCCCCCGCGCTGGTCGAGACAATCACGGCCTGCGCCGCGTTCGGCGGCTGATAGGCGATTCCCCACGGCCCCGCGAACGGCAGGTTCCGGTATTCGCCCGCACCCTGCGCCGCGGCGCCGCCGGTCGTTTTCGCAAGCTCCGCGGCGGGCCTTTCCGCCTGGGACGCGATGATTTTCTGAGAAATCCACACGATTTATCTCCTCCTCAGCGTGATAACGGTATGTTCCCCCTGCGCGCCGAGCACATAGCGCGCGGACCAAACGCGGAGGGCACCTCCGGTTTCAGCTCCGGCGATCCTCGCCGGAGCCAGCGGCGGGGCCGCAACGTTTCCCGGGCAGTCCAGCACCGCCTCGAACGCGCTTTGCTCCGCCTTTTTGAGCACCGCGGAAGCGTCCGCCCCGCCGCTCAGGAAACGCCTGCGCCTGACTCCGAGCGTTTCCGCCCCGCTGTCGGCCGCCGCCAAAAAATAGGTTCCGCCGTCCGGATCCAGCGCGTAAACTTCGGAATACAGTTCGCAGTTCCGGTTCCTCAAAAGCCCGGAGGTAAAGCGAACGCCGCCTTTCCCGAATACGATTTCCTGCCCGGGCGCCGCGCCCGACGCGTCGAACACGCCGTTCACGACGCGCGGTTCGGTCTTTAAAAACCGGGCGCAAAAGGACGCGGCTGCGGCCCATTCGCTCATCCCCTTGGAAACGGACAAGGTTCCGGAGAAAACTTGATCTTCTCCCAGGTACCGCGCAAATCCGTACGGGCGCACATGCCGGTCGAAAACGGTCCCGAGCGACGGGTTGACATAATTCTGCGGCATTGCTTCGTTGTCCAGCAGCAGCGCCGCGCGGCTGCGGGCGGAAAGGGTGAGCGTTCCTCCGCTCAGGCCCTGCTCCTGCTCGTCCACGATTCCGTCAAAAAGCGCCGAACCGTCCCCGTTTTGAATCGTGAGGCCGGTCAGCGGCCCGCAGCTTTTCGGCATGGGGAAGACTCCCTCGAACCCGTCCGCCGGGGCGTCCGCGCCGCGGTCCAGCCGGATCCTCACCGGCGCCGGCAGCCGGAACCCGCCCTCCGGCCCGGTTCCGAAGCAGATCACGGCACCGTCACCTCCGTTCCGGCTCCGGGGTCGTCCGGCCACTGAATCTGCGGATTCGCGTCCCGCAGAACGTCCACGCCGACTCCGTACGCCGCCGCGACGGAAAACAGCGTGTCGCCCGCCTTGCAGACATACACCCGCGGGTCGCTGACGACCGATTCGTCTTCCGGCGCGGAACCGTCCTCCAGAAATTCAAATTCGTACCCGATGTAATCCGGACGGGGATCGCCTTTCCGGGTCAAAGAGGAAAACACCGCCGAAAACGGCGTCATGTCCGGCAGAATCAGCTGGCCCGCTCCCTCTTCGGAAAAAACGGCGGCGAGCTTTCCGAATTCCTCCGCGCACCCGGAGCCGGAAAACGCGCCGGCGCCCCGCACCGTGCGGCTCGCGCCGCCGAGGTCCTGCAAGGCGTTCCCGACGTATGGAACCGGGTAGCTGCCCACCTTTTTTTCTCGCGAAACCGTCACGGTTTCCGGATTCCGCGGCCAGACATAGTCTTTATAGCTCATCGGTTTCAGACGCATCCGATTCCCCCTCAAGGTTCAGATTCCGCGGGTACCTGCGGCAGTCGCGCTCGATCGCGCGAGAAATTTCTTCCGCCGTGTCTTCCGTCATGCCGACTCCTCCTCCGTTTTTGCCGCCGCCAGCACCAGCAGGGAACGCCGCGGCTCCAGCGACTTCCCTCCCGTTTTCGTTTCGTTTTGCACCCGGCACCCGGAGTACGCCGTTTTTCGTGTTTTTCCCCGGATTTCGACCGAAAATTCCCCCAGGCCGGTACAAACTGCCCCGGCTTCCGCCGTAACGCCGAACAGGCTCAGTTCATAACGGGTTTCCCCCTCGGCGATCTGTGCCGGAACCCCTTCCCCCCAGGAGCGGATTTCGCACCCGTCGCGAAGGGTGCGCGTTTCGTAGCCCTTCGCGCGGGCCAGAACGGTTCCGTCCGCCGCAAGCAGCACGATTTCCGAATCCGCCGCGCCGGAAAGTTCCCGCAAAACGGCCCAGTCGTACAAGGCACCGGTTCCGAGCATTGCCGTGCCGGCCCGGCGGACGCTGTAACTTGCTCCGTCCGCTTCCAGCGTGTCCCCTTCGGAAAGGCCGCATCCCGCGGGCCCGGTGAACCGGTAAGAGAGGCCGGAATCCCCGCCGGTCAGGCCGCGGTCCGCCCCGGACTGAATTTCCAGAGGGCGGATCACCGCCCGGACCTGCGTTCCGTTCAGCGTCGCCGGGGACCCGTATTTCAGAAGCATGGCTTCCACGGCCGCGCGGCGGGTCACGGGCGGATTCTCCCGAACAGAAAGCATCCCCCGTCCGTAAGGAAAGGAGCGGCGGCCGCCGCCGCCCCGTTCCACAGCGCCTTTGCGGAAGACGGACTCCCGGCCTGCTCCGTAATTTTAACGTCCCCGGCGGCAAACGACCCCGCTCCGACTCCTGCGCGGGCCAGCGTGCAGCGGTAAAACGCCAGCGCCGCCGCCGCGGCGGTCAGCGCCGGCCGGCCGTCCTCTCCGCAGGAATCGCGCTGCGCCCGTCCGATTTCCCCGGCCGCGTCGCCGCAGAGCGTCCGGTATGTTTCAACGTCCTCCTGCCCGGAAAGCGCCGCGAACCGCGCAAGCACGTCATCGGTCCTGATTTCAATCACCGCTTACGCCCCGTAGGCCAGGACCCTGACCGCGCCGTCAAACAGGCGCGCAAAGCCCGCCGTCACGCTGACTGCCGTGCGCTCCAGCTGGCGGTCGATCAGCCGGTCGGAATCGGTGGTCACGCCGCCCGCCTGCACCATCTCAAGCGCGCAGGCTTTGTCCAGCCCGATGATTTTTCCGGCTTCCATCTGCGGCGCGTGCAGCAGCTTCGCGCCCAGCGGGCTAATGAGCTTTCCGGTTCCCTGAAAATTCAGTCCGGCGGTCGCGTCCTTGAATTCCGCAATCGAAAGCAGGTCTTTCATTGCCGCCGTCGACGCAAGCATCGTGTTCAGCGTGTAAGGGGAAAGCCCGCTCCACAGGTTGATGAGGTCCCCGTAAACCGGAGTCGTCCCCGCGGCGGCCACCGTTTCGGCGGGCTCGTCCCCGCCGTCGCCGCTGAGCAGAACCGCGATCGCGTCGCTCAGCTGGCTGCGCGCGATGGCCGACCCGATCTGCCGGAGCGTCACGGTGAACAGGTCCAGCCTCTGGAACCGCAGCGCCTCATAGCTTGCCACCAGCATCCTGCCGCGCTTGTTCAGCTTCACCAGCTTGTCCTTGACGGTCACGCCGGTCTGCGGCAGCTGCGCCCCTTCCGCCACCGGCTTCAACGACCGGTCGTCCTCGCCGGGGTCGGACGTAATCGTGCGGTAGTCCAAAGACTCAATCTGCGTCGTCGCCGCCACAAGGTCGGGCAGCAGATTCGCCTGCTCCATGCCCTGCCTTACCGCGCGGGAGACATACTCCGGGAACAGCGCGGCGGCATCGCCGGTCTGAAAGAACTTTTCAATTTTATCGGAAGAGGGGCCGCCGACCCGGATGTCAAAACGCTTGAGCTGGCGCTGGTACGCGTCCAGCCCCTCCATCGGGGTTCCCGCGTATCCGTCGGAGGGATCCAGTCCCTCCAGCACCTGGGTAAAGGATTTTCCGGGCACGCCGTACATGCCCTTTTCCAAACGGATGGATTCGTATTTCATGGATGCGTCCTCCTTTAAAGAATCACGCCGCAAAGGTTCGCGGCCTCGTCCACATCGGTGACCAGCAGGCTTCTGCCGCCCGTTTCCGCCGTTTTGATTTTCCCGTTTGCCGCCGCGCACAGGGTCTGGTACCCGACCGACGGCGCCGTCCCGTCATAGGGCAGGCGCACATAGCCGCCGAGCCGAACCGCCGCGAAGCCGCAGCGCTCGTTTTCCGCCACGCCGCAGAATACCTCGCCGTCCGCGCAGGGCCCGACGGTTCCGTTTGCCGTCAGCTTGACCGGCGCGCCCGCCGCAACGCCCTGTTCCGCTTCAAATGTCACCATGGATTCCCGGAATCCGTTTAACGATACGTTCATAAAAATACTCCTCCTTTATATTTTAAAAGCCGAATCGTCCGCCAAAGTCTCTCTGCCCGCGCCGGAAAGCTGCGGCGTGAGCGGCACCAGGCGCTCCGCGTCCCTGCGGAATGCCGCCGCAAAGCATTTCAGGTCGTCCAGATTCATTCCGTCCGCCGCCCTGCGCAGCGCCTCCGCCGGGATGCCCGGCTTTGAAAGCGCCGCACACCGCACGAATTCCTTCGTCAGCTCCGCGCGGTAGGCGCGCCCGCAGGCGGCTTCCCGCTCCAGCGCCGAAATTTTCTCTGAAAGCCGCGCGGCTTCCCGCTGTGTGAGCGTTACGGTTTCACCGGAGCGAAGGGTCTTCAGAATATTTTCCGTCCCCTCCGCTCCGGAGTAGCTTTTCACGACGCCCGCCTCCCGCTGGGCGGGCACGGCGACAAACGACCATTCATAGGCGTCGGTCGGTTCGTCCAGCACCGCGCAGCAGACGGCTCCCCCGTAGGATTGTCCGCGCTCGTGGCCGCAGGCTCCGTTTTTCAGGTCGGCGCCGCAGACGCTGCAGGTCACGCTCCGCACGGCACATCCGACGCTGACCTCCTTTTTAATGCCGCTTTCCAGTTCCGCCATCAGACCGTCGTTTTGTTCCATGCGCGGCAGGTACGCGCTCGCTTTCAGCCGCGTGTAGGCCTCGCCCGCCGTCGTGACGCGCTCCGGGTCCCTTTCGACGCGGCAGTCGAAAATCCGCGCCGCCTGATCCTGCGCCCTGCCGCTGTGGTTGAAGATTCCCGTTTTGCCGACGAACAGCTCCGCGAGCTTTTCCAGCGCCGAGACCGTGAACCGTTCGCCGTCCCGGTCGATTTCGTTGTCGCACAGCACGACCGGGAACACATAAAGCTCCTCCGCCGAAAAGGCCCTCCGCGTAAAGCGGTTGATCTTTTTCAGCGCCTCCGCGTCCGGGATCGATCCGGTTTTCGGCGCGTTTGCCGCGCCGTCCTGCGCATACGATTTTGTCAGAATAGCAATTCCTCCTTTATTCCTGTTTCATCTGTCCCTGATTCATCCTGATCGTCACTTGATTTGCAAAGCGCCGCGTCGCCCGTCAAAATGCCGTCCCGCTCATTTGCCCGCTCAAAAAACTCCAAAGACGAGCCTAAGCCTCGTTTTTCAGATGAGATTTTGAGCCGTGTCCGGCGCAGCCGCGGAAGAACCGGACGGTTCGGGCCGTTTCGACCGGACGGTCCGCTCGATCTGCTCCGCCCTGGCGTTCTGATACCGCGCGGCGGCAAGCTCGGTGGCGTCCTGAAGCGTGATGTCGTCCCAGTCGACGGAAACGTTCTGCGCTTCCCCGTTCAGCCGCAGCCACATTCCGCAGATTTTCAGGATGACGGGATTCAGCATTCTGCGGTACGCTTCCAGCTCGCTGGTCAGAATATCCGCCTGCTGGCTGGACATTCTTTCGGTCGAAGTCCACGTCAGGCCGAGCAGGAACGGCGGGATGCCAAGCTTTGCGACGATCTGCTCCAGAATCTGCCGGACCGGGACCTCACTGTCGGGAATCCGAACGTCCGAACCGATCGCCCTGATGCTCACGTTGCCGACCGCGATAAAATCACTCACGCTGTCCCCGCGCATCGCGCGGCCCCACTCCGAGGCGATCTGCTCCGCGCGTTCCCTTGAAAACGCGCGGTCCGCCGCGTCGGGATCCGGCTGATAGGTCACCGCGAAGCGCACCGCGCCGAGGCGCTGCCAGTTCACCCCGACGGTGTGAAAAATCTGAACCAGAATGCGGCTGACAAACGGCAGCCCGCGCAGGATCGAAACGCCCTGCGCGCTGCCCGGCGGCGGATTCAGCGCGGAGCAGAACACCAGCTCCGGGTACCGCACCGGCACGCTGCCGCCGTTTTCCCTCCGGCATACCTCAACGGAGAGCGGCGACTTCGCGCGCAGCTCCACTTCGTCCAGCGAAGCGTTGTAAAGCGCGCGAAGCCGCCCTCCCTGAACCACCATTTCCCCGACCGCGTTGCCGTAGGTGAGCAGCTGATCCAGGTACGAAGACAAAAAGCTATCGATTCCCCGCCGGTCCGCTCCCACCTGTACGGTCTGCAAAAAGCGGTTCAGCTCCCGTTCCGAGTCCCGGTTCGGGCAGGAAACCGTAAAGCCGCCGACCAAACGCAGAATCTTGCAGATTGCCGCGTCGATCAGCGGCACGGCCTCCCGCATCGCGTCGTAAAGGCGGCGCTCCCCGGCGCACAGCGGCACATAGGAGTCCAACTCCGAAAACGTCGTGTTCCGCTCCGCCGTCTGGATCGCCCGCACCGCGGCGCTCGGCTGTTTCCGTTTAAAAAGCATGTTTTCCCCCCTCTCCCCTCGGCGCTGCGACGGCGAAAAAGCCGCCGTCCGCGCCGGGCAATGATGTGACAAAATAGCGGATCTCGTCCATCGCGTGGTCGTTTTCCTTGAGCGGAACGTCGCCCCTCTTTTTTTCGTCCCATCGGTACAGCCCGAATTCCCGGACCGCGTCCCCGCAGCAGCGGCAGACCTTCACCTTTCCCTGCTTGAGCGCGGCCCCGGTCTTCCGGATTCCGTCCAGGACGGCGTTGTTCGCTTTCCTGGCGCGGTATCTGCCGTGCCGGCGGATCACCTCCAGAAAACTCGCGGCGGAGGGGTCGACCACAACGCGGTCGATGCTCCGCTCTCCGCAAAGGCGCTCCAACGCGGCGTAATGCTCCTCGTCCGTCCGCTGCTCTCCGGTTTTCCGGGAGTCGTAATAGGACTCCCGGATGCGGTACCAGATTCCGTCGCGCAGACCCCACAGCCCCATCGAGCAGGGATTGGCCGTTCCGTAATCGCACGAAACGGCATAACGCGAAAATCCGCCCTCCGGCACGTCGCAGAACAGCTCCCCCGTCATAAACGGGTATATGAGGCCCTGAGCCGCGACCCATTTCCCCAGCACGAACCGTTCGTAGAAAGCGCCGGAGTAAAGCGAGCGGTACCGCGCCAGAATTTGTGGGGAAAGCGACGGGTTGTCCTCCATTGTAAAATGCAGGAGCAGCGCGTTTTTCTGCTTCGCCCGCTCAATCCACTCCCGGTAAAACCAGTGGCCGGGACCCTCCGGATTACAGGAAAACCAGAATTTGGAGCCCTCCACCGAGCAGCGCGCCAGCGCCTGCTCCACAAAGGAACGCGGCATCAGCGCGACCTCGTCGAAAAACACGCCCGCGAGCGTCATGCCCTGAATCAGCGCCGCGGAGCCCTCGTCTTTCCCGCCGAACAGGTAAAAGCAGTTCCGGCTTTTGCCGTAAGAAATCTCGATCCGGTTCTCCCCGGCGCGGTAAACGCACGAAAATCCGGATTCGGTCAGCGCCGGAAGCAGGGTCGTCACCAGATTCCGCCGCAGCGAACGAATCGTCTTGCCGCACAGCGCGAACGACCTTTTGTCAAACCGGGCAAGCGCCCACATGACAAACGAAAGCCCAAGGCACAGGGTTTTTCCGCTTCTCACCGCGCCGTCGCAGACGACCGCGTCCCGCGACGCGTGCGGAGACCCCGGGCACCACCAGCTCAGCGCCTGCCTCTGGCGCCGGGAAAAGGCGTTAAGCTCCATCCTTTTTCTCCTCCCACGTCTCTTTCGCGCATTGCTGCAGCGCGCGGTAAAGCGGCGAGTCGCCGGCGCCCTGCTCGCTCAGGCTGCGCAGGCAGTCCAGCGCGCGAAGGCGGTCGTAAAACTTGATTTCCAGCGCGCCGTCCTTCAGCCTTCGGATTTCCGCGATATTGCCGAAATCCATTTTTTCCAGCTCCGCTGGCTCCGGCTCATCCCCAAACAGAAGGCGCACCGCGTCGTTTACGCTGCCGAACGCGAGCTTTTCATAACCGTTTTTCAGGCTCCGGCTTTTCTTCCCGTTCCGAGTCAATCTCAGGCCCCCTTTCAACCCACCGCGGAACAGCCGCCTATTTTTCTCTGAACAGGGCAAAATAAAAAAAATAAATCTTGACAATTCTGTCCGTCGATGATACTGTGTATATATAATATATACAGTTTTGAAGGCGCGGTGATGCAAACTGGACATTGTCATCAGTAATTCCGATCCACGACCGATCTACGAACAGATTACCGCACAGATCAAAAGCCAGATTCTTTCGGGATTGCTGCACGCGGGGGATCTTCTTCCCTCCATGCGGCTGCTCGCGCGCCAGCTTCACATCAGCGTCATCACGACGCGCCGGGCCTATTCCGACCTGGAAGCGGAGGGATTTCTGGAAACCGTGGCGGGCAAAGGCTGCTTCGTCGCTCAAAAGGATATGAAGCTGGTCAGGGCGGAGCAGTCCCGCCGGGTGGAAGAGCTGCTGGGCCGGGCGGCGGAGCTTGCCCGCCAGAGCGGGATTTCACTCGGGGAACTGCACGGAGTTTTGGACCGCCTGTACGGCGGAAACGATTAAAGGAGTTTATTTATGGAAACATTACTGGAGCTTGAGGGCGTCTGCAAAAACTACCCCTCTTTTACGCTGCGGGACGTCGGCTTTACCGTGCCGGAGGGCAGCATCATGGGGCTGATTGGTGAAAACGGCGCGGGAAAAAGCACCACCCTCCGCCTGATCTTAAACGAGATCCGGCGCGACGGCGGCAGCATCCGAATTTTCGGGAAAGACAACATCAAAGACGAGGTCGCCGTCAAAGAGCAGATCGGCGTCGTGTTCGACGAAAGCTGTTTTTCAAACGAATTTTGCGCCAAAGACGTCGACCTGATTTTAAAAAGGGTGTTCAAAGCCTGGGACCGCGATTTATACCGGCGGTATCTCAAGGATTTTTCCCTTCCGCCCAACAAAAAGATCAAGGAATATTCCAGGGGTATGCGGATGAAGCTCGGCATTGCCGCCGCGCTCGCGCACAGGCCGCGCCTGCTGATTCTGGACGAGGCGACCAGCGGCCTGGACCCCGTCATGCGCAGCGATATTCTCGACCTGCTGCTCGACTTTATTCAGGACGAACGCTGCGGGATCCTGTTCTCCTCCCACATCACGTCCGATCTGGAGCGCATCGCCGATTATGTAACTTTTCTCCACGAGGGACAAATCGTGTTCAGCCGGGCGAAAGACGAGCTGGAAGAACATTTGGGGCTTTTGAAATGCGGCGCTTCTCAGCTTGACAAATTGGATTCCTCCGATTTTCTGCGCGTCCGGCGCGGTTCGTTTGAATGCGAGGCGCTGGTAGCCGACCGCGCCGCCGCCAAGCGGAAATATCCGGAGCTGGTCATAGACGCCGCGCCGCTCGACGAAATCATGCTGCTGTATGCAAAGGGGGAAAATTCATGACGGGCCTCATCCTGAAAGATTTGATGTATCTCAGGCGCACGGCAAAAGTTCTGCTGCTGCTGCTTGCATTTTATTTTGTTCTTTTCGCGGTGGCGGGCGGCGATTCGGCCGCCGGAATCTTCTCCTCCGTAACCGTGCTGCTGACGGTGCTTCTTTCCGTCAACGCGTTTGCTTACGATGAGGCCGCAAAATGGAGCGTCTATGAGCGAAGCCTTCCCGTTTCGAAAAGCGGCGTTGTTCTTGCCCGCTATTCGCTGGGGATCGGGGTCGCCACCTGCCTGACCCTGATCTCGTTCCTGGCCGAGCTGATCGTCCTCCGCGGCATGTCGCCGGACAATCTCACGGCACTCTGGGTTTCCTGGAGCGTGGCGCTGCTGTTCTGCGCGATTCTGTTTCCTCTGATGTACAAATACGGCACGCAAAAGGCGCGGATGGCACTGATGATCGTCGTGCTGCTGCCGACTCTCGGCTTGATTCTGCTTCAAAAGGCAAATCTGCCCCTGCCGTCCGTGTCGACCGTTCTGCTCTTGATGCGTTTTCTCCCGCTGGTGGCGGTCGCGGTCGTTCTAATTTCTTTCCAGATCTCCTGCCGGATTTTCAGAAACAAGGAGGATTAAGACCGTGGGGAATGCGGGCCGACGGCGCTTCTCGCCGTTCGGATTCGATTCGGCGGGACGTAACCCGGCCTGCTCCGCACCGTCTCAAGGCGGGAAGTCGTCGCCTGAACATATGATCCGGTCTTTCACACGACATATTCTATTGTTTGACACCCTATGATTTCCAAAGTTCGGCGGCGCCGCGATTGCATAATTTGGAAAGCGGTGGTAAAATAAAAAGCAGGAACGTATAAATCAGTTTCATCAGAGGGAGAAAACGATGGCGGATTATGTGATTGTGACGGACTCTTCCTGCGATTTGCCGAATGAGCTGGCAAAGGAGCTTGAGCTGGTGGTTCTGCCCCTTTCCTTTCATTTAAACGGAAAGGAGTACCACAATTATCTGGACGAACGCGAAATGCCGATCGGCGAGTTTTACCGCCGTATCCGTGCCGGCGAGCCCTGCACCACCTCCGCCGTGAACGTGGACGCTTATAAAAGCGCCATGGAGCCGCTGCTGCAGCAGGGCGTGGATATTCTGGACATCGCGTTTTCCTCAGGCCTTTCCGCAACCTACAGTTCCGCGAAAATCGCCTGCGAAGAACTCGCGGAGAAATATCCGGAACGAAAGGTCTTTGCAGTGGATACCCTCGCCGCTTCGCTCGGCCAGGGGCTTTTAATCTACCTCGCCGTACAGATGAAGCGCGCGGGCAAAAGCATCGAAGAAGTCCGTGGCTGGGTAGAAGAAAACAAGCTCCGACTCTGCCACTGGTTCACCGTGGACGACCTGAACCATTTAAAACGCGGAGGACGCATCTCCGGCGCGACGGCACTATTCGGCACCATGCTGAACATCAAGCCGATTCTGCACGTTGACGACGAGGGCCATCTGATCCCGATGGGCAAGGTTCGCGGGCGCCGCGCTTCATTGGACGCGCTGGCGGACCATATGGAACAGTCCGCCGACGATCCCGCCTCCCAGACGGTTTTCATCAGCCACGGCGACTGCCGGGAGGACGCGGAATACCTCGCTGGGGAAATCAAACGCCGCATGGGAGTCAAAAATTTTGTCATCTCGCACTGCGGCCCGGTCATTGGGGCGCATTCCGGACCCGGGACCATGGCGCTCTTTTTCCTCGGCGGCAAGCGGTAACCCTCAAATTCTCCCATTCGAAATTGCATAAGAAAAGGCCCGAAAAACGCCGCCGGACGTTTTTCGGGCCTTCTTCACTTGTTCCCTGCGTTTTCCTTTCCGCTTGGCAGCTGCTTGTAGCACCAGAACCAGTCCTTGCAGGTCAGCCCCAGCTCCTCCGGGTCTTTTTCCCGTTCCAGCAGAGCACTGTACGTCTGCGGCGGCGGGACCAGCGCCGGCTGCCCCGGCTGCCAGTTTGCCGGTGTGACGACCTTGTCGGCGTCGGTCGTCTGCAGCGCGTCCACCAGACGCAGAATTTCCGGAATGCTGCGCCCGTTCGTCAGCGGATAAATCAGAATCGCGCGGATGATCTGATTCGGGTCAATAATAAAGACATTCCGCACCGTTTCCTGCTTGCTCACGTCCGGGGCGACCATTCCGTACAGGCAGGCTACCTCGCCCATCCGGTCGGCTACCACCGGGAACGGGATTGAGATTCCCGTCGTGCGGGCGATGGAGCGCACCCACGCCAGATGGGAGGGATTGCTGTCGATGCTCAGACCCAGCAGCTGAACGTTTCGCTGCTGGAACTTCGGGTAAGCCTGTGCGAAAGCGACAAATTCCGTCGTGCAAACCGGCGTGAAGTCGCCGGGATGAGAAAAGAATACCACCCATTTCCCCCGATAATCCGAAAAACGGATCGGGCCGAAGGTTGTGTTCGCGGTGAAATCAGGCGCTTCCATCCCTATGCTTAAATGACCGCAGCGGTCCATTTGATCCATTTTCATTTTCATGTTCATATTGTCCATATCCATCATAAAGAAAAAAGCCTCCTTTTACTTCTGTTTTATAATACGCGCCGTGATTAAAACTGTGCGCAAGCCCGCCGCGCGCCGTCGGCCGGGGAATAAAACGGCTATGTCCGCAGAAACTAAAAGCGGAAAGGAGTTTTGCAAATGGGACAGGAATCACACGAAGAAAACAACGGGCCTCTGCCAAAGGCCATTAACGAGTTTACACCGGAGCCGGAAGCGGACGCGCTTTCCATCACGGGGCTTGTCAAAGCCTCCGGCAAAATCACCGGATACCAGCTCTCAGACGGCAGAAAAGTCTCCCGGGATGAGGGCGTCCAACTGGCAAGGGAGAACAAAATCCGGGGCGTGGCGGTCGCCGTGAAGAAAGGGACGGAATACCTTCGTTCCCTTCCGGACGACTCGGAGGACAACAATCTGGGCAGCCTGCCGACCGTTTCTCAATAACGCCGAACCTAGTTCGGCCTCCGGCCGCCTGCTGCTGGAAGAAAGCACGGGGCGGCCGGGCCAATTTTCACAAAGCGTGAAAATTGGATTGCCCGCCGAGCGGAAACATGCTATAATCGGTTTTGGCTGAATTGTTCGGCCCAGAGCGGGTAAACCGCGTTACCCAGACGGAGGACTGATAAACATGGCGGGTTGGGAAAGCTATACCATGCCAAGATATTTGAAAATCGCAATGGATTTGGCCGCGAGAATCGCGTCGGGAGAAATCCCGGAGGGCTCCCGCCTGAAAGGGCGCTCCACCCTGGCCACGGAATATAACGTATCCCCGGAAACCATACGCCGGTCCATGTCCATTCTTTCTGATAAAAGCGTGCTCAAAATCATGCTGGGCAGCGGGATCGTCATTCTTTCCAAAGAAAACGCAATCCAATTTATTAAGAGCTTTAAAGACGACGAGCGGGTTGCCGACCTTCGCCTGAAGCTCGCCCAGCTGATGGAAAAACGCAGCGGCATGGATGAAGAAATCCTTTCGCTGACCAAACAGATTATCGATATGTACCGCTACAAGCGGTCCGACCTGATCACGCCCGTGGAAATTCCACTTCCGGGCAAATCGCCGCTCATCGGCAAAAGCATCGGGGAGCTGGAAATCTGGCACAATACCGGGGCGACTATCATCGGCGTGGTTCAGCAGAAGGACATCATTCTCTCCCCCGGCCCGTACTACGAATTCTGCGCGTCCGACCGTGTCCTCATCGTCGGCGACGAAAACGTCATCGAGCGTTTTAACGCCTTTGTCAACGGAATTTTATAAATCAGCGATTTTATATCTCTGTCCCGTGCTTCTTTTTTGGGAAGCACGGGATTTTTTTCTAAATTTGCAGTTTCTCCGTCCGAAATGATACAATAGAAAGCAGAAATAAGGGGGGATTCCATTGCTGCCTTGCATCATGGCAATTGAAAACGAAGAAGAGCGCCAGACCATGGAACAGCTGTACCGGCAAAATTACAAGCTGATGCTGTACATAGCAAACGGGATTTTAAAGGATCAAAGCAAGGCCGAAGACGCGGTTTCTCAGACTTTTGTAAAAATAATTGAAAAATTTCAAAAATTTTCGTTTGAAGACTGTAACAAAACCAAGGGTTTGGTGGTTATATTAGTGAAACATATTTGTTACAACATGCTGCGGAACGAATCCCGCCATTCGCAGGTGTCTTTGGAAGAAGAGAATTTGCAGGCTGATTCCTTCGACTTGCCCTGTGACCATCTGCTGACGGAAGAAGCATACCGGGCGTTGCAGGCGGAGCTGAACCGGCTGGATGAAAAGTTTCGCACCGTGCTGGAATTAAAATATGTTTACGACTATTCTCACGAAGAGATCGCGCGTCTTTTGGACATTTCTCCGGGGAACGCCCGGGTTCGTCTTCACCGCGCGAAAGCAGCTCTTGCAAAAGCATTGAACGAAAGGGGATTTCATGGTGAATAAAGCAAAATTAAACCGCGAGCTTTTTGAGGCAATGCTGAAAGAGGCGGTCAACGAAAATTTTGAAAAGGAGGTTCAAAGCCTTCCGAGCGAAGCCGCGCTCGCGGACTGCGAGCTTTCTTCAGGGACAAAGCGCAGAATCGAAAGCATGATCCGCGAAGCCCGCATGAAGTCGCTTCTCCGGCGCGTCAGGGCGGTTACGAAACGGGTCGCCGTCCTTCTCGCAATCATGATCCCCGTATCGCTCGGCAGCCTGCTCAGCGTGGAAGCGTCGCGCAACGCCATTTTCAACCAGATTATGAACTGGAAATCCAACAACGTCGATATTCACTATCAGGGCACGTCCTCTTCTCAGTCGGGCTCCGAATCCGACAATATTTTAAAACCTCAGTATCTTCCCGAAGGTTTTGTCGAAGTACAAACCATTCAAGTCGGCCGGGAAACCGTTACAAAATATCAAGACAAAAAAGAAACCACGATATATCTTCATCAATGTTCTTTGGCGGGCGAAGGCTTGCTTAGCGTGGATACGGAGCACACTACGCGGGAAGAAATTGAATTACAGGGAGAAAAGGCCCTTTTGTTTTCCGCAAAATCCCCAGGTGAAACTTCTTATTTGATCTGGAGCAACCAATCGCGGAGTTTTCTATTAAGCTCTGTGATCGATCCTGAACAATTGATTAAAATAGCTCAAAGTATAGAAAAATAATTTTTTTAAAAAAATCTGTAACAAATTGCTTTCTCAGGTGTTTCTATATATAGAAACCCCCAAAAAAACAAAAAGGAGAAGAAAAATGAAAAAGAAAGTTTTAGCGTTGATCCTGTCCGTATCAATGGTTTTCACCGTGAGCCTTCCCGCATTTGCCCAGCAGAAATCGACTTCAAATCAAAATTCTGGCATTCATGTTTTATGGGACAACACAGATGTTGTGAGCGTGAACTTGAATTTTTCCGGTGACCGCGCTGATTGCGCCACTTACGTCATAGGGAAAAGCGGCACCTCCAAAATCACAGCAAATGTATTGTTAAAGCAGGTTACCAGCAACGGCACCAAGACTATAAAAACGTGGACGGGGCTGAGCGCCTCAGGAAATGAATTTTACTTTGACAAATCGTATTATGTCTCAAGCGGATATACTTACGAGTTGGAAATCGACGCCAAAGTTTACAGAAACGGTACCGAGGAATCTATTATTAAGACCGACAGGGATTACTGCGGCTGACTCCCGGTCCAAAGCTGATTACAAGGAACTCCCTTTCACATACACTTTGCCGGCGGCTCAACCGCCGCCGGCACCCATTTATTACTCATCCGCAAAGGCACTCGTTTTGAAAGTTTCTAAACAGCCTTTAAAAATTTTCAAAAAAAGTGTAACAAAACAGCTTCTCAGGTGTTATGTAAGTAGAAAGAAAAATTTACAGGCTTCCATTCCATTGATTTCCATGCTGCGCAGCATCCGAAATATAATTTTTGTTTCAGAAAGAGGATGACACCGATGGACTATTCAGAGGGGAGACTGATTCCCCGGCAACTCTTTCGTACG
>NZ_JBJKOP010000044.1:0-46884 GCF_046707225.1 Caproicibacter sp. | reverse complement strand
ACGGCGCCCATCAGGTCGCCGAGCTGATCGCTTGTCATCTTGAAATTGGTGAGGAACTTCGCAACGTCCGGAGCTTTCTCATCCAGCTTTTTCGAGCCGAGCTTGTGGATGGATTCCGCTTCGCCGTAAGTGCCCTTCGGGTCTTTCAGGAATTTTAAGTCCCACTTGGCGAACATCCAGTGCGGCTGCCAGCCGGTCACGACAATCGGTTCCTTGTTGTCAATAGCCTTTTTCAGCGCCGCCGTCATGGTCGGGCCGCTGCCCGGCATCAGCTTGTAATCAAGGCCGTAATCCTTCAGCGCCTTGTCGGTCGTCGTCATAATTCCCGCGCCGGAATCGATGCCGACGATGGTGCCGTCGAATTTGTCTTTGTTGGCGTTTAACTGGTCGATGCTGTCGATATCGACATAGGACGGAACGACCAGCCCGATTTTCGCGTTGTCAAAGCTGACCCCGTAATCCTTCACTTCGGAACCGTATTTGTCCATATAACTTTTATGGGTGACGGGAAGCCAGCAATCCAGGAAAACGTCGGTGCCGCCGCTTGCCAGAGAAGCAAATACCGGCGCGACGTCCGTCTGAACCTGCTTGGTATCGTACCCCATCTTATCTTTTAAAATCGCGCTCATCAGGTTCGTCATGGCGATATCTTCCGACCAGTTGACGTAACCGATTTGAATCTCGGGCTTCGTTCCCCCGTTATTCGCGCTGCCTGTCTGGCTCGCCGCGGAGCTGCTTCCCCCGTTCTGTGCGCATCCCGCCAGCATACCCAGGCAGATTGCGCCTGCCAGTATTGCCGCTGTAATTGATTTCTTCATTTCAATCCCCTTTCAGAATAGAATGTGTGAATTTATTGAAAAGCCCCGAAAGGCGTTTTCCGGTAAGATTATTTTGCGCTCATCTTTTTTCGGTTTGATTTGCCGATTCCCTGCGTGATGCGGTCCAGAATCATCGCGAGGATGACGACGGCGAGGCCGCCCTCGAATCCCTTGCCGACCTGCAGCTGCGTGATGCCCTGCAGCACGGTGATGCCGAGGCCCTCCGCACCGATCATGGAGGAGATGACCACCATGGAAAGCGAAAGCATGATCGTCTGGTTCAGCCCGGCCAGGATGGTCGGCATTGCGAGAGGAATCTGCACCTTGAACAGCATCTGGTTCCCGGTGCAGCCGAAGGAGCGCGCCGCTTCGATCACGTCGCCCGGAACCTGCCGGATGCCGAGGTTTGTCAGGCGGACGGCGGGCGGCATGGCGAAGATCACGGTCGCGACCGCGCCCGGCACCACGCCGAGGTCAAAGAAATAAACCGCGGGAATCAGGTACACAAAGGCGGGCATGGTCTGCATGAAATCCAGAATCGGCCGGATGATGCGGTTGGCCGATTCGCTGCGCGACATCCAGATGCCGACCGGAATCCCGATGATCAGGGCGATCAGCGTGGAGGTTATGACCAGAGCCAGCGTTTCCATCGTCTCCGCCCAAAGGCCGATGGAGACGACGACCAGAAGTCCGATCGCGGTAAAAATCGCGGTGCCGCGGCTGGCGAGACGCCAGGCGAGCAGCGCCAGAATCAGGATCATGACATAGAACGGGATAAAGGCGAACAGGTGTTCGAAGGAAGTTACGACCCAGAGCAGAATCATCTTGATCCCGCCGAAAAATCCGGCCCAGTTTTTCGTCATCCAGTCGATGGCTTTCTCTACCACATCCCCGATTGGAAGTCTATACATTTTCATCATCCTCCCCGAGGATACCCGACAGAACGGATACTTTCATAATAATGCCCACTACTTTCTGCTCCTCGTCGACCACGACGATCGGGTATTTGGAATTGATGACGAGGGGAAGAAGTGTTTCAATGGAGGTGTCGGGCGAAACGGTCTCCACATTTGTGTCAATGGCGTTCTTGACGCTCTCCGGTTCATGGGTGCCTGCTTTCAGCAGGTCCACCGCTTTGTCGATGGAGAGAATCCCTTTCAGGTGCCGGTCCTTGTCAACGACGAAAATGCTGGAGATGGAGGCTTCCCTCATTTTGCGAACGGCAACCCGCACGCCGTCTTTCGCGTAGGCGATGGGGTCCGGCCTTCTCATAATGGTGGAGGCGGTCACGACCTTGACGCGGTTGACGTCCTGTACGAATTCGCGGACGTAATCGTCCGCCGGATTCGTGAGGATGTCCTCCGGTGTGCCGGTCTGCACGATAACGCCGTCCTTCATGATCGCGATTTTGTCGCCGAGTTTCAGCGCCTCGTCAAGGTCATGCGTGATAAAGATGATGGTCTTGTGCATCTTGGTCTGCAGCGCCAGCAGTTCGTCCTGCATCTCCTTGCGGATCAGCGGGTCAAGCGCGCTGAACGCTTCGTCCATCAGAAGAATATCCGGGTCGTTCGCCAGCGCGCGCGCCAGACCGACGCGCTGCTGCATGCCGCCGGAAAGCTGGGAGGGCATGCGGTCCTCGTGTCCCTCCAGCCCCACCAGGCGCAGCGCTTCGCGCGCCCTTTCGCGGCGGGTGTTCGGGTCGATGCCCTGAATTTCAAGCCCGAATTCCACGTTGCTTTCCACCGTGCGGTGCGGCAGCAGGGCGAAATTCTGAAAAACCATCGCGATCTTTTTGCGGCGGATTTTCAAAAGGGCTTCTTTATTGCTGGCGGCGATGTTTTCGCCGTCGATCCGCACTTCGCCGGCAGTCGGCCGGATGAGCAGGTTCAGGCAGCGGATCAGCGTGGACTTTCCGCTGCCGGAAAGCCCCATCACGACGAAGATTTCGCCTTCCTCCACCTGAAAGTTCGCGTTGTTCACGCCGACTCCGTGTCCCGTGGACTTCAGAATTTCGGCTTTCCCCTTCCCTTTTTCAAGAAGCGGGATGATCTTTTTTGGATTGGAACCGAAAATTTTATATAAATTTTTGACCTCTACTTTCGGCATTCCATCACTCCCTTAATCCGATCAATTCGAAATATGATCGGTTCATTTTTAAAAACAGACAACTCTATTATAACTTGCAGGTTGCAGGATGTCAACCTCACGGAACATAAATTGTAAATAAATGGAAATCAAAACGGGCTCTTTCCCGGTCTCATGAATTGCATCCCCCGCGGTTTTGCGGTAGAATAATAAAAGCGCGGATGGCCGGCAGGCTGTTCGCATATAATGATAGGCAATATGGTTCTTTACAGGATTGAATGGGATTTTGGAGGGATTCGGCATGTGGGATCGGTCAATATTAAAATCAAACGCGAAAGTCGCCCTGCGCGGACGTTACTGGACCGCTTTTCTGGTTACTTTTATTTTTTTGTTTTTAACCGAAGGCTTTCAGCTTGTGAACCCGGGGTTCTGGCACAGGTTCGGAGTTTTTCCGTGGTTTTCCGCCGAAACGCGAGCGGCGGGCAATTTTATATGGAGTTTCCATTTCGGGTGGCTTGGAATATTGTACGCGGTTTTTATCGTGCAGCCCCTGGTCATCGGAGTTTCCCGCTACTTTGTCCGCAATCATTACGAGTCCGCCGAGGTGGAAACCGCGTTCAGCGGGTTCCGATGGAATTACATGAACGGCGTGGGTGCTATGTTTATCACGGAGCTTTTTATTTTTCTCTGGACTTTGCTTCTGATCATTCCGGGAATTGTAAAGGGATTGGAGTACAGCATGGTTCCGTTTCTTCTTTCCGACAATCCGTCCCTGCCCGGCGAGCGCGCGCGGCAAATCAGCCGCCGGATGACGGACGGCCAGAAGGGCGCGATCTTCATTTTTGACCTGTCCTTTCTGGGATGGTTTCTGCTGGGGGCGCTCTGCTTTGGCGTCGGCATGCTGTTTGTTCTGCCGTATTACAGCGCGGCGCAGGCGGAGCTTTATTTATTCCTGCGCGACCGGGCGCTGCGTATGGAATTTGTCCGCCCAGAAGAGCTCTGTCTGGGCCGCTCCGGCGCGCAGCTTTGATTCCGGCTTTGCCCGTCTTTGTAGAATTCCCTGATTGACCCGGATTCATGCCGGAATTCAAAAAACGAAAAGAAAAATGAGAAAGCAAACCTTTACTTCCTAAATATTCCAATCCATCTGCCGATATATATTTTATCAAGAAGCAAAGCAGGGTGTTTTATGGCGGTAGAAGGAATTGCGGCGGCTTCCACGGCCGTTCAGACGGCGGATTCCGGGCAGAACACGGAACAGGACCGGATTTCGGAGCTGGTCCGACTCGAGCAGGATGTGCAGAAGCTCAAAACGGATTACAAGGACAAGGCGAACAAAAGCGGGATGTCACAGACCGAAGTCACCAGTAAAATCAGGAAATATGAAAAGCTGATTGCGAAAATCGAGCAGGAGATTCGCCAGATTAAGCGGAAGGAATCCTCGCGCCCGGTCGAGCTGAAAAAGAAAGACGGAAAAGACGGCGGCTCACGCAGCGACAGCACGGTGCTTTCCATGGCCGCGCTGAAAGCGTCTTACCGCATGCTGATTCCGGCCTCCGGCCCGACGGCGGTGCAGGAGGTCTCGGAAGAGAGCAAAGCGGACCTGAGCACGCAGGCCGGCGGGACTCTGGACGAACTGGTTTAGGAAAAACGCAAAAAAATCCCCCCACGCGGAGTTTTCAGAAACCGCGCGGGGGGATTTTTCAGTCGCTATGGAATTTTTACCGGGATTTTTCGTACAGATCCTGAATCAGCCGGAGAATGTTTTCGGCGGAACGGGATTTGTCGAAGCCCTTGCAGGAGGAGCGCATTTCGCTCAGCTTGCGGTTGTCCGCAAGCAGAGAGCGGATGGTCTCTCCGCAGTCCTGGCCGTTTTCCAGCTTGACGGCCATGTTATGGGTCAGAAGAAAGTTGGCGTTGTCCTCTTCCTGGCCGGGGATGGCGTCGAAAACGGCCAGCGGAATCCCGCAGGCGAGCGCCTCCGAAACGGTCAGCCCGCCGGGCTTTGTAATTAAAAGGTCCGCGGCGTGCATATAATTTTCAACCTCATTGGTGAAAAGAACCAGTTTGGTCGGCTTGGGGCTGTCCGGAATCAGCTTGGCGAATTCCTCGTAAAGGCGCTCGTTGCGCCCGGTGATGACGATCATCTGAAAATTCTGCTCCAGCCGCACAATCTGCCGGTAGATTTTCAGGATGTTGGTTACGCCGAAGCTGCCCGCCATAATCAGGATGGTGGCAAGGTCCGGGTCCAGCCCGATCTTTTTCAGAAACGCGGGCCGGTCGCCCGCCGTGAAGAAGACATTTTCGACCGGAATCCCGAACGGGTAAATCTTTTCTTTCGGGACGCCCATCGCTTCCATTTCGGAGATCATATCGCCGTTCGCGACCACATAGGCGTCCACGTGGTCGGCAACCCACGCGCGGTGCGGGCCGTAATCGGTCATCAGGCAGATCAGCGGCGCCGTGACGGCGCCCGCCCATTTCAGGTGAGAGATCATTTCGGTCGCGAACGGGTGGGTGGATATAATCACATCCGGTCTTTCCCGCTCCAGAAGCGGTATCAGCTTCAGGCTGAACACGCCGCTGAACCGGGCGACCAGGGTGGAGAGAAGGCTTTCTTCGTTTGTTTTGCGGTAAAGCTGGCCGAACACCTTCGGCGTCTTTGTCGCAAGAAAATGATACCCGTCGCAGACGGTTTTGTTCAGAACGCTGCTGATGCTTTTCAGCGCGTCGACCACAACCACTTCGCTGCCGGCGGAGTTCTTTGAAATATAGGCCTGTATGGCGCGGGAGGCGCGGATATGTCCGCCGCCGGTTGCCGCGGTTAGAATTAAGAGTTTCACGTAAACACCCCTGAATTTGATCATTTACGGAGCTTTCACCGGTTATACCGGAATGATTATATCATATATTTGGAAAAGATACCATGCCCCGGCGGTGCAAAAGCGCAGGTTAAAATGGTAACAGGACTGTGACTTTACGCGGGGCGGAGCAGGGGATATAATGGAGTCGCGGCCGCATGGCCGAACAGGGGGTACGTGCATGATTGCTGAAAATAAGGCCCTGCAGCCTCAGGCCGTGGGAAAACCCGGAATGAAAACCAAAGCGGCAGTTGCCGGCGCGCTGGTCTTGCTGATCGTCGCGGGTGCGGTGCTGGGGCACAGCCTCTACTCCGGATATAAACATTCCAGGGAGGTATCCGCCGCGATCGACACCGACGCGTTCTATTCCGGAATTGTCGTTCAGGGCATCGACCTGGGCGGGAAAAGCATGAGCGAGGCGAAAGCGGCCGTGGAAGCGGCCCTGCCCGGCGCGCAGAGCCCGGTGGAGCTCCAGATTGCCGGCGCAGGCAAAACCTGGCGGATTACGAATAAGAATCTGAAGTTTCAATATAATACGAATGATGTTCTGAAAGAGGCCTACGCCTGGGCGCGCAGCGGGGACCGGGAAGAACGCTACCGGCAGGTGCAAAGCCTGAAGACCTCGCCAAAAACCTATACGGTGACGAGCAAAGTGGAGGAATCGTCCCTCGAGTCCGCGCTGAACGCCGTCGCCGATGAAGTGGATACCGCCGCGCAGAACCCGCGTGTGACCGCTTTCAACACGGAGACAAAGCAGTTTTCGTTTGAAAACGGGAAAAACGGCGTTTCGGTCGACCGGAAAAGACTGCTCGCGGGGGCAAAATCCGTGCTGGAGTCCGGCGGGGTGGGAAAGGTTTCGCTTTCAACCGGGGAAGTCCCGTTTGAAGGCACGCTTGACGATTTGAAAGCCCACATGAAATTGCTGGGAACTTTCAGCACGGTGAGTAAAAACAACGCGAACGGAACCTATAATATGACGAGAGCGCTCCTTTCCGCAAACGGAGTCTGTGTGGAACCGGGGGCAACATTCTCCTTTTTCGGCACCGCGGGAGAGTGCGGCCAGGCGCAGGGCTACAGGCAGGCCGGGGCGATCTTAAACGGGAAGCTGGTTCAGGAATACGGCGGCGGCATCTGCCAGGCTTCCACCACCGTTTACGGCGCCGCGGTACGCGCCGGAATGAAAATAACCGAGCGGTACAATCACTCCATCCCGTCCAGCTACTGCCCGATCGGGCAGGACGCGACCGTCAGCTTCCCGAGTCTGGATTTTAAATTCACCAATCCGGCCGATTATCCCGTGTACCTGGTCACGTCCGTGAAAAACCGCGTGCTGACGGCAGCCGTCTACGGCTATCATCCGGACGGATATGATTCGGTCGACGTCGTTTCGCAGGTGACCGATACCATCACCGCCCCGGCGCAGGCGCAGTATATTCTTGACCCGGCGCTGAAAAAGGGCGAAATTAAGATGACCTCCAAGGCGCGCAGCGGATATAAGGTGACGGCGCAGAGAATTTTTCGCAGGAACGGGACGTCGGTAAAAACCGAAGACCTGCCGTCTTCCTATTATCGGCCGCAGCCGGCTTACTATTCCTACGGCAAGGGGACCGAACTGACCCGCGACTCCGCGGCGCGGGGCGCTTCTTCGCAGACAGCGTCCTCCAAACCCGCGTCCTCCAAGCCGGTGGCATCCTCCAAACCTGCGTCCTCCCCGTCGTCCGCGGCGAAGGTTTCCTCTGCTCCGCCCGCTTCCTCCGCTCCGGCCTCCTCTTCGCCGGTTTCCGAAGATTCCGCCGCGGGCGCGGCGGCGAACGACGATGTTACCGCGCAGGGGGAACCCGCGGCATGAAACGGCGGCGGGACGCTGCGCCGCGCGAAAAACAACTTGACTTTTATGCCGCAATCTGCAAAAATGGTGATGGCGGCAGGCTTGACTTTTCAAAAGCCGGATGTGCCGTTTTCTAGACTTCACAACAAGCGGAACCGCGCCTGCGGAAAACGCTGTCTTGGAAAGGAAGAACCGATTTGACTGAGACGCATACGCCGGTAATCAGTGTTGTGATACCTGTTTACAATGTTGAAAAATACGTGGGAAAATGCCTTTTATCACTGGAGGAGCAGACCTTTGGGAATTTTGAAATTATCGCCGTCAACGACGGTTCCACCGACGGCTCCCTTGAAATTCTGCGCCATTTTGAAGAAAAATATGACAATATCACGGTCGTCGACCAGAAAAACGCGGGAATGTCCCAGGCGAGAAATGCCGGCATGGCCGTCGCGCGGGGGGAATACCTGACCTTTGTCGACAGCGACGACTATGTCGCGCCGACTTTTCTGGAGGAACTGCACGACGCGTGCGTGAATTACGGCGCGGATATTTCGTGCTGTTATTATTACTACCATTTTATCGACAGCGATTTTCTGTTTGAATATCCCTTTCGCTGCAAGGGCGTCTTTAACCGCGCGCAGGCCATGAATAAGCTTCTGCGCGACGTGCAGATTCAAAGCCTGGTGTGGAACAAGCTGTACCGCCGCAGCCTGTTTACGGATTACGGCATCACCTTTCCCACCATGTGCTTTGAGGACATGGCCACCGCAAACAAGGTGTTCGCCCACGCGAACCGGGTCGTCGTTCTGGACCGTCCCCTTTATTACTACAATCAGCACTCCATGAGCACGCTCGCGACCATGAACGCGAATAAGATCAACGACTTTATCCGCGCGATCGCGATGGTCCGGATTTCCCTTGAAAAAAACGGCCTGTTTGAAAAATATAAAAAAAGTTATCTTGCGCTGACCAGAAAAACCTGCAACTGCTGTTATTTGTATGTATTAAAAATGCATGGCGAGAAAAAATGTATGCGTGGGTGTATGACAAACATGCGGCAGATTTCCAAAGCGATGCGGGTCTACTCCGCGGATAAGATCAGTTCCAAGGCACTGTGCGAATTTTCAGAAGTGGTTGCCTCGCCGGAAAAGCTGGAGGAAAACTACTCGGTTCGATAGTCTGCGGCGGGAACGTAAACGAGGTGAGCGACGGGTGCCGTCGGAACGGTTGGTGGCGGAAAATACAAAACGGCGAAAGATCTTTCAGGCGGCGCTGTTTTCGCTGACGCTCGGAATGCTGGTCTATTTCTGCGTTTCCGGAAACAATCTTGCCGTTTTGATTCAAAGTCTGCCGAACATCAGCTTTTTCTGGATGCTCTGCGCCGCGGCGAGCGTCTTTTTGAACTGGATGATGGACAGCCTGATCATTCACACCCTGATTTTCCATACCAGCGGCGGCCGGTATGGATTCGGCAGCGCGTTTCGGGTCACGATGGTGGGGCAGTACTTTAACTCCATCACGCCCTACGCGCTGGCGGGCCAGCCCATGCAGTTTCTCGCGCTGACCGGGCAGGGAATTTCCACCGGGGTCGCCGTTTCGACGCTTGTCAAAAAATTTCTGACGTACCAGACCTCCCTTACCGTGTATTCCCTGCTGGTCATTCTGGTGAAATACCAGTTTTTTCAAAGCAGGATTCAGGGCTTTATGGCGCTGGCATTCGTCGGATTTCTGTACCAGGCCGCCGTGGTCGTCGCGCTGGTTCTGTTTTCCTACAGTCCGGGGTTCACCACAAAACTCATCCGCGGCGCCGTGTGGGTCCTGACCCGGGTTCACCTGGTGAAAAAACCGCAGGAAACGAGAGAAAAGGTGAAGGGCCAGCTGGAGTTTTTTCTGGAAAACAACCGTGCCCTTCAGGGAAAGCGTTCGCTCGGCGTTAAAATATACGGCTTTACGGTCATTCAGCTGACGGCGCTTTTTCTGGTGCCTTTTTTTATTTATAAGGCCTTTCACAACCCCGGCGCTCCCGTTATCGATATGATTTCGGCGCAGAGCTTCGTCACTATGATATCCGGCTACACCCCGCTGCCCGGCGCGGCGGGTGCGGCCGAGGGGAGCTTCCTCGTTATTTTCCAGATGTTTTTCGCGCCGGGAATCATTCAGCAGGCGATGCTTTTGTGGCGCCTGCTGGCCTACTATTCCTGCATTGTGGTCGGGGCGTTTTTCGCGGTTCCGGAGCGCAGGCGGGCCGGCATGAAAGCCGCGCGCGCGGCGGACGCGGCGGAGCAGCCGGCCCCCGAAGCCGGGCAGGCGGCAAACAGCGGAGGAATCAAACATGAATGACGGTTTTTTAAAAATTGCGGCGGCCACTCCGGAAATCCGGGTGGCCGACTGCCGGTATAATCTTGAGTCGGTCTGGGCTCTGATGCAGGAATGCGAAAAACGCGGCGTCGCCGCGGCCGCGTTTCCGGAGCTTTGCCTGACGGGCTACACCTGCGGCGACCTGTTCCGCGACCGGACGCTGATTTCCGGCGCGGAATCGGCCCTTGCCGAACTGCTGGCCCGGTCGCAGAGGCTCAATCTGCTCACGCTGGTCGGACTGCCGGTCGCGGTCGGCGCGGACCTTTACAACTGCGCGGCGGTCTTCTGCCGCGGCGAGCTTCTGGGGCTGGTGCCAAAAACGAACCTGCCGAACTACACCGAATTTTACGAAGCGCGGTATTTTACGCCCGGCCCGGATTATCGGCAGGTAACCCTCTGCGGGCGGGAGGTTCCGCTCGGGCGGGATCTTGTGTTCCGCTGCGGCAGCGTGCCCGGCCTTTCGGTCGGCGCCGAAATCTGCGAGGACCTGTGGGTCCCCTGCCCGCCGTCGGTGCATCTGGCGCAGAGCGGCGCGACGGTGATATTCAATCTTTCCGCAAGCGATGAAATCATCGGGAAAGCCCCTTACCGCCGCGACCTGGTGAGGATGCAGTCCGGGCACCTGGTCTGCGCTTACTGCTACGCGGACGCGGGCGAGGGCGAATCCTCGACCGATCTGGTCTACACCGGGCACAGCGTCATTGCCGAAAACGGGACGGTGCTCGCGGAATCGGAACAGTTCACGACCGGCCTGACCGCGGCGGACGTGGATTTGGAGCGACTTTCTCAGGAACGCCTGCGCATGACGACCTGGCGCAACGAGGGCGCCGCCCATGAAATCGAGTTTTCCATTGAAATGCCGGAATTTAAGCTGGAGCGGAAATTCCCCGCGACGCCGTTTGTTCCGGACGACGTCCGCGACCTTGCGGAACGCTGCGAAATGATCTTGAACCTGCAGGCCGCCGGACTGAAAACCAGGCTCAGGCACACCGGCTCCAAGTGCGCCGTAATCGGCGTTTCCGGCGGGCTGGACTCCACCCTTGCCCTGCTGGTCGTCGCGCGGGCGTTCGATTTGCTGGGCATGGACCATAAGGGGATTCTGGCCGTGACAATGCCGGGCTTCGGCACCACCGGCCGAACCCGCGGCAACGCGCAGAAGCTGGCGGAGTTTTTAAACGCGCGGTTTCTGGAGGTGCCGATCGGCGACTCGGTTTCAAGGCACTTTCAGGACATTGGGCACGACCCGGAAAACCGGGACGTCACCTATGAAAACGCGCAGGCGCGCGAGCGCACGCAGGTTCTGATGGACCTTGCAAACCAGCACGGCGGGCTGGTGATCGGTACGGGCGATTTGTCGGAGCTGGCGCTCGGCTGGGCGACTTACAACGGGGACATCATGTCGATGTACGGGGTGAACTGCTCGATTCCGAAGACGCTGGTGCGGCATCTGGTGCACCACGCGGCGGTGACCGGCCCGGAGGAGCTTCGCGCTTTGCTGGAGGATGTTCTCGATACTCCCGTCAGCCCGGAGCTGCTTCCGCCGGAAGAAAACGGAGAAATTGCCCAGAAGACGGAGCACATCGTCGGCCCGTACGAGCTGCACGATTTCTTCCTGTACTACATGATGCGCTTCGGCTTCACGCCGGGGAAAATTTACCGCATGGCGCTTTCCGCGTTTGAGGGGCAGTATGACGGAGCAACGGTGAAAAAGTGGCTGGGCGAATTCTACCGCCGCTTTTTCACGAACCAGTTTAAGCGTTCCGCCCTGCCGGACGGGCCGAAGGTCGGCTCTGTTTCGCTGTCTCAGCGCGGCGACTGGCGCATGCCGAGCGACGCTTCCGCGGCGCTTTGGAGCAGGGAAATCGAGAGGCTCTGAGCCTCCTTCCCGGGGTGACGAAACCGTCTGTGCTTTCCTTTGTTCCGCGGCCGCTTCGGTTTTTAACGCCGCAGATCACTTGACAAAGTAAATTCCGCTTGGTATACTTAACTAAGTTTAGTTCCAAAGGCGGAATGACAACTCTTTGGAGCAGTGCCTTTTTTGGGGAACAATCAGAGGAATCCGATGAAATATTCGGGTTCCTTTTTCTTTTCCTGCGCGGAACGGAAATTGTTCGCCGGGGGAACAAAACCGGTGAAGCCAACGCGGCTTTACTGGGAGAGACGGAGCGTCCGGGGCGGCTCCGGACGTAAATCACCGGAAAAGGAGTCTGATGAAATGGAAAACGTGAATGCCTGGATTAAAATAATTGACGGATGGGTCTGGGGGATTCCGCTGATCGCGATGATCCTGATCCTTGGCGTTCTGCTGACGGTGCGGCTGCGCGTCGTTCAGATCAGGGAGATGCCGAACGCGTTCCGCTTCATGCGCAGCAGCGGGGACGGGGCCGCGGGGGAAGTGAGCAGCTTTGCGGCGCTCTGCACGGCCCTTTCCGCGACCGTGGGCACCGGCAATATTGTCGGCGTTGCGACGGCCATCGGCGTCGGGGGGCCCGGCGCGCTGTTCTGGATGATTCTGACCGCGTGCTTCGGCATGGCGACAAAGTATTCGGAGGCGACGCTCGCCGTCAAATACCGCGATGTTGATGAAGACGGGCATGTTCTGGGCGGGACCTTCTACTACATCGAGCGCGGCATGCAGGAGCGGTTCCACATCAGCTTTCGCTGGCTTGCGAAGCTGTTCGCGTTTTTCGGCGCGGCAGCCGGCCTGCTTGGCATCGGCACCATGACGCAGATCAACGGCATCACCAGCGCGGTGCAGGATTTCGCCGATCCGCAGCAGGCGTACACCATTACGATTTTCGGAATGAAATACACCTGGGCGCTCGTGATTACCGCCGTGGTCGTCACAGCGCTGACCGCCCTGGTCATCGTGGGCGGGATTAGGCGCATTTCCAGCGTGGCGCAGGTCGTCGTGCCATTTATGTTCGTGGTTTATGTGGTCTGCGGTGTTTACCTGCTGATCTATAACGCGGGCCGTCTGCCCGCGGCGTTCGGGGCGATTTTCTCCGGCGCGTTCCGCGGCACGGCGGCGGTCGGCGGCTTTGCGGGCGCGGCGGTTTCGGCCGCGATCCAGAAGGGAATTTCCCGCGGAATCTTCTCCAACGAGGCAGGCCTCGGCAGCGCGCCGATTGCGGCGGCTGCCGGGCAGGTGGACTGGGCCGCTCAGCAGGGCCTGGTTTCCATGCTCGGGACCTTCTTCGACACCATCATTATCTGCAATATCACGGGCCTTTGCATTATCGCTTCGGACGCGTGGAAGGTGCCGGGGCTGGAGGGCGTCCAGATTACCTCCGACGCGTTTCGGAAGGGGTTCTTCTTCGCCCCGCGCGTCGGCGAGTTTATCATTATGGCCTGTCTGGTCCTGTTTGCCTTTACGACCATCCTCGGCTGGAATTACTACGGTTCCCGCTGCGTTGAGTATCTGAGCAACAAAAACATGGGCGCGGTCAAGGTTTACAGCTGGCTGTGGGTGCTCGCCGTTCTGGTCGGCCCGTTCCTGACGGTCAGCGCCGTGTGGAACATCGCGGACATCCTGAACGGCCTGATGGCGTTCCCCAACCTGATTGCCCTGTTCTGCCTGAGCGGCGTGGTCGCGCGCGAAACGGACAAATTCCTCGACCACATGAGAAAGCATCCGGTGAAATGACCGCGGATTGACTCTTCCTTCGGGGCATGTTAAAATGAGAACAGATCGGCGCCGGAGGGAAAGCCCCCGGCGCTTTTGCGTGGGAAAAGGAGAACGGAAATGGAAAAACATACCGCGGCGGTTTTTGACCTTGACGGAACGCTGCTCGATTCGCTGACCGTGTGGAGCCGGGTGGACCGCGAATTTCTGCGGCGGAGGGGCCTTGAGGTGCCGCCGGATTATACCGAAACGGTATCCGCGATGAGCTTTACCGAGGCGGCGCGCTATACCGTCGGCCGGTTCGCCCTGCCGGAAGCGCCGGAGGAGCTCATCCGCGAGTGGAACGGCATGGTCGCGCGGGAATACGCGCAGCGCATCGCGCTGAAGCCGGGCGCGCGGGAATGCCTGCGCGTTCTGGAGGAACGCGGGGTCAGACTCGGCGTGGCGACCGCGCTGCCGGAAGAGCTGTACGGCCCGGCGCTGAAGCATAACGGAATCTACGGCTGCTTCGGCGCGTTTGCCTCCGTGACGGAAACCGCCCGGGGAAAGGGGTTCCCGGACGTTTACCTGCTGTGCGCCGAACGTCTCGGCGTTACGCCCGGTTCCTGCGCGGTTTTTGAGGACGTGCTGCCCGGCCTGATCGGTGCAAAGGCGGCTGGGATGAACGCGGTCGGCGTGTACGATGAAAATTCCAATCTCTGCGAAAAGGACGCGCTTTCCGTCGGCGACGGATATGTCCGCAGCCTGGAGGAGTTGACAGAAGAAAAATTTTATCGGAAGTTCTTCTGAGCCTATTTACTTTGCCGATAAAATTGATTATAATACAAAATTAATTCCCGCAATCCAACGAAGGATCTGCGGGAAACCCATTTTTACAGGGAAGCCGGTGACATGGATGGACGAAAAAAGAGCGGCGGCACGAACCGGCCCGCGGTCGGCGGAGCGGGGGCGGATTGCCGGTTTGCTGCTGCAAAGGACCGGCCCGCTCGAATTCCGGTCGGTTCTCGACGTCGGGTGCCGGCGCGGTGAGCTTTTGGAGCTGCTCCTTGCGGAACATCCCGGAATCCGCGCCTGCGGAATCGACCTGTCGGAGCGGCGGATCAAAGCGGCGGCGGAGCAGCTTGGCGGGCGCGCGCAGGTAACGGTCGGCGACGCGGAAAACCTGCCGTATCCGGACGCGTCGTTCGACCTGCTGATTTGCGGCAACTCGATCCGCCGATGCCAAAACCCCGCGCGGGCGGTCAACCAGTTTTACCGGGTGCTGAGAAAGGACGGAACGCTGATCCTGTTCGGATACGGGAGGACGCCGGCCGGACTGACTCTTGCGCGGGTGGTCGCACGCTACGCAGGGGAATCCGGCGGAACGTGCTCCGCAAAAGAAATCCGTGAAATTTTGGGGCGTTCGGCGTTCCGGAACGTCGAATGGGAATCCCCGATTAAGAACGTGTACTTCGCGGCAGGTAAAAAGTAACGGCCGGAACGGAAAAAACGGCGCGCGGTTGATTCCGCGCGCCGTTGGTCTGCTGCTTATTCCGTGAAAAACATACTTTTAAGATACCCTTTGCCGGTCTCCGTTTTAAAAATCCGTTCCAAAGCCGACCGGGCTGCTTCCCGCGTGCAGCCGTCCTCATACAGGTTGACGAGGAAGTCCGCTTCCACCAGAATCTGATAATCGATTCCGTCGATTCCGTCATAGGTGTGGTGATGCCCGATCAGGTAGCAGACCCGGTCCGTAAATTCAGTCGGCAGGTCAAACGGTTTTAGAAGCTCCCGCGCCACCGGAGGGCCTTCCAGTTCCTGATACCGGCCCGCGGAGGAGCCGTATTTCCGCTCGCTCTCATGGATGCCGATGTCGTGAAGCACCGCCGCGGCTTCCAAGACCTTGCGCCGCGCCGGGGAGAGACCCTCTTCCCCGCCGATCGCTTTGGAAAACGCGTAAACCTTCAGCGCGTGCTGAATTCGTCTGGGGTCGCCCGCGTTGCAGCGGAGCATTTCCGAAATCAGGCGCGAAACGGAGTATTCCATGCGACGTTCCCTCCCGCTCAATTCAATCGGCTTATTTTCGGGCGCCCAGGGTTTTCAGCAGGGTCTTTTCGCTGCTGCCGTCGCAGACCGCGACGATTTCATCGTTCGGAAGAAAGGAAGTCAGGCCGTTCGGGATAATCAGCGTTTCGTTTCGCACGATGGAAATGATCAGCGAGCCGTTCGGCAGGGTCAGGTCGCGCAGCGTGACGCCGCTGAGCGCCGTGTCTTCCGGCAGCTTGAGCGCGCTGATGGACGCCCGCCCTTTGTTCAGCGTGGCCAGCAGGTGCATCTGGGCGCTGTCGACTTCCTGTTCGATCATGTTGGTGATGATCTCCGTGCTGCTCACGGCGATATCCGGGCCGAGCTTGCGCAGCGCGTCCAGGTTGCGGGGGTCGTTGTTCCTCGCGATCACCTTTTTGATTTTAAATTCCTTTTTCGCAAGCTGAGAAGCGACAAGGTTGTCCTGGTCGCTTCCGGTAACGGCGATAAAGCAGTCCGCGCTTTTCGCGCCGGCTTCTTCCAGCGCGTCCAGCTCGGTGCCGTCGCCGAAAATTACCTCGGCGTCAAGGTCGTTGGCGAGGCGGGTGCATTTCACCTTGTCCTTTTCAATCAGTTTGACGGTGTATTTCCGTTCCAGCATGTTGCGCGCAATCTGGTTGCCCAGTTTGCCGCCGCCGACAATGATGATCTTCATCAGAAATCCTCCTTCGGTCAGTCGATCACGGACGCAAGGACGACGCGGTCGCCCTCTTCCAGAACCGAATTTTCATTGCCGCCCCGGCACAGGGTCATCTGACCGTCGGAGGTAATGACCCCGAAGATCACTTCGCCGTCGTCTTTGGGGACTTCGGAAAGCCTGATGCCGTTGTGTGCGCGGTCAACCTCTTTAATGTGGAACGTCGCGGTGGACGTTCCGAGCGTCATGGTTTTCGATTCCCACGGAAGCGTCAGCGCGGTCGAGAGGGCGTCCCCCGCCAGCTTGGTCGGGCAAACCGTTTTCAGGCCGAAGCTCTTGAACACATTTTCGCGCAGGGGGTCCGAAATGCGGGCCACCACGTTTTCAATCCCGAAAAATTCCCGCGCCATCTGTGAAACCGTGATATTCAGGTTGTCGTCCGGCGTAACGACCGCCATGGCGTCGCAGCCTTCCACGCCGGCGTTGCGAAGAGCCTTGATGTCCATCGGCATCCCGACGATGGTAATGCCGCTGAAATCCTTTTTCAGGTTGTGAAAAGAGTCCGGGTCGGCGTCCACGACGGTGACGTCGTGCCCCTCTTTATCCAGAATTCCTGCAAGCCTTGAGCCGAGGCGCCCACAGCCGATGACAAGTACGTTCACTGATGCTCTCCCCCTGTATTATGAATGCTGTATCAGATCAACCCCGCCGGAAAAGCACCGCGTAAAACGCCGCGCCGTCCGGGGAAAGGAAAAATCACCGGGAATATGACCGCAGGCGGGTTATAAAAACCCGCCTGCTTGTTTCATTTTGGCCCGCCCGGAGGGATTTGAACCCCCGGCCTTCAGAATCGGAATCTGCTGCGATATCCAGCTTCGCCACGGGCGGATAACTACTGTATTATAACACAGTTGCGGCAAAAGTCAAATGCCAAAAAAGAGAAAAGACGCCGCGAATTCAACTTTTCTCATTTTCCCATTCGGAATTCGTATTATAATAGAAGAACGGTTATGAAAACAGAAAGGGAGCGCCGTATGGAGTATTTTGACCTGCACTGTGACACCGCGACGGAGTGTTATGAGAAAAGGCTGGGCTTGTCGGAGAACGGGCTGCACATCGACCTGAAAAAGACAAAGCGGTTTGACTGCTGGGCGCAGGTGTTCGCGGTTTTTATCCGCGATGAGCTGCGGGGAGAAGCCGCCTTTCACTATTTTCAGGCGGTGGTCAAAAACCTGAAGGAAAAGCTGGCCGAAGAAAAAGAAAGCGGAGCGCCCGCGCTCTGCCGGGACGGGCGGGAACTGGAACGGGCGCGGTCCGGCGGGCGGAACATGGCGCTGCTTTCCATCGAGGGGGCCGCCGCCCTCGGCGGGGAGCTTTCCAACCTTGCGAAAACGCGGGAGGAAGGCGTGCGGATGATCACGCTCACCTGGAACGGGCCGAACGAGTTGGGGGACGGCTGCATGACCCCGTCTGCGGAGGGGCTTTCCCGGTTCGGGAAAGAGGTCGTGCTGGAAATGGGAGAGCTTGGCATGACGGTCGACGTTTCCCATCTGTCGGAAAAAGGATTCTGGGACGTCGCGCGGCTTATACAGGGCCCGTTTGTCGCGACGCATTCCGACTCAAAGCGCATTACGGACCACCCGCGGAACCTGACGGACGACCAGTTCCGCGAAATCGCGGGGCGCGGCGGCGTGGTCGGGCTGAATCTGTTTTCGGAGTTCACCGGCGGCGGCGGTACTGTCGACGACCTGCTGCGGCACGCGGACCGTTTTCTGAATCTGGGCGGTGAAAAGGCGGTCGCCGTCGGGGCGGACCTGGACGGGTGCCGTCTTGAGGCTGAAGTTCGGGGCATCGGGGACATGGGTCTGCTTTACGAAGCGATGCGTGCGAGCTTCGGGGAAAAGCTCGCGGACGACATCTTTTTCAACAATGCGTACCGGTTCTTTACGCAGAACCTCAAATGATTCCGAGTCGTTTTCTGCCCGGAGGACGCGTCGATATGAAAAGGCACTGGCTGCAGGGGTAGAACCGGAAAGAAAGGAATTAAAAATGAATCAGGGGAAGCTTTACAGAAAGATTGCAAAACTGGACGGCGCGGAAATTTTCTATTTGGACACGGACGCAAAGAAACCGGCAATCCTGTGTATTCACGGAAGATGCGGACGGGCTGAGACGTGGGCCGACCTGATGCGGAGATATGGCGCGGCGTACAGGGTGATTGCGGCGGATCAGCGGGGGCACGGGCTGAGCAGCAAGCCGGTTTCCGGCTATACCGACGCGATCATGGCGGAGGATACGGTCCGGCTTATGGACCATTTACAAATCTCTTCCGCGATTGTGGTCGGTCATTCGATGGGCGGCGCCGTGGCGGGGTATCTGGCGGCGAAATACCCGGCGCGCGTAAAAGCTTTGGCGATTCTGGACAAATCGGCCGCCGGGCCTGAAAAGCCGTTTCCCGCGGAGGAATTCCGGCGGTTTAATCCCACAAAGGACTGGCCGATGCCGTTTTCTTCCTGCGAAGAGGCGGCGGAATTCCTTCGGGGAGTGGCCTGCTCCTATTTGGAATACCGGTACTTTATGAGCAGCCTTACCGAAACGGCGGAGGGCTGGGAGATGAGATTCAGCTCCGCGGCGATGGCTGAGGGAATTGCAAACTATACAGGCTGGTATCATTTGCTGCCGATGATAAAATGCCCTGTTCTTCTGATCCGTTCCGGGAGTCATGAGGCGGTGCCCGACGAGGACTTTGAGAAAATGAAGAAGCTGCTGCCCAACTGTGCCGCGCGTGAAATGTCTCACCCGGACCACAATGTACACCTTGCAGACAAAGAGGAATTCTATGGATATTTTGACAGCTTTTTAAACAGCGTGAAAGAATGAATCGGCCGCCCCGATTGTCTCGGGCGGCCGATTCCGGAAAGGAAAAATGAGTTTTCAATAACCTGCGCCGAACCGGCTTTTAAGCGTTTTGCTCTTTCAGGAATTCTTCAAACGCGTCCGCCGCGAGCAGGACGGTGTCAAGACAGCGGGTATCTTCTTTCTTGTACTTTTTCGTCAGCTCGCAGCACTCCGTGCCCCCCAGCTTTTCGGTGAATTTTTCCACCAGGGCGGCGCAGCGCTCTTTAAATTCCGGCGTAGCGTGGGCGCGTTCCTCAATCGTCATTTCGCCGAGGGCGGCGACGCAGGCGCAGAGCGCGCCGCACGTCTTTCCGCAGCCCATTCCGCCGCCGAAACCGCCGATCAGCTTAAAGGATTCTTCCGGAAGGTTCAGGTGGTATTCGTCGTTGATCGCGTGCAGCGTCGTTTCCGCGCAGTTGTTGTCTTTTCCCAGATAATAATCGCGCACTTTGTCTCTCAGCATGGAATCATCCTCTTTCTGTTGAAGAAATGCCTGTCCGAAGATTTTCGGACAGGCATATTCAGTGGAATTTGATTTAATTGCGAAAAGGTTTACTTGCTCTGCGCCTGAACGGCGGTAATGGCGACCACGCCGACGATGTCCTCGGCCTTGCAGCCGCGGGACAGGTCGTTGACCGGCTTGGCGATGCCCTGCAGAACCGGGCCGTAGGCTTCCGCTTTCGCGAGGCGCTCCACGAGCTTGTAGCCGATGTTGCCGACGTTCAGATCCGGGAAAATGAGCACGTTCGCGTGACCCGCGACCTTGCTGCCCGGAGCCTTGGAAGCCGCGACGGCAGGAACCAGGGCGGCGTCAGCCTGCAGCTCGCCGTCCAGCAGAAGGTCCGGAGCCTTTTCCTTCGCCAGCTTCGTCGCTTCCACGACCTTGTCGACCAGCGCGTCCTTGCCGCTGCCCTTGGTGGAGAAGGAAAGCATGGCGACCTTCGGCTCCGCGCCGACCAGGGACTTGAAGGTCTTGGCGGAAGCGATGGCGATTTCGGAAAGCTCGTCCGCGCTCGGGTTGATGTTCAGGCCGCTGTCCGCGAAGATGAACGTGCCGTTCTCGCCGTATTCGCAGTTCGGCACGTTGATGAGGAAGAACGCGGAGACCATCTTCGCGTCCGGAGCGGTGCGGATGATCTGCAGCGCCGGGCGGAGCGTGTTCGCGGTGGAATGGCACGCGCCGGAAACCATGCCGTCCGCGACGCCCTTTTTCACCAGCATGACGCCGAAATAGGTTGCGTCCTTCATGGTTTCGGAGGCTTTTTCCGGGGTCATGCCCTTCGCCTTGCGCATTTCATAAAAGGTGTTCGCGTAATCGTCGTGCAGATCAGTGTTTTCCGGGTCGATGATTTTTATGCCGGAAAGGTCGGCTCCGTCCGCCGCCTTCCTGATCTCCTCTTCTTTGCCGAGCAGAATCACGTTCGCGATTTTGCGTTTGACTACTTCGGCGGCCGCCGTGACGACGCGTTTATCGGTACCCTCCGGAAGGACGATCGTCTTTTTGTCGGCGATTGCCTTTTCAATCATCTGATCGATAAAATTCATTGCTTCAGACTTCCTCTCTTTGTATATGAATCATAGTGAGACGTTTGACATTTTCGCCTGTGCCGAACAGTATTCTTTGGTTATTATACCTCTTTCCAACCGGAAAAAAAAGAAAAGTTAACATTTTAACAGAGTAAAAGGCAAACGGCGCCTGGATTTCTTTCCCCGAACGGTCGAAATACCTAAAAAGGGAAGAAACAAGCGCACCGGGCTTTTTTTCGTTAGGAAATCAGGGTGGATTTCAAACAATGAAAAGCACAGGCCGGCCCGCGGAAATTTTGCCATGGCGCTGTATCCGTTTGGAATTTTGGGAGAATGAAGGGCATGAAAAAAAGAGGGCTCCCCTGCTAAGGGAGCCCCCGCCGCAAATAAACCGGATTTTTAGTAACGGGCTACGCCCATGCTTGCAATGGATGCGACCAGGCTTGCCCCAAACAGGACGCACAGCAAAATACCGACCGCAAGCATAATCAGCTGCGCGCGCGCCCAGTTCTTTTTGTTCCGGTTGCTGTTGCCGAAGCCCCAGACGAACAGCATCATGAGGTTGACGATCGGAATGACCGAAATCAGCATCATGATGATGTAGTTCCCCACGCTCAGCGGCGAGGCGTCCTCATAAGACGCCGGGTTCTGATACGCCTGCGGCGGCTGGGGCTGGTACTGTGCGGGCTGCGGCATTGGGTTTTGGTTTTCCATGTTCTGTTCCTCCTTTTTTTGACAATTTTCATCATAATACGAATGATGAAATAAAGCAAACGCTTCGAAAAAAACTTCCTATTTATCTAAAACTTTAAAAGGCCTTTCGGCCGATTTGTGGGATTAGATATTGATAAGTTTTAAACAATCCGCTATAATGAAAGCCATATGCAAGATCTTAAAACATGGGAAGGTTTTCAGGGGGAAACAAAACCGAAAGGAGCACCGATATGAACTATTCCGCAGAAGTGGAAAAAATGTGTGTGGTAACAAAGGGACCGAAACACGGCCCGGCGCCCATCCCGGAAGAGGGAAAATGGGTCAAGGCCTATGAAATCAAGGATCTTTCCGGCCTGACGCACGGCGTGGGCTGGTGCGCGCCGCAGCAGGGCGCCTGCAAGCTGACGCTGAACGTGAAGAACGGCATTGTGCAGGAGGCTCTGGTCGAAACCCTCGGCTGCTCCGGCATGACGCATTCCGCCGCGATGGCCGCGGAAATTCTGCCGGGCAAGACTTTGCTGGAGTGCCTGAACACGGACCTTGTCTGCGACGCGATCAACGTCGCGATGCGCGAGCTGTTCAAGCAGCTGGCCTACGGCCGCAGCCAGACGGCGTTTTCAGAGGACGGCCTGCCCGTCGGCGCCGGCCTCGAGGACCTGGGCAAGGGCCTGCGCTCGCAGATCGGCACCATGTACGGCACCGTGCCGAAGGGCGTTCGCTACCTTGAAATGACGGAGGGCTATGTGACGAAGCTCGCGCTGGATGAAAACAGCGAAGTCATCGGCTACCAGTTTGTCCGCCTTGGCAAAATGATGGAAGACATCCGCCACGGAGTCAGCCCGGACGAAGCCTACAAGAAAAATATCGGCCAGTACGGACGCTTCGACGGCGCGGCGAAATATATCGACCCGCGCGAAGAATGAGACCAGTGAGGAGGACAAACGAAATGGCTAACGATGTGAAATTCGAAAATAAAGAAAGAAGAATGGCCAAAATCGAAAAGTGTCTTGCCGAGTATGGCCTGGGAAGTCTTGAGGAAGCGCGCGATCTTTGCCTTTCCAAAGGGGTGGACGTTGAAAAAATCGTCAAGGGCGTTCAGCCGATCGCGTTTGACAACGCGGTTTGGGCCTACACCGTCGGCTGCGCCATCGGTTTGAAGACCGGCGTCGCGAACGCCGCGGAGGCCGCCGAAAAAATCGGCGCGGGCCTGGAATCCTTCACCGTGCCGGGCTCCGTCGCGGAACAGCGCAAGGTCGGCCTCGGCCACGGAAATCTGGGCGCGATGCTTCTGCGTGACGAGACAAAGTGTTTCTGCTTCCTCGCGGGCCACGAATCCTTCGCGGCGGCGGAAGGCGCGATCGGAATCGCCCGCTCCGCAAACTCCGCCCGCAAGGAACCGCTCCGCGTGATTCTGAACGGCCTCGGCAAAGACGCGGCATACATCATTTCCCGCATCAACGGCTTTACTTATGTCAAAACGGACTTCGATTATTTCGCGGATGAGCTGAAAGTTGTCGAGACCCGCCCGTTCTCGGACGGCGAGCGCGCGAAGGTAAAGTGCTACGGCGCGAACGACGTGCGCGAGGGCGTCGCGATCATGCAGGCGGAGGGCGTGGACGTTTCCATCACCGGCAACTCCACCAACCCGGTTCGTTTCCAGCATCTTGTGGCGGGCACCTACAAGAAATGGGCGATTGAAAACGGCAAGAAATATTTCTCCGTCGCTTCCGGCGGCGGTACCGGCCGCACCCTGCACCCGGACAATATGGGAGCGGGCCCCGCTTCCTACGGCCTGACCGATTCGATGGGCAGAATGCACGGCGACGCCCAGTTCGCCGGCTCCTCCTCCGTGCCGGCGCACGTGGAGATGATGGGCCTGATCGGCATGGGCAACAACCCGATGGTCGGCGCGACGGTCGCCTGCGCGGTTGCCGTCTACAAGGCGCTGGCGGACTGAGAAAAAGCATACGGCCGAAGCAATTCGGCTGGTTTGGTCCGGGCCGCTGCCATACGGCCCGGCGGGAGCATGACGGGGCGTCATGCTCCTTTTTTTTATATTGGAAAGACGAGGTGATCTCATGGAACCGGCACTGGCATATTTGGAACAGGACCCGCTTCTGCACACGGACATGCTGGAAAGCGTCCGCCGCGGCAGCGCCCGCGTTCTGCAGGCGGAGGAGAACGGCGTGCTGCTGTACGACACGGGCAGCGGCGCGTACACGCTCAGCGCAAAAAGCGAGGAAGCGGCCCGGCGGCTGCTTTCGGCGGCGGAGCGCGCGGAGCTGGTCGTGGCGCACCGGAAGTACGGGATGGAATACGCCGAAGAAAAATTCGGCCTGCACACCCGGCTGCAGGTTTGCAACGCGGTCTATTTTGGCGAAAGCCCGCTGCCCGCAGACAAAAATCCGGCCCAAATCAGGGCTTTGGATGAAACTTTTTTGCCGTTTGTCAAAGAGCATTATCAAAACATCGACGACGAAGACTACCTGCGGGAGCGGCTGCGCTCCGGCGAGACGTTCGGCGCTTTTGTGCGGGGCGAGCCCGCCGGGTTCATCGGGCGGCACGACGACGGTGCAATGGGTATGCTGGAGGTTCTGCCCGAATACCGCCGACGGGGAATCGCAAGGCAGCTGGAAACATTCCAGGCCAACCGGCTGCTGCGGAACGGCCGGGTTCCGTACGCGCAGATTAAAGCCGGAAACGCGGCGTCCGTCGCGCTTCACCGTGGGCTTGGGTTCCGTTTTTCGGAGTATTCCATTTGCTGGCTGATGCGGTAGTGGGACAGAATGTTTACAAAAAGGTAATGGGAATAACAGTTTTGTCATTCCCGGATTTTCCTCTTTTACGAACGGGTTCGTTGGAGTATAATAAGGAAAGAAAGCGACCGTCAACGCATTGAGCCGGGAAAGGAACCGTTCGCGTATGCAGCCTATCAGTGAAAAAGTGGTGCGCCGAAAAAAAAGACGCAGGAGGCTTTTTCTGTGGCGGACTGCCGTTTGTCTGTGCCTTTTATCTCTGCTGGTCGCGGTGGTCAAGGGCACGACCGCGGTGGTGGCGGATCTTTCAGGCTCCCGGCCGGCTTTCTCCTCACAGAGTGATTCTTCCGCGCGGCCGGCTTCTTCGGCACGGCAGACCGCGGCTGCCGAATCTTTCGCACCGGCCGTGTCTTCACAGGCCTCGGTTTCTTCCCGGGCGCCTGCTGCCGACCCGTCGTCTTTGGGGAACGCGCCTTCTTCGGAGTCCGGGCCGCCGCCCGGCAGGCAGGCGGCGCAGGGCTGGTTTTCCGACGCGCTGTTTATCGGGGACAGCCGAACAGAGGGGCTGAGAAACTACGACGGTTTATCCGGCGCGACCTATTATGCCTTAAAAGGGCTGATGGTCAACACGGTATACACCCGGCGCGAAATTATGGACAACGGGTCGAAAAAGACCGTGATGGAGGCTCAGGCGAAGCATCCGTTCGGCAAAATCTATGTGATGCTTGGCGTGAACGAGCTGGGCTGGTCCAGCATGCAGTCGTTTGTGGACGATTATTCCAAAATGGTGAAAGACCTGAAAAAAGACCATCCGAAGGCGGAAATTTATCTTCAGGCGATTTTTCCGGTTTCCGCGCAAAAATCGGCTGAAAGCTCCATTTATAAAAACAGCAAAATCGTCTCCTACAATCAGGCGATTCAAAAAATTGCAAAAGATCAGAAGGTCATCTATCTGGATACGGCGCGGGCGGTTTCTGAAAACGGCGTTTTGCCGGAGGATGCCTCGACGGACGGGGTTCATCTGAATTCCGAATACTGCGCCAAATGGTGCGATTATCTGAAAGCAAACGAGTGAATACGGGGGAGCGGGAATGAAAAAGGGAATTCTATGCGCAGCGGCTGTGCTGCTGCTTTTGCTGCCGGGCTGCTCCGGCGGGAGGGCCGCTCAAACGGCGGATGTACAGAAAATTGCGGACGGTCTGATCGGAAGCGTAAAGTTTCAGGACCAGATGTCCGAAATCAAACAGGATATGGCAATTCAAATCTACGGAATCGACTCCGGCGACGTCGTAAAGGCCGCCGTGTATGAAAGCACCGGCGCGACCGCGGAAGAGGTCGCCGCGTTTGAGGCAAAGGACGATCAGGCCGCCGGCCGGGTGAAAGAAAAAGCGGAAGAGCGGATCACGACGCAAAGGGCGGGTTTTCAGGATTACCAGCCCGCCGAAATGGCAAAGCTGCAGGACCCGGTTCTTGTGCAAAAAGGAAAATACGTGGTTCTGTGCGTTTCGAACGACAATGAAACCGCGAAAAAGACCATAGACGGGTTCCTGTCCTGACAGACGGGAATCAAAAGCCCGGAAGAGGCGGCAAAAGCCGCTTTTCCGGGCTTTGTTCGGCCTTTTTTAGGTATTGACAAAAAAGATAAAATGAGGTAGTTTATAGTAGAAGGATGTATTCTTCATACATGATTCGGGATGAACCCGATTCTTTGGCAAATTAGGCGGCCAGGACTGCAAAACGATAGCTGAAGCTATTCGAAAAGATGCTGGAAGGCTCTTGTTTTGGGGGCTTTCTTTTTTATTTACAAAAAAGGGAAACCGACCCAAAGGTTCGTACCGTAAAGGATCGAAGCAATCAAGAATGAAAATAGAGTTTTATGTTTCGCCGCGCGGAGTCTTATTTAAATTAGTCGTTTATGGGGATGAAATCATTGTTCGGAAACCGCAACAATTTAGTGACAACCATGCAGGATCAGGTTTATCAGATCCTGAAAAGCGAGATATGCGACGGAACCTATTCGCCCGGCCAGTGGCTGCAGGAAAAGGAACTGGCGGAACATCTGCACGTGAGCCGTTCGCCGATTCGCGACGCTCTGCGCAAGCTGTCGAATGACGGCCTGGTGGACACAATTCCCAACAAGGGCACCTTTGTGCGGGTGTTCACCGCGAAGGACATCGACGAAGTATTTGAATTCCGGGTTCTGCTTGAGTCGCAGGCCATCCGCAAATCGCCCCGGTTTCTGACGCCGGAGATGAAGAAAGTCATTGCCGGCTGTCTGGAAAATCTGAAAAAAACCTATCAAAGCAACGATCTGAAAAATTATATCGAGCATGATACCACGCTGCACTCGCTGATTATCAGCCTGGGCGGCAACAGCCTGATCGAATCGACCTATGACAAGATACACTCCATCATTCAGCCCTTTCGCATTTATTCGCTGGTCAGCCGCCAGAGGTTTGACGAATCCATTGTGGAGCATGAAGGAATTGTAAGCAATATTCTTGCCGGAGACGTTGAAAAGGCGGAGGAGATCAACCGCAGTCATTTAGCTCTGGCAAAGGAAAAGGTGATTGAATATATCACCAGCAAGGAATACCTTTCCAAATGTATCCGGACCGATTCGTAAAAACTCTGTAAAATAAACTTAGCCCGCCAAGTATACGGTGTGTTGTATACAAGGCGGGCTAAAAATATACTGCAAAGATTTCAGAAAATTACGCTCACAAGAATCAGGATTACGGAAGAAACAAGCGGAATCAGCACGGTTGCGGGGGTCCATGTCTTCAGGGAGGTCTTTTCGTCGAATCCGCTGAATCTGGTCACAACCCAGAAGTAGGAGTCGTTCATGTAGGACGGGCACATTGCAGTTGAGCAGAGGGCCAGGCCCGCCAGAACCGGATTGATTCCCAGCGTGGGGAGCATCGGCGCGAGGATGGAAGCGCCCGTGACCATTGCCGCGGTTCCGGAGCCCTGCGGGAAACGGAGCAGCGTGCCCACAAGCAAAGGAACGAGAATTGCGGGAAGCCCCGCCGCCACAATGCTTTTTGCCATCAGGGTGCCGACGCCGGTTGCCGAAATAACACCGCCGAGCGCGCCGCCCGCGCCGGTTACGAACACGATCAGGCCGCCGTCCGCCAGCGCGGATTCCATTGTTTTAAGAGCTTCGCCTTTCGGCATTTTTCCGCAGAGCAGGTAAACGCCCATCAGTACCGAGATAAAGAGCGCGCAGACCGGGGAGCCGAACAGGGTGAAGAACGATTTGACCGGGCCCGTAACCTTCATAAAGCCCAGAACCGTGTTGGTCAGAATCAGAAGAATCGGAACCAACAGGGTTGCAAAGGAAATAAAGGTTCCCGGCATGGCTTCGTCCTTCAGCAGCTCGTTAAAATCGTCGTTGGTAAGGTCGCGGCCGCTTTTTTGCTTTGCTTCAATTTTTTGAAGTGCGGCGCGCTGATCTGCGGAAAGCTGGCTGAAATCCTCTTCCCCCATTTCGGGAATGATGTCAGGATTCTTTTTTGCAACCCAGCGGAAATAGAATACAGCCACAAGGAACAGAGGAATTGCAAGCAAAACGCCGTAAAGAATGAATTCCCCGATGTCGATTCCAAACGCGCCGCAGACGGCCAGCGGGCCGGGGGTCGGCGGAACCAGGAAATGCGTGATGTAAAGTCCCATGCCGAGCAGGCCGCCCATCAGGATCATGGATTTACGCGTCAGTCTTGAGAATTCCTTCGCAAGGGAGGAAAGAATGACGAAACCGGAATCGCAGAAGACGGGAATGGAAACCAGCAGACCGGTGATGCCCAAAACAACATCCGCCCGTTTAATGCCGATTCTTTTGAGGATGGTCAGCGCCATTCGCTTGACCGCTCCGCTTTTTTCCATGAATTTTCCCATGATGCAGCCAAGGCCGATGACAATGCCGATGCTGCCCAGGGTATTGCCGAACCCCTTGGTGACAGCGCTGATGGTTTTGTCGGTCGAAAGGCCGGACAGAAGCCCGATGACGATTGCGGAAAGGATCAACGCGGGAAACGCCTGGATTTTTGTCTTGACGACTAAAAAGATGAGCAGCGCGATGCCGATTAAAAGCGCAATAATACTGATCATAATGACAATCTCCCTTAACAATACAAAGTGTGCTTTCCCAAGTGAAAAAGCCGTTTTCCCCAGTCATCGCAGAAATGAGATTACCAGATGAACCGCATTGGAAGGTCTTGCGGCCGAATCGCGAAAAGAGTGAGGACTTAAATGACAGGCCCCAGGGTGTGAATGTCGATGGAATTGAAATACTTAATCGCTTCGTTTTTCGTCATTTCACCGTTTAAAACACATAGGGCTTTCTGAAAAGCCTCCTCGCCAACCTGTTCAATCGTTTTTTCGCCCTTGATGATCAAACCGGCGTTCAGGTCCATGTCGTGGCTCATGCGCTCAAAGGTGTTCGGGTTGCCGCAGATTTTCACGACGGGCATGCTCGGGAAGCCCTGCGGCGCACCGCGCCCCGTGGAAAACATCATGAACTGCGCGCCCGTGCAGGCCATTCCGGTCAGGATTTCCGGTTCGCGGCCGGGGGTGTCCTTAATCCAAAGGCCCTTTTGGCCGTTCACCATGTCCGGGTACTCCAGAACGCCCTGAATCGGCCTGGAACCGGATTTTACGATTGCGCCCAGGGATTTTTCCTCAATGGAGGAGAGTCCGCCCGCGATATTTCCGGGGGTGGGCTGCCCTTTCCTCATGTCGCAGCCGAGGGATTTCGCCCTCGTTTCCATCCGGTTGACGATTTCGTAAATTTTGTCGGCCACTTCCCTGTTCACGGCTCTGCGCGCCAGAATATGCTCGGCGCCGATGAATTCGGTTGTCTCGCCGAACACCACCGTTGCGCCCAGGTCCACCATTTTATCGGCGACGTAGCCGACAACGCAGTTGGAGGCCATTCCGCTCGTCGTGTCCGACGCGCCGCATTTGATCGCCATGACGATGTTCGAAAGGTCGGCCGGTTCGCGCTGCAGCCCGGAAATTTGCCTGACAAGCTCCTGCGCGGCGTCGATTCCCGCCTGAATCGCGCGGCTTGCGCCGCCCAGCTCCTGAATGCGGATGATCTGAACCGGCTTGCCCGTTTTGGCGATGGTTTCAAGCATCCGCTCATGGTCGGTGCCTTCGCACCCAAGGCTTACGATCAGCACCGCGCCGACATTCGGGCTGCACCCCAAGCCGATGAGGGTGTCCGTGACGCGCTCGAGGTCCGGCGGCAGCTGACAGCAGCCCTGGTGGTGGAAAAAACCGACCGTGCCCTGCACTTGGCCGACAATCGCCTGCGCGACGTCGTTGGCGCAGATGACGCTGGGGATGACCGCCACATGGTTCCTTGCGCCGACCTTCCCGTCCGGTCTGACATAACCCATAAAATTCATTTGTTCCGCTCTCCTTTCAGGTCGCCGCGGCCGCGCATGCTGTCCAGGTTGTGCACATGAACATACTCGCCCTTTTTGATTTCCTTGGTGGCGGCCCCGATTTCTTCGCCGTACTTGAAGATTTCCTCGCCCGGGTGAATGTCTTTCAGCGCAATCTTGTGTCCGAAGGGGATGTCGCCCAGCACTTTGATTATTTCGGAATTCCCCTGTTTGTCGCGCACCTCCACCTCGCTTCCGGAGACAATGCCGTCGGCGAAAATCGTCGCCACATTGTCCCGGTCATTGATTTTTAAGGCCAGCTGCAGGCTCATATTAAAATACCTCCTTCACAAAATGTCCGGTTATTTGACCGCCAGAACCGAAACGCCGTCCGGGATGACAACCACCTTCGCGTCCTTTCCCTTGATTTCATACGCCATGGCGAGCGCCTCGTCCGGGCTGGAAGCCGGAATCATGTTTGCCCTGCGCACCAGGTCATGGTCCAGATAGGTGGTTACAAGAATGATCTTGTGCTTTTTCAGAATACGGGAGTAGATTTGAGCGCACCACTGCTCCGGGATGGTCTCTTTCGGCGGGATGGCGGAAAGGCGCTTTTCGATTTCATCCACGGTGCCGGAGAGAATCAGTTTTTCAAAATGAGTTCCGCCCATACCGTCAACGCAGGACGCGCACATGATGATGACTCCGTCCTCCCCCGCGCAGGCTTCGGCGGTCGCGACCGCTTTCGGGGCCTGGTAAAGGTTCTGGTCCAGAGGGTAGCCGCCGTTGCTTGTAACGACAATATCTCCGGTGACGACCGGGCACTGGGAAAGGCTCCTGATAAAATCGCAGCCCTTTTCATGCGCCTGCTCCAGGTCGCCCGCGAACGCCGAGATGATTTTTTTATTTCCGTCCAGCGCGACGTTCAGAATAAACCGGACGTTGACCGCGCGGGCCGCGCAGACCATGTCTTCGTGGATCGGGTTGTGGGAGAGCACCCCCGCTTTCGCGTAGGGACTGGCGATCGCCTGAAAGCTGTGATTTTCATTGACGGTTTCCTGAGAGCAGATTCCCGGAAGAATGCTTTTGCGTCCGCCGGAGAACCCCGCGAAGAAATGGGGTTCGATGAAGCCTTCCGTCACCAGCAGGTCGCACTCGGTCGCAAGGCGGTTCACATGAAAATCCGCGCCGGAGGGTAGCTTTTGCACGAACACGAAATCCTCGGGCCGAAACGCGTCGTTGACGACGATTTTTTCGTGATCCACGATTTCGTCGCCGAACATCTTTCTCTGCTCTTCCTCCGTCGTCGCCCGGTGCAGGCCGGTTGCGATCAGGATCGTAATCTCGGCGGCCGGGTTGCCGGACCGGATTTCGGCGAGCAGGATCGGCAGCGTGATTTTGCTCGGCACCGCCCGCGTGTGGTCGCTGGTTACGACGACGACTTTCTGCTTTCCCTTCGCCAGTTCGCGCAGGCTTTTGGTGCCGATCGGATGCGCAAGGGCGTCGCGGACAAGCTCCTGTTCGCTTTTTTCCGCCCGAACCCCGTGCATTTTGGCGGTGATGACCGCGGCAAGGTTCTGTTCCTCAACATGCAGGTCCAAAGTCGACCTGTAATATGGAATCGGTATTGTTTTCAAGAAAGGCCCTCCTATCTTGTTTTATGTACATTGTATACATGACACAATTTATATTACACTCTACACTGATTTATAATTTACAGATCAGAATTAAAAGTGAATTTTGTTAAAAAGATTCCATTATGAAACAAATAATTGTTATATATGTATAAAAAATTCCCCTGCCTCAGACGGAGACAGGGGAATTGGCAATTCATAGAAGCGAGATGCCGAAGATCAGGCCTTTCCGGCGCAGCCGAGAACCGCGGTGATTTTATGCTCGACCATTCCTTTGATCGCGTCGCGGGCGGGTTTGAGGTACTGGCGGGGATCAAAGTGGTCCGGATGCTCCGCAAAGTATTTGCGGACGCTTGCCGTCATGGCAAGACGGAGGTCGGAGTCGATGTTGATTTTGCAGACCGCCATGGTCGCGGCCTTGCGGAGCATGTCCTCCGGAATGCCGATCGCGTCCGGCATCTTTCCGCCGTACTGGTTGATCATCTGAACGAATTCCGGAATGACGCTCGAAGCGCCGTGCAGCACGATCGGGAATCCGGGCAGGCGCGAAGCGACTTCCTCCAGAATGTCGAAGCGGAGCTGGGGCTTCTGGCCCGGCTTGAATTTATAAGCGCCGTGGCTTGTTCCGATTGCGATGGCGAGGGAATCGACGCCGGTGCGCTTGACAAAATCCTGAACCTGATCCGGGTCTGTAAACTGCGCCTTATCGTCCTCAACCGCCACAGCGTCTTCAATCCCGGCGAGCCTGCCGAGCTCGGCTTCCACGGTCACGTTGTACTTATGGGCGTACTCCACAACCTTGCGCGCTTCTTCCACATTTTCCTCGTACGGCTTGGAGGAGCCGTCAAACATGACGGAAGTGAATCCCCCGTCAATGCAGTCTTTGCAGACTTCATAGGAAGGGCCGTGATCCAAATGCAGCGCGATCGGAATATCCGGGTTTTCCACGACCGCCGCCTCGACCAGCTTGACCAGATAGGTGTGGGAGGCATACTTGCGCGCGCCCGCGGAAGCCTGCAGAATCACCGGGGCTTTCAGCTCCGCGCACGCTTCGGTGATACCCTGCACAATTTCCATGTTGTTGACGTTGAATGCCCCGACGGCATACCCGCCGTTGTAGGCCTTTTGAAACATATCTTTTGTATTGACCAACGACATCGGCTTTCACTCCTAATGTTTAATTTCCTTTATTATACCTCATTCTCCGGAAAAGATAAATATGGAAAGGGATAGAGATTGTTAAAAATTTAATGATCTTTTTGTTCAGAACAACTCCGGATGGTTTCGGCTGTAATGGAAAATATACTGCTGTGCAATGCCCGCGTATTCCCCGAAATCTTCCGGTTTTCGCCCGGGGAAGAGCACTTTCATCGCGCGCTTCATCCAGACGTCCATCGGGAACGCCTCCAACCGGTGAAGGCCGTACAGCAGCGCGCAGTCCGCGACCTTCGGCCCGACCCCGGGCAGCGCAGTCAGCTCCCGCTTCGCTTCTTCCAGCGGAAGGCGGCGCAGGCGCTCAAAATCCAGCGCGCCTTCCGCAACCCGGCGGGCCGTGCCAACCAGATACCCCGCCCGGTACCCGCACCCAAGCGCGCGCAGGTCCTGCTCCGAAAGCACGGCGAGCGCTTCCGGTTGGGGAAACGAAGCGCACGCGCCGTTTGATTCCCCGTAGGTTTTGCACAGGCGGGAAACCAGGCCTTTAATCCGTTTGATGTTGTTGCACTGGGACAAAAGGAACGAGCAAAGCGCTTCCCATGGGTCCTGGTTCAGAATCCTCAGGTCCGGCGCGTAGCGCGCGGCCTGCCCCAGAATCGGGTCGAGCGCGCAGAACCGCTCGCGGATCGCTTCGTAGTCGCGGCCCATGTCGAAATAGTCCGCCCAGAACGCGTCCGACAGCACGCCGCCGAGGTTTTCCCCCGTGACGTGAACGCACCGGCTTCCGGCCGCGCCGCTCCAGGAGCCGTCCGGCAGGCGCTCCCAGCGGAAGCACTGCCCGCAGTCCACACTCTGGCCGAGCGTGTCCAGATTCATGACGCCGTCCCTCCTTTTTTGCTGAAATCAGCGTTTATTATAGCATGGACCGGGCCGCGCTTCAACCGCTCCGGGAATACGGACGGTTATCGGCAGAAAGTGGAAAAGCGCCGTCTTAGGTTTACATAATTGAATATGCAGTTTTATGAATTCACATTTTCCACAGTCGGCCCGCCTGACTTATCAACATTTTCCACAGAGTTTTCCACAGCTTGTTCGCGTATTTTATGTCAACTCATGTAAATACGATGGGTATAATCGGCCTTGCACGGGCGTTTTCCCGCTGCATACTTGCGGGGAATCAATGAAACTTGAGGAAATTTCCTGCTGTTTTCTGTAAAATATGGTATAATAACCAGTATCAATACAGGATGTCATCCGGATTTGGAGAGGTGCAAGTTGAAAAACGGCGGAGAAATACAACAGGACAGCGGCGTAATCGCCGGAAGGAACGCCGTCGCGGAGGCGCTGAGAAGCGGCAGGGCGATCGACAAGCTCTGCCTTGCGCGGGGGGAAAGGTCCGGCTCAGTCGCCGCTTTAATTGCCAAGGCGAAGCAGCGCGGCATTCCCGTCAAGGAAATCGACCCCAAAAAGCTGGACTTTATGTGCGCCGGGGCGGTTCACCAGGGCGTGGCCGCCATCGCGGCCGCGAAGGAATACGCGACGGTCGATGATATGTTTCAACTGGCACAGGAACGCGGAGAGCCGCCGTTTTTGATTCTTGCCGACGGGCTGGAGGACCCCCACAACCTGGGCGCCGTTCTGCGCGTGGCGGAATGTTCCGGCGCGCACGGGGTGATTCTGCCGTCGCGGCGCAGCGTCGGGCTGACGTGGGCCGTTGGAAAATCCAGCGCCGGCGCCGTGGAATACGTTCCGGTCGCGCGGGTCACCAACCTGGCCAGCACGCTGGAGGACCTGAAAAAACGCGGCGTGTGGATTTATGCCGCCGACATGGACGGCCAGCCGTGGTGCGAAGCGGATTATTCCGGCCCGACGGCGGTGGTCATCGGATCGGAGGGGTTCGGCGTCGGGCGGCTGGTCAAAGAAAAATCGGATTTTGTAATATCCCTGCCGATCAGGGGAAAGATAAACTCGCTTAATGCTTCCGTCGCATGCGGTATCATCTGTTATGAAATCGCCCGGCAGCGGCTTGGAATTAAGACAAAATAATACGGGAGTGCGGATCGAATGGACGACAACGGAAAAACTCCGCAGAAAGATTATTCGGTCGAAGAAATCCTAGCGGAGGCACGCATCATCAAGGACCGCGAAACATCCCCGGCCCCGGGCACCGCGCGAAGCGAGCCGCCCGACAGAGAGGAAATTCTGCAGGGGGCCCGCCGTGCGCTGAATATGGAAGCGGGAACGGAGAAAGAGTCTGCCGAAGAGGAGCCCGGCGGGGACGAACCGGAGCCGAAACGGAAAAAGCGCCGGTTTTCCCTGTTCGGGCGCAAGAAAAAGGAAGAGGAATTCCGCGAGGAGGATGACCTTTATTACGGCCTTCAGCTCAAGCCGCTGGAGGAGTACCGCAAGGAATATGAAAAGACCGTCCGCTCCGGGGGTGAGCGCGCGAACCGGGACGAAACCGGTTCCAGTTTCCCCTACCTTTTTGACGGAAGCGCGGAGGAAGACGCCCCGGATATGGCGGAGACCTTTGAACGGATTCACAGGGAACGCCACGAGCGGCTGGAAAAAATCATGCGGCAGGCGGGCCTTGACCCCGACGAAATTCTGCCGCAGGAAGAGCCTTCGCGCGGGCCGGAGGTTCCGGCGCCCGGGCCGCAGGAGCCGGAGGTTCCGCAGCCGGAGCGCCCCCACGACCCGGCGGTGACGCCCGGGCCGCAGCGCCAGCCGGAGGTGCGCCCTCCGGTGACGAAACCCGTGCCGCAGCCGCCCGGAAAACCCGAAATCACAACGGGCGGGCGGCAGGAACCGGACGAACAGCCGGCGGATTCCGCCGAAAAGGAAGACAGCGGTCCTGCGAAAGCGGAGGAAACTCCGCCCGTGCCGGTGAAAGAGCCGGTAAAGCAGCCGCCGCAGGCAAAAGAGGACCGGCACACTCCCCCGCCGCGCACGGAACCGGCCGACGGGCAAAAACCGCAGTACCGCGCGTGCGCCGTGCCGACCCACGTGATCAAACCCAGGTCATTCCGGGAGATTCTGACGGCGGAGGCCGCGGCCTATCCGCTGCCCGAACCGCCGGAGCCGATCCCGTTCCCCAAACATGAGAGCGGCCCGATTCCGGAGCCGGAGGAAGAGCCGGGTCAAAAGCGGGAGCCAAACCCTGAGCCGGACTTCGCGCCGGACGACCCGGAGCATTTGGGAAACTGGCCCGTGCCCGGCCCGCTGATCGGTGAAAACCCCCTGCCCGAACCGCGGGCCGGGGAGGAAGATCAGCCTCCGGCGCGCGGAACCAAACGCCGGTTCCGCCTGTTCGGGAGCGAGGAGCCGGAGGAGTCGGCCGCCGAGCCGTTCGGGGAACAGGAGGAGCTGGACGATTATACGGATGAGGAGGACGCGCCCTCCGTCCGGCGCGACCTTCTGCAAAACGTCACCCGGCTGTCCCTCCGGCTGGCCGTGACGGGCATCGCAACTCTGATTTTGCTTTTAGTCGGCTTTCTGGCCGAGCATCCGGCGATTCTTCCGCCGGAGCTACATACGGTTCTGAACGGCGGGGCTTACCCGGTCCTCCAGCTTGTGTTTCTGATTATCGCGGCGGCGTTCAGCTTTCCAACTTTCTGGAACGGACTCCGGGGGCTGACCTCCTTTCAGGCAAACTCCGATTCGGCGGCGGCCGTCGCGGTTCTGGCCGTGCTGATCCAGACGGTGGTGCTGCTCGTTCTCGGCGTTCCGCAGGGAATTTATTTGTACGCCCCGCTCGCCGCCGCGGCCCTGTTCCTGAACGCCTGCGGCAAATTCAGCATGGCAAGGCGCATCTATTCCAACTTCCGGTACCTTTGCGCGAAAGAGCCGAAATACGCCGTCAGAATCTACGGCGATTACAATACCTCTCTGCGTCTTGCCAAGGACTGCGTGATCGGCGAGCCGCGCATCGCCTACCAGTCGAAGGCGGCGTTTCTCCGCAATTTCCTGCGGATTTCCTATGCGCCGGACCCGGCCGACCATGTTTCGCAGGTGCTGGCTCCCGCCGGGTTTCTGCTCAGTCTGGCGCTTTGCATCGGGTGCGCGTTCCTGACCGGGAACGCGGTTTCCTCGCTGACCGCCTTCGCGGCGTCCTGCTGCATCTGCGTTCCGTTCACAAACATGCTCTGCGTCAACCTGCCTGTTTCCCGGCTGAGCAACATCGCCCGCCGCGGCGGGTCGATGGTTTCCGGCTGGGCGGCGATCGACCGCTTCAGCGCGACAAACGCCGTGATGCTGGACGCGGAGGACCTCTTCCCGCGCGGAACGGTGATTTTGAACGGCATCCGCACGTTTGCCGGGCAGCGCATCGACGAGGCGATTCTGGACGCCGCCGCGCTGATGGGTACGGTCGGCGGCCCGCTTTCGGACCTGTTCGACCAGATCATCAAAAGCCGCCGGGAAATCCTGCCCAAAATCGGCGAGCCGGTCTATGAGGACGGCAGGGGCGTGACCGGGACCGTTTCCGGTCGGCAGATTCTGATCGGAACCCGTGAGCTGATGCGGGCGCACGGCATCGAGCCGCCGTCCCGCGATTATGAGAAGAAGTATATTCAAAGCGGGAAGCGGCTTGTCTATCTCGCGACCGAAGGGTGCCTGGTCGCCATGTTCATCATCAATTACCGCTCTGACCTGCGGCGCTCGCAGGAGCTGCGCCGGATGGAGCGCAACGGGATCGGCCTGATCGTGCGAACCAGCGACCCGAATATCACGCCGCGCTTTCTGGCGGAGTGCTTCGGGCTGTACGAGCAGGAAATTACCGTTCTGCCGGAACAGCTCGGCCAGATTTACACCGATCTTGTTTCCGCGGAACCGGATCGGGCGGACGCGATGATCGCGACGAAGGGGCGGGCCTTTTCCATGCTGCGCCTGCTGACGGGATGCGTCCGGCAGCGCGGGAACATCTCCATCGCCGTCGCGCTTCAGGCCGCCGCCGTGGGGCTGGGGTTCGCGCTCGTGGCGTTTTTGTCGCTTTACTCCGGGCTTGAGCAGCTTAGTTTGACCGCGCTTTCCATTTATGAGGCGTTCTGGGCTTTTGCTGTTTTCCTCGTCCCCCGCATCCGCCGACCCTGAGCAGCGTACCGCCGCACCAACGACCCGCCGTTGGGAACGGAGCAAGTTCATGGCTTTGCCGGGCGGGATAGAGGGTAGCCACTCCCGAAAGCGAAAGTCGTGAACGCCGCAGGCGCGTCCGGTCCGGATGGACCGGGACGGCGCAATCTGATAAAAAGTGGGAGCGGAACGCCCAAACGAGGCGCTCCACTCCTTTTTTCTTCGCCGTCGGCGGTCTTTTTCGGCCCCTTCGCGCGTTCGCGTTTCACAGGCCGGGTCGGTCCCGATTCCGGCGCGCTGGCCCGTCGGCTCTGCCGAAGCTTGCCTAAGCTCCGCAAAACCGCGGGACGACGCTTTTATTTTTACTACTTCCTTTCACCGCGCCCTTTCAGGCACACACCCGCCGCCGGCGGGAACAAACGGTACCGCAAAGCTTTTCCAAACTTCCCGTGCGAAAAAATGAATCGCGGTACGCCGCCCCCGCAAGGCAACAAAAAGCACCGGTACGGAATTTTTTCATTCCATACACCGGTGCGCGCGTGCAATCTCAACGGACTTGCGAACCCTTCCCCCCTCTGTACAAATACAGAAAAAGGAAGTATAATAAGTCCTGCATTGCGCGGTGAAAACCGTTGTGTATGGAGCGTGCACTCCGTATACAGGGGGCAGGGTGCTTCCGACACCCTGTTCCTGCTTTGCACTTTTTGTTTCTGCCCTGCAATTTTCATTATAAACCTGTTTTTTCCAGATTTCAACAGTATTTTTCGGCTATTGAAAAAGCCCCGGCGCCGGTTCCATTGTGCGCCCGGGCTTTTTTGAAGCCGTTTTGGGATTCCATGAATTTCAGCTTGACAAACGGCACGGAATATTATATATTACAGGTGTTATATAACAAACGTAATATAAGGGTGATTCGAATTGCCGAAGCAAAAGACGTCGAAAGAAGAAATTCTGCGGGCCGCGTTCCGGGTCCTGCGGGAGCAGGGGGCCGGCGAGCTGAACGCGCGAAGAATCGCGGAAGAGGCGGGGTGCTCCGTCCAGCCGATTTACAGCTATTTCGGCGGGATGGAAGAACTGATGACGGAGCTGTTTGAGGGCTGCCGCCGGTATTTATACCGATTCATCGAAGAACGGTCGGACCCGGAGCAGCGGTTCCAATCCGCCGGCAAATGCCATTTGGCCTTTGCAAAGGAGGAAAAGAACCTGTTCCGGTTTTTGTTCCTCTCGCCCTACATGAAGGCAAACACCTTTGAGGAGGTTTACCGCCAATGCGCGGTGAACGGCGTTACGCAGGAAATAGAATCGACGCTCGGCCTTACGGAAGCGGGCGCCCGGCGGCTTTATATGAGCATGATGATTTATACGCACGGGATCGCCTGCATGCTTGCGGCGGAAGCGGCGAAGCTTCCGTTTGAGGATATTCATCCGCAGGTGGATTTCGCGTTCTTCTCCTTTTTGAGCCAAATCCGGAAAGAAGAGAATTCCGCGGGGCCGTCGTCCGGAGAAAAGCCCTGCGTCTGAGCCGTAAGGAACTCGAGAATCGCGCCGGAAACCGTTCCGGCGAAGAAAGGTTGAACAACAAATGAAACTGATCATTCATGATCTGACGCCGGAGCAGGCGGAAACGATCCTCCCGAAGCAATCCGGAATCCGCGTGATTTCCGACAATGGGAAGATTCGCCACTGTGTCGGCTGCTTCGGCTGCTGGGTCAAAACCCCGGGGCAGTGCGTCATTCACGACGGGTACGAGACCGTGAGCGCGCTGCTGGCGCAGTGCGAGGAGCTGATTCTGATCAGCAGGTGCTTTTACGGCGGATTCAGTCCGTTCGTCAAAAATGTAGTAGACAGAAATATTTCGTACAGTCTTCCGGACTTTACCATCCGCAACGGAGAAATGCACCACAAGGGACGATACGACAACCGTTTCAAACTGTCGGTCTGTTTTTACGGAGAAAACATCACCGCAGCGGAGCGGCAGACCGCGCGGGAGCTGGTGCAGGCCAACACGGTGAACCTCGACGGTACGGCCGGCGAGGTTCATTTCGCGGAGCGCGCGGAAGATTTCAAGGGGGTGCTGTCATGAAAATCGCATTGATCAATGCAAGCCCGAAATTAAAGGACAGCGCCTCCGGCGTGATTCTGGAAGAATTGAAAGGCCTGCTCGCGGAGCACGCCGTCACGGAGTACGGATTCCACACCCCCGCGCTTCCGGAAAATACGGAGGAGCTGGCGAATCAGGACGCGCTGGTGTTTGCGTTCCCGCTTTATGTGGACGGCATTCCCTCCCATCTTCTGAACTGCATGGCGGGGCTGGAGGAATCCTTCCGCAAAAGAGAGAATCCCCCGACGGTGTACGCCGTTGCCAACTGCGGGTTTTACGAGGGGATCCAGAATCGGCACGCGCTGCGCATCATGCGGAACTGGTGCGAAAAATCGGGTCTTGTCTGGGGGCGCGGAGTCGGCCTCGGCGGCGGTGGAATGCTGCCGGGCATTGCCGGCGTGCCGCCGGGAAAAGGGCCGAAGAAGAATTTCTCCGCCGCGCTGCGGCAGTTAGCGGAAAGCATCCATGCTTTGTCGGGCGGGGAAGATTTGTTTACGAGCCCGAATTATCCCAGAATTGCGTACAAGACGGCGGCGGAAATCGGCTGGCGGCAGCAGGCTAAGGCAAACGGGTTAGCGAAAAAAGATTTGTTTCAAAAGCGGTAGAGTTTTTTCATGTGAGAAAATAGTTGAAAATGAAAAAAATAAGCGCTATAATTGATTCATCAAACGAATTAAGGTGAGTCGATTGAAGCTGAAGACTGGCATCGTCTGTTTTCTTGCGGCCGCATTGGTGCTTTCTTCCGGATGCTCCGCGGCAGGGGCCAAAACGGGCGGAAACAACGGAAGCCCCGGCGGTTCGTCGTCACAGGTGAAAGGCGTGGGCGCTGTAATGAGTTCCGACAGCCACAAGCTGACGCGGGAACAGCGGCTGGCGGACTACGACGCCATGTGGAAGGACATTGACGACAATTATTCCCTGATGGGCGTTGCGGAGCGGACAACGGGAAATGATTTTCAGAAAATCCGGCAAAAATACCGCGACCAAGTGGCAAATGCTATGAGCGACAAAAGCTTTTTTTATTGGATGGAAACATCTATTGAGGACTTTCACGGCTGCGGCCATATGTGTTTGTTTGAGCCGGATATGTATGGCTATTGTACACAACTCTATGGACAACACCAATCACAAGCACATTGCGCGTATCTTTACCGTATTCTGAATAATCCCGCAAGCAGGACGTTTTACGGATACAGCGATAAAAAATCCTATTCCTTTCCAAATGAAACCGGGAACTCCAATGGCAATGTGGCCACGATTCCGTTTGGCAAAGGTCGGACAGTATGCTTACAGATTCACAGCTTTTTGAATGAGCACATTGAGCCTGACACTCCGAAAATAGAGAAGTTTTTTCAGGAGCACGCTTCTGACCAAAACTGCATTATCGACATTCGCGGTAACGGCGGCGGAAACGATGGGTATTGGTGGAATCTGATTGTTAGACCGAACATTGACCATAATGTTTCCTATACGGATTACAGTTTGTTTCGCGGAAAGTCCTGCCGTGACTATCTAGCGACAGAAAATACAAAGTTTTTTCCGATTTCCGAGTTGCCGAAGCTGCCGAACCTGAACAAAAGCGACCTTGCGCAAATGCAGTATTTTATCAAGGACCGGTTTGACATGAAAAGCAAAACCGGGAAAAAGGAGTTCCAGGGGAAATTTTATCTTCTGACGGACGACGGCGTGTATTCTTCGGCGGACGAATTTACGCATTTCTGCAAACAGACCGGTTTTGCGACGATTGTCGGGGACCCGACGGGCGGCGGCGGGATTGGAATTGCCCCGCTGTTTTTCGTCCTGCCGAACTCGGGAATTTGCCTGCGGTTTTCCCCGTGTTTGGGGCTGAACCCGGACGGCGGCAGCAACGAGGAGTTCGGCACAACGCCGGATGTTCCCTGCGAACCGGGAAAAGACGCACTGCAAACCTGCCTGGATTTGATTGAAAAATCTTAAAATTGACTTTCCTGCCTGATTTAATATAATTCGCCGCACTGAAGCAGTTGGCCGAAAGCGTCGGCGCTTTGTCGCGAGGGAAAATTTTCAAAAGCGGTAGAAATTTTTCAATGCGAGAAAATAGTTGAAAACGGGAAAAATAAGTGCTATAATTGATTCATCAAACGAATTAAGGTGAGTCGATTGAAGCTGAAAACTGGCATCGTCTGTTTTCTTGCGGCCGCATTGGTGCTTTCTTCCGGATGCTCCGCGGCAGGGGCCAAAACGGGCGGAAACAACGGAAGCCCCGGCAGTTCGTCGTCACAGGTGAAAGGCGTGGGCGCAACCCTGAGTATCGACAGCCATAGGCTGACGCGCGAACAGCGGATGGCGGACTACGACGCCATGTGGAAGGACATTGACGACAATTATCCCCTGATGGGCGTTGCGGAGCGGACAACGGGAAATGATTTTCAGAAAATCCGGCAAAAATACCGCGCCCAAGTGGCAAACGCGTCGAGCGACAAGGATTTTTTTGACCGACTGAATTCCTGCGCTGAAAATTTTCAAGGCTGCGGTCATATGTGTTTGGTTAATCAGAATCTGTATGACTATAGTACGCAACTTTATGGAAAATACCATTCATTACCACAGAACGCATATTTTTACAGCGTTCTAAACAATCCGGCCAGCAGGACGTTTTATGGATACAGCGATAAAAAATCCTATTCTTTATCAAATGAAACCGGGAACTCCAATGGCAATGTGACCACGATTCCGTTTGGAAAAGGTCGGACAGTGTGCTTACAGATTCACAGCTTTTTGAATGAGCACATCGAGCCTGACATACCGAAAATAGAGAAGTTTTTTCAGGAGCACGCGTCCGATCAAAACTGTATTATCGACATTCGCGGCAACGGCGGCGGAGACGACGGGTATTGGATGAATTTGATTGTCGAGCCAAACTTGGAGAAGGACGTTTCCTATACGGATTACAGTTTGTTTCGCGGAAAGGCCTGCCGCGACTATCTAGCGACGGAACACGCACAGTTTTTTCCGATTTCGGAACTGCCGAAGCTGTCGAATTTGAACAAAAGCGACCTTGCGCAAATGCAGTATTTTATCAAGGACCGGTTTGACATGAAAAGCAAAATCGGGAAAAAGGAGTTTCAGGGGAAGTTTTATCTTCTGACGGATGACGGCGTGTATTCTTCGGCGGAGGGATTTGCACATTTCTGCAAGCAGACCGGCTTTGCGACGATCGTCGGAGATCCGACGGGCGGCGACGGGATTGGAATTGCCCCGCTGTTTTTCGTCCTGCCGAACTCTGGAATCTGCCTGAGGTTTTCCGCAGGTTTGGGGCTGAACCCGGACGGCGGCAGCAACGAGGAGTTCGGCACAACGCCGGATGTTCGCTGCAAACCGGGGGAGGACGCGCTGCAAACCTGCCTGGATTTGATTGAAAAACGGGGCGGATCCGAAGCGTCTTTCTGAATTTGAAAAGGAAGTCCGCCGGGCAGCCGGCGGGCTTTTTTTGTCCAACAGTGCCAAAAATTCCGCGTGAGAATTGTGCTGCGCAAAGCAAACAAAATTAATCGAATCCATTGTATTTTTTATAGCAACAAGCTATAATTATCATAAATTCGGTTGAGTAATTGTATGTTTGATCTCATGAATTCTTCAACCTCTGAAAGGAGCTGCTATTAATGAAACAATATGAGGCGAAGCATATTTTAAACATTGCGCTCGCGGGACACGGCGGCGCGGGAAAAACCAGCATTGCCGAGGCGATGCTGTATCTTTCCGGCGCCACCGACCGCCTGGGGAAGGTCGGTGAGGGAAATACCGTCTGCGATTTCGACCCGGAGGAAATCAAACGGAAAACGTCCGTATTGACTTCGGTGGCTCCGCTCGAATGGAAAAACAACAAGATCAACCTGCTGGACGCGCCCGGCCTGTTCGATTTTGAGGGCGGCCTGTGCGAGGCGGTCCGCGCCGCCGACTGCATGCTGGTCGCGGTCTCCGGGAAAGACGGCGTCGCGGTCGGAACCGAAAAGGCCGCCGCCGCGGCGGACGCGCGCGGGCTTTCCAAAATCTTTTTCGTCAACGGCCTGTGCGATGAAAGCGCGGATTTTTACAAGGTGTTTGAAAACCTGAAATCCTATTTCGGCCCGTCGGTGTGCCCGGTGGTCGTGCCGTATATCCAGAACGGAAAGGCGAATATCTACGTCAACGTGCTGGAATACAAGGCGTACGAATACCATGACGGAAAAGCGGTCGAGGTGAAAATGCCCGATATGGGTACGCGGCTTGAGGGCCTGCGCACCGCGATTTACGAAGCCGTTGCGGAAACGGGCGACGACATGTTCGACAAATATTTTTCCGGCGAGAGCTTTACGCCGGAGGAAGTCATCGTCGGAATCAGCAGGGGTGTGAAAACCGGGGCGGTCTCCCCCGTGTTCTGCGGCGACGCGCTTCTCTTAAACGGGATCGACCAGCTTTTAAACGGCCTTGTCTGGCTCGCGCCCTCCGCGGCGGAAAAAAGCGGCGAAACCGGAACGGACGAAGGGGGCAGCCCGGTTGAACTTGCGGTGGACGAAACGGCGCCGTCTGCGGCAATCGTCTTTAAGACGGTCGCGGATCCGTTTATCGGAAAATTATCCTATCTGAAGGTAATCTCGGGGAAAATATCCTCCGACATCGGACTGGTGAACATGACGACCGGCCAGCCGGAGCGCATCGGAAAAACGATTCTTCCGCGCGGCAAAAAGCAGGAGGACGTCCCGTACCTCACGGCCGGGGACATCGGCGCGGTGCCGAAGCTTTCGGCGAAAACCGGCGACACGCTCTGTTCCCCCGAGCGCAGGGTGAAGCTCGCCCCGGTCGAGTACCCGGCGCCCTCCCTTTCCATGGCGGTTCTGCCCAAGGCCAAGGGGGAAGAGGATAAAGTGGCGCAGGGCATCATACGGCTCACGGAGGAAGACCCCACCCTGCGCTTTTCCACCAACGCGGAAACGCACCAGATGATTGTTTCCGGCATGGGCGAACAGCATCTGGACGTGCTCGCCTCCAAGCTGAAGAAGAAATTCGGCGTGGCGATTCAGCTGGAAATGCCCCGGGTCGCTTACCGCGAAACCATCCGCAAAAAGGTGCAGGTGCAGGGCAAGTACAAAAAGCAGACCGGCGGCCACGGGCAGTACGGCGACGTCTGGATCGAATTCGAGCCGTGCGAGGCCGAGGGGCTGGAATTCGCGGAGCGCGTGGTCGGCGGCTCGGTGCCGAAGGGCTATTTCCCGGCGGTGGAAAAGGGCCTGCGCGAGTGCATCGAGCGGGGGCCGCTCGCCGGGTACCCCGTGGTCGGGCTGCGGGCGACGCTTTACGACGGCTCCTATCATCCGGTGGATTCGTCCGAAATGTCGTTCAAAATGGCGGCGGCGCTCGCGTACAAAACCGGGATGCCGAAGGCTTCCCCCGTTCTGCTGGAACCGATCGGCACGCTGCGCTGCACCGTGCCGGACGACAACATGGGCGACCTGATGGGCGAAATCAACAAACGGCGCGGCCGCGTGCTCGGCATGGAACCGGCCGGAGCGGGGACGCAGACCATCGAGGCCGACGTTCCCCAGTCGGAAATGCACGACTTTACCACCTTCGTCCGTCAGGTGACGCAGGGCCGCGGCTCGTTTACCTTTACCTTTGCGCGGTATGAGGAGGCTCCGCCGCAGGTCGCGCAGAAGGTCATGGAATCCTCCACCTCCGCGGAGACCGCGGACGCCTGATCCCGCTTAATTTTTATTTCAGCGGCAGGGCAATTGCCGTCGAAACTGAGAATCTTTTCCGCCCCCCCGGCATATGTATTTGCCTGAGGGGGCGGAATTATGTTTGTAATTTCGGTTAAAACGGGAAAAAGGAAAACAATCGCCGTTCTTGCGGCCGTGCTTTTGGTGGTCACCGCCGCCATTGTTGTGGTGAAGCTGAACAACTCCGCGCCGCAAGCCGACAACAGCGGCAAAAAATACAGCCTGGCCGCTTCGACCAACGAAGAGCGCGTCGCCTTTTTTCAGCAGTTCGGCTGGGAGGTAAAGCCGCAGTCGGTTTCCGACGGCGAAGTGACGATTCCGCAGACATTTGACGACGTTTACACAAAATACAACAACATTCAGCAGGAGCAGGGGCTCGACCTCGCCCCTTATGCGGGCAAAACCTGCAAGCAGTGGGTGTATGAAATCACGAATTTCCCGGAACAGGAGGTCATGCGGGGGACTTTGCTCGTCTACGACGGCAAGGTCGTCGGCGGCGACCTCTGCACGCCGGCGCTGGACGGCTTTATGACCGGCTTTGACGGGCAGCTCGACAGCAACGACTACGGCGTCAACGAACCGACGCTCGCGCGGGGGAACGACGACGCGCTGACCATGGCCCCGGCTAAGACGGTTTCATCGGCGGTGGAGGAAGCGCAGTCGAAGGCTTCGTCGGAAATTCCCGCGAACGCGTGGCCGACGGACTGAGCAGGCTGGGCCCCCATGCGCGGTTCGCCCCTTAAAAATGGGGAAACCGCAGGCGCGCCCCGTCCGGACGGACCGGCATAAAAAAATCAGGAGCAAAGCGCCCGCCGAACGGGCGCTTTGCTCCCTTTTGCCGGCAAAAACGCTCCGCGCGCGCCGGGTATGGTAGGGGTTGCATTACTTTTTCCACAGTTCTTTTCACAAACATCAGTTTCGCCGGCGGGGAACATGCCGCCGCGTGCCTGCCGAGGAGTTCACCCTTTGCCAGGCGCGACAGCCGCTACCCGCAAGAAAACAAAAAGCGCCGGTACGGAAAAGGGTCATTCCATACACCGGCGCGCGCGCAATCAGATTGTGGACCATCTTTCTTCCCTCTGTACAAAAACGGAAAAAGGAAGTATAATGGTTTCTGCAATGCGCGGTGAATTCCGTGGTATATGGAGCTTGGACTCCGTATGCAGGGGGCAGAGTGGGCTAGCACTCTGTCTCTGCATTGCGCTTTTTATTTGCCTTGCAATTTCATTATAATCCTTTATTTTCCAAAATTCAACTAAATATTTTTATCGTTTGAAAGCGGCGGCGTTCGCCGTTACTTTTAGCAATTTTTAATTATGTTTTCTTTTCATAATTATTTCTTTTAGTTTATTTTAATGTGCTCAGGCCGCACGAGAACGCAAGGCATCTATCGCGCTGTGATGTCTTAATATTCTCATTATATTTTTCTGGGGCGGTGTTCTCCTTAACCCAAATTATTTCTTATTTTCAGTTTGTGCTCAGGCCGGACGGGCCCATACTTTCGATCCCGTACGAAAGTATGCAAAGTACGGGTCGGGGGGGCAGCGTGACGCTGCATCCAAAGTGTCGGTAACAAGAGCGGCGAGAGAAAGTAAAGCAAAACACGATTCTTCAGCCGTGGGCGCCGT